>JBJTBK010000038.1:0-13204 GCA_046091245.1 Nevskiaceae bacterium | reverse complement strand
CCACCACCGGCCCCGCGAGCGCGCCGCGCCCGGCTTCATCCCCCCCCGCGATCCAGGCCGTGCTCATCGTGATGGCGCTGCGGGAAGCAACTCGCCGATCGCTTCGGCAGCCGCCGCCGCACCGCCGCCGCGCAGTCGCTCGTGCACGGCGCGAAACTCGGCCGCAAGCGCGGGCCAGCGCTCGCTATTGGAGAACAGTTCGAGCAACGCGGCGCCGAGCAGTTCGGGCCGTGCCTGCTCCTGAAAAAACTCCGGTACCGCCGCGCGACCGAGCAGCAGGTTCGGCTGCGAGAAGAACGCCACTTTCACGAGCTTGAGCCGGCGGATGAGCCAAGCCGTGAGCGGGGCAAGCTTGTAGGCGACGACCATGGGACGCCGACTGAGCAGCGTCTCGAGCGTCGCCGTGCCTGAGGCCACGAGCACGGCGTCCGCCGCGGCGAGCACCGCGCGCGATTGCCCCTGCACCACCCGAACCGGCACGCCGGGCGCCACACGCTGCCACGCGGCTTCGAACTGCGCCCGCGTCGCCTCACTCGTCAGCGGCGCAACAAACTGGATATCCGCGTGGTGCGTATGCAACCACGCCGCCGCCATCGCAAAGGGCTCGGCGAGTCGTTCGACCTCACCGCGTCGACTGCCAGGCAACACCGCCAGCACCCGCGCCTCGCTCGCAAGCCCAAGGGTCTCTCGGGCACCGGCGCGATCGGGTACCAACGGAAAGTGATCGGCGAGCGGATGACCGACGAATCGCGCCTCGACTCCGTGCTCGGCGTAAAACGCCGGCTCAAAGGGCAACAGACAAAGAATTCGGTCACAGGCCTGGGCGATGCCACGCACGCGCCCTTGCCGCCACGCCCAGACCTGCGGACTGACGTATTGCACCGTGCGCAGTCCCGCACGCTTGAGCCTGCGGGCGAGACCGAGATTGAATTCGGGCGCATCGATGCCGATGAACACCGCGGGGCGCTGTTCGAGCAGTGTCGACACCACGCGCCGCCGCAATCGGATCAAGCGAGGCAAATGACGCAGGATCTCGGCAAGCCCCATGAGCGCGAGCTCCTCGCTGTCGGCGAGCACCTCGCAACCCGCTTCGCGCATGCGAGGCCCTGCAATGCCGACGAACCGCGCACCGGGCCAACGCTCGCGCAACGCGGCGCTCAACGCGGCGCCGAGGTTATCCCCCGAGGCCTCGCCCGCCACCAACGCGATCAGCGGTTCCTCGCTCGGCATCGGCGCGGCCGTCAGCGGATCAGGCTACGCGTGGAGCGGCCAATGAACTCGACGAACGGTACGAGCTCAGGCTGCGTCGCCGCCGCGACACGCAGGCGCTCGATCGCGGCCTCGAGCGGCAAATCCGATCGATACAGCGTGCGAAAGGCGTTTTTGATGTTGCGCACTTGCTCGTTCGAGAAACCACGCCGCGACAGCCCCGTGGCATTGATCGAATGTGGCTCGGCCGGGTGGCCTACCGCCATGATGTAGGGCGGCACATCGCGCGTCACGGCCGTATTGTTGGCAATAAAGGCGTGCGCGCCGATATTGCAAAACTGATGCACACCGGTGAAGCCGGCGAGAATCACATGATCGTCCACCTCGACGTGCCCACCGAGCGTGGCGAGATTGGCGAACACGCAGTGACTGCCCACGATGCAATCGTGCGCCACGTGTGAGGAGGCCATGAACAGATTGTCGTTGCCGATGCGGGTGATGGCCTTGTCGTGCGTCGTGCCCCGATTGACGGTCACGTATTCGCGAAACACATTGCCCTCGCCGATCTCCACCCGAGTCGGCTCACCCTTGTATTTTTTATCCTGCGGCGCATCGCCGATCGAGGCGAATTGGAATACGTGGTTATTGGCGCCAAGCCGCGTCCAACCCGTCACCACGGCATGCGGACCAATGCGGCAACCCGGGCCAATTTCCACATCAGGCCCGATGATGGCGTAGGCGCCGACCGTGACGTCGGGCGCGAGCTTCGCGCCCTCAGCGATCGCCGCGCGCGGATCGATCAAACCTGCACCACTCATGAACCCCTCCCGGTCTCCGGCGCCACCATCAACTCAGCGGAGGCCGCCTCGTGCTCTCCCACCCAAGCGGAGGTCTCGAACTTCCAGATCCCGCGCATTTGGCGCTGCAGACTCGCCTTGAGAATGAGCTGATCGCCGGGCTCGACGGGCCGACGAAAGCGGGCTTTGTCGATACCGACAAAGAAAAACCGCGTCTGCTCATCCGGGATCACATCGGCGGTGACGAAGGCCAGGATGCCCGCGGTCTGCGCGAGCGCCTCGATGATGATCACCCCGGGCATCACCGGGCGATGCGGAAAATGCCCGGGGAAATACGGCTCGTTGTAGGTCACGTTCTTGAGCGCAATGATCGACTCACCGCGGCGGCACTCGGTGACCCGATCGACCAACAGAAACGGATAACGGTGCGGCAGTTGTCGCAGGATGGCGTTGATGTCCAAAGTTACGATGTCGCTCACGTTGTCTCCCCGCCGTCCTCGGCAGTCTGTCGTTCCAGTTCACCGACGCGGCGCGCCAGTCCATCGATCCGTTTGAGCCGCCCAACGACGCGTCGCCAGTCTGCGGCAGGTTCGGCCGGTATACCGCCCGAATACACCCCGGGTTCATGAATATCGCCCACCACGAGCGTGAAGCCGGTGAGCGTCACATCGTCGCAAATCCGCAGGTGCCCGGCGATACCGACGCCACCGCCGACCCGGCACCGCGCTCCGAGATGCGAACTGCCAGCCAGGCCCGCGCAGCCGGCGATCGCCGTGTGCGCGCCGATGGTGCAGTTGTGCCCAATCTGCACGAGGTTGTCGATTTTCACGCCCTCGGCGATCACCGTATCTTCGATGGCGCCGCGATCGACCGTGGTGTTGGCGCCGATCTCGACATCGGCACCGATACGCACCGTGCCCACCTGCGGCACGGCGATCCAGCGCTCGCCCTCGGGTGCGTAACCAAACCCTTCGGCCCCGATCACGGCACCCGGGTGCAAGATCGACCGGGCGCCGATCTGCACGCGCTCCATCACGGTGACCCGCGCGACGAGCCGCACGTCTTCAGCGAGCTCAGCGCCGGCAGCCACGATGCAGCCCGGCCCGAGCTGCACCCGCGCTCCAATGCGCGCACCTGCCGCGACAAAACACTGCGCGCCAATATGCGCCGAAGGGTCAACCACAGCGCCCGCTTCGATGACGGCCGAAGGGTGCACACCAGGCGCCACCGGCATCGCGGGGTAGAGTTCGGTGGCGATGCGCGCGAACACCGCGTGTGGATTACGGCTTAGGAGGCAATCGACGGGCGAGGCCGCTTCGAGATCCGGGTGCAGAATCACGGCACCCGCCCGGCAGCCCTGCAAAGCTTTGGTGAGTCGGGGGTTGGCGAGGAACGCGATGGAGTTCGGCCCCGCCCCCGCGAGGGTGGAGACGTGTCGGATAGGCCGCGCGGGGTCACCGCGCAGCGTCAGACCGTATCGAACCGCCAGTTCGCCGAGGGTGATGTCCGCCATCGGCCCCTCGCCGCGGGCTGCCGGCGCGCCGCTTAGCGCGCGGCCGGCTTCGGCGCCGTCGCCTTCGACTGCAGGCCGGCGATCACCGCCGGGGTGATGTCGAGGGCCGTGGTCGCGTAGATCACGCCATCGGTGACCACGAGATCGAAGTTCTGCGCCTTCGAAAACACGCGCACTTCCTCGATCAGCGTACGCTGCAACTTGGTCATTTCCTCGTTGCGGCGAGCATTGAAGTCATCGTTGATTTCCTGCTGGCGACGACCGAGGTCGCGCTCACCGTCGCGCAGTTCCTTTTCGGAGCGCGAGATCTGATCCGGCGTCATGGTGGCGCGATCCTTGACGAGCTTGTCGCGCTTGGTCTGCAGCGAAGTAGCTTGGCCCTGCAGTTCGCGCTGCTTGGCGGCCGCTTCCGAACGCAGCGTCTCGATGAGCGCCTTGCCCTGCGGGCTCTCGTCCATCAGGCGCCCAAAATCAAGCACGCCGACCTTGATCTCGGCCACCGCCGGCGCACCAATCAGAGTCGCCATGACTGCCAGCACCGGAATCATCACCTTGATATTAGCACGCATCGCTCGACCAACCTCTGTGAGATCAACGATAAGAACGCCTGACCGATCGTGAACTGGAAGCGTTCCTCTTCGTCCGGGAAGTTCAAGCCATCGCCCCGGAAGGGGTTCAGCGGAACTGCGTAACTGAAGCGGAACACACCGAGCGGCGCAAGCCACTGCACCGCGACGCCCGTTGACTGACGCAACTTATCATACCCGAACTTGTACTCGACCGGGGTCACCCCGTCGATACCCGTGAACTTATAGAACTTGTTGATCGAAAAGACGTTTCCGATATCGAAGAATACCGTCGCCCGAGCGGAAGTCTGCCACTTTTGCGGTGTCGGTATGATGAGCTCGGCGCGCGCTGCGACCTTGAGGTCACCGCCATACGGGTTGCCAAAGCTGTCCTTGGGTCCGAGCCGGCTTTCGCGGTAGCCACGAACCGTATCCGGGCCGCCGGCGAAGAAGTTGCGGTACGGGGGTGGTGCCGTGGTGCTACCTAAATCCTTCGTGTAGCCCACCTCGGCACCGACGGCGAGCGTCCAGCGGCCTATCAACGGTACAAACTGCAGGTAGTCGTAATTCGCCGAAGCGTACTGCACGTCGCTAAAGGGCAGCGTGTAACTGAGCGAGAGCGAGTGACGCATGCCGCGGTCGGCAAACAGGGCCCGGTTACGGCTGTCGTAGCTCCAGCCGGCCACGAGTTCGAAGGTGTCGAACTGCGTGGTATCGAGCGTGGTCGAGGGCACGATGAAACCGCCGCCGTAATCCTGCTCCGGGATCAGCTGCTGACGGTAATCGCCGTTGGTTTGCACCCAGCTGCGCGCTTGGTCGGCCGAACCCTCGCCCGTGATCAACGAGGAGCGCTGCGCCGAGAAGCCGATACGCAGCCCCTGGTATTCGGTGAGCGGATAGCCATAGTCAACGCCAATCGCGAGCGACTCCGAGGAGAAGTCCGAGGAGGCCGATACGAACTGCGTGACATCGCGATAGGTGAACGAGAGCGTCCGCGCCACACCATCGATGTTGGTGTACGGGTCGGTATGCGAGATGCCATACACCTTGGAGTAGCGGCCCGAGTTCAGATCGATCGAGATGCGCTCACCGGTGCCCATGAAATTACTGTCGGCGTAGTTGCCGTTCAGGATGAACGACTGCGATTCGGAGTAGCCGACGCCACCGCCGAGCTGCGCCGAAGGACCTTCTTTGATCTCGAACTCCACATCGACGAGATCCGGCGAGCCCGGCACGGGGGTGTTCTCCGATTCCACCTTCTCGATGTACGGCAGTCGCTGCAGGCGCTGCTTGGAGCGCTCGACCAGCACGTTCGACAACCAGCCACCTTCGAGCTGGCGCATCTCGCGACGCAGCACCTCGTCGTTGATCTTGGTGACGCCGTTGAACACGACGTGCCGCACGTACACGCGATTACCCGGGTCCACGAAGAACGTGAGGCCAACTTCTTTCTTGTCATCATCGCTGGTCGGAACCGGGTCGACCTTGGCAAAGGCGTAGCCTTCGAGCCCAAGCCGGTTCTGGATCAGCTCCTGCGTGTTGGTGATTTGCTTCTTCGAAAAGGTCTCACCCGGCTTGATGAGCAGATAATTTTTCAGTTCTTCTTCGGGCACGACGAACGTACCGGCGAGCTTCACCGAGCTCACCTTGAACACTTCTCCCTCACTCACGTTGACCGTGATGAAGATGTCGTCCTTCTCCGGGGCGATCGCGACCTGAGTAGAGTCGATCTCGAAGTTCGCATAACCGCGGTCCATGTAGTACGAGCGCAACTTCTCGAGATCGCCCTGCAGCGACTCGCGCGAGTAGCGATCGTCCTGGCGATACCAGGAGAGCCAATTCGGCGTCTTCAGCTCGAAGCCTTCGAGAATGTCTTTCTCGGCGTAGGTCTGGTTGCCGACGACGTTGATCTGGCGAATACGCGCGCGCGTGCCTTCCTTGATGTCGATCTTCACCCGCACGCGATTGTCGGGCACTTCCTGGACTTGAGCGTCGATGCGCACGGCGTATTTGCCGCGACTGTAGTACTGGTCGGTGAGGAACTGCTTGACGTCCTCGAGTACCGAACGATCGAAGGTTTTGCCGGTGGCAAGGCCCACGTTGCGCAGGCTCTTGGTCAGATCCTCAGTTTTGATGTCCTTGTTGCCCTTGAGCTCGAAGCTCTCGATCGAGGGTCGCTCCAGTACTGCGACGATCAGCGTGCCGCCCTCCCAGCGCAGTTCCACGTCACGGAAGAAGTTCGTGTCATACAGCGCCCGAATGGCCTCGCGCACGCGCTGCGGGGTGAGCCGATCGCCGATGTTCACCGGCAAGTAGTTGTACACCGTGCCCTCGGACACGCGCTGCAAACCCTCGACGCGGATGTTGTCGACGCGCAGCGACTCCGGCACGGCCGGCTGCGGCTGCGCCCAAGCTCCCGTGAGAGACCCTGCTGCAAGCAGCGACGCGCCGACCCAGGCGACCCAACGAGGCGATGGGCGCATGCCCCACACCGTGCTCAACCGAATCTTGGTGCTCAACCGAACTGCCTCGCAAAATCATTGAACAACGCCACGCCCATGAGCAGCAGCAGCAACGCGATGCCAATCTGCTGACCGAGCGCCTGCAGGCGCTCGGAGAGCGGTGACCCGCGCGCCCACTCGATGAGCTGGTAGACGATCTGCCCGCCATCGAGAATGGGGATGGGCAGCAGATTGAGAAAACCGAGACTCAAGGAAATCACGACCAAAAAGCCGAGGAACTCATTGAGCCCAGACTGCGCCGAAGCTCCGGCGTACTCGGCGATCGAGATCGGCCCGGAGAGATTCTTGAGTGACACTTGACCGAACAACATGCGGGCGAGCATCTTCGCCTGGAGCAGCGTCATGTCGTAGGCACGCTGCATCGACTCGCCGAGCGCCTCGATGGGGCCGAAGCTGCGCTGCGTGACCCGATCCGCGGGCCAAGGCGGCGGCGGCGGGGTCTCGATGCGGATGCGGCCGACCTCACGACCCTCGAGCAGATCGGCGGCACTGCGCACGGTGGTGCGCAGCCGGCTACCCGCTCGCTCGTACTCGATGGCAATGTCGCGATTCGGGCGCGCCGAGATCGCCTCGACCAGCGCCGGAAAATCTTTGATCGTCTCGCCATCCACCGACAGGATGCGATCGCCGGCCTGCAGTCCCGCTACGTCGGCGGGGCCCTGCGCCGTAACCTTGCCGATCACGGGGGGAACGGGCGGCGACCAGAAGCGCATGCCGATGCCGCGCAGCAGCGCCGTGGGCTCGGTGAGCGCACGACGCACTTCGGGATCATCGACCCGCATCTCGAGCGTGCGCCGCCCCGAGCCGCGACGTTCGACCTCGATGTCGATGCGTCCATCGTCGCTCCTCGCATCGATGAAGCCGAACAGCACATCCGAGTGATTGCTGACCGGGCGACCTTCGACGCGGAGGATTTCATCTTCGTTCTGCAAACCCGCCCGCGCTGCGATGGAGTCGGGCACCACGGGACCCACCACCGGTCGCAGTTGCGGTTCGCCGGAGATCCACAACATCCCCCACAGCACGAGAATGGCGAAACCGATGTTGAAGGCCGGGCCGGCGAGCAACACGAGGATGCGCTGCCACGGCGCCTTGCGCGTAAAGGAGCGGGGCAAATCAGCCGGAGCCACCGGCCCCTCGCGCTCGTCGAGCAACTTGACGTAGCCACCGAGCGGCAGCGCGGCGAAGACGTATTCGGTGCGATCGGCGCCGGCCACTTTCTTCCATAGTGGCGTACCGAAACCCACCGAGAACCGCAGTACTTTGAAATCGAGTTTGCGAGCGACCCAGTAATGGCCGTACTCGTGCACCGTGACAAGCAGGCTTACGGCCACGACGAAACCGAGCAGGGTCCACAGCAGCGTCATCATGCGCGCTGGCCACTCGATGCGTGTTGCCCCGTCGCGGCGTACCGACCGGAGTCGATCAGATGCTGGGCGGCCACGCGCGCGCGGGCATCCGCCGCGAGCACGCTGTCGAGGTCGCTGGCTGAGCCGGCTGCCTGATTCATCACAGCGTCAATGACCGCCGGGATCCCGCTAAAGTTCAAACGCCCCTCCAGAAATGCCGCCACGGCCACCTCGTTGGCGGCATTGAGGATGGCGGGCGCAGCGCCCCCGGCCATCGACGCCTGGCGCGCCCGCGCCAGACAGGGAAAACGACCCGTATCCGGCGGCTCGAACTGCAGCAAACCGGCCCGGGCGAGATCAAGGGATTGTACACCGGACTCGAGCCGCTCCGGCCAACCGAGGGCATAGGCAATCGGCGTGCGCATGTCGGGCGAACCGAGCTGTGCCAGCATCGAGCCATCGACGTATTCGACCAGCGAGTGCACGAGACTCTGGCGGTGCACCACCACCTCGACCTGCGCCGTCTCGAGGCCAAACAAGATGCGCGCCTCGATGAGCTCGAGGCCCTTGTTCATGAGGGTCGCCGAGTCGACCGAGATCTTACGTCCCATGACCCATTTGGGGTGCTTGCAGGCCTGCTCGGGGGTCGCGGCAGCGATCTGCTTGGCAGGCCAGTCGACGAACGGGCCGCCCGAGGCGGTCAGCAAGATGCGCCGCACCCCTTTGGGGGCCTCGCCCGTGCGAGCCCCAGCGGGCCAGCACTGGAAGATCGCATTGTGTTCGCTGTCGATGGGCAGCAGCGTAGCACCGCCTGCCCGTGCGGCCTCGATGAGGATGGGCCCGGCCATCACGAGCGGTTCTTTGTTGGCGATCATCAGCCGCTTGCCCGCACGTGCCGCGGCAAGCGACGAGGCGAGTCCGGCGGCCCCCACGATACCCGCCATCACGTACGGTGCCTCAGGCAGTGCGGCCAGCGTATCGAGTGCGCCCTCACCCACCAGCACCCGCGTGCTCAGGCCTGCCGTGCGCAGCGCCTGCTCGAGGTGGCGCGCTGCCTCTGGCTCAACGAGCGCGGCATAGTCCGGCCGAAAGCGCTGGCACTGCGCGAACAACTTGGCGTGATCACGCCGCGCGCCGAGTGCCACCACGCGAAAGCGCTGCGGATGCCGCGCCAACACATCGAGCGTGTTATCGCCGATGGTGCCGGTGGAGCCGAGCACGCAGACGCCAATGGGTTCGCTCATGGCTGCGCCAACACCGACTGCCAACCATTGGCCGCCACGTACCCGCCTTGCAACAGACCGAGTAGCAACAAGGGAACGCCGGCCGCGAGGCTGTCGAGCCGATCGAGCACGCCACCGTGACCCGGCAACAGACGCCCACTGTCCTTGAGGCCCGAGTGACGCTTCATGAGACTCTCGGTGAGATCACCGACAATCGAGAAGGCCACGGCGCCAAGGGCCAGCAGCACGGTGGGCCAGATCGGCCAACCCAAACGCCCTGCACCCCAAGCCGCGACCAGCCCGGCGACGATGAGACCGCCGAATACGCCTTCCCAGGATTTGCCGGGTGAGACCTGCGGCGCAAGTTTGGTGCGCCCGAACGCGTGGCCCGCGAAATAGGCGCCGACATCAGCCGCCATGATCACGACCAGCACGAACAGCAGCTGCCATACCTGCAGCACCTCGGTGCCGCGCAGCGCGCCGAGCGCGAGCCCGAGCGGTGCGAGCGTCAGCACGCCTGCGATCGCCGTAGTCCGCGGGCCGCCACGGGCCGGAGCCCGCACGATCCAAAGAAAGGCGATCAACCACCAGTGCGCCGCCATCGCCATCACGAAAAAGAGCTGGCTCGCCTCCTGCGCCCACGCCACGAGCCCGGCGAGCACCGCGAGCACAAGCGCGACATATGCCCCGCGACGTCCCGCGGTCATGCGCTCGGGCTCGCCCAAGAATGCGCTCCATTCCCACGCCCCAGCGGCGATCGCCATCACCACCACCACGAGCGTGGCGCCCGGCGGCAACCAGAACAGGATCAGCAGCACCACCCCGAGCAGCACCAGAGCCGTGGCAATGCGCTGCTGCAGGCCGACGGGCTTGGTCATCCGCGAACCTGTTTGCCGGTCAGGCCGAAGCGCGGCTCGCGCTGCGCAAAATCTTCGAGTGCCTCGCCGAGCTGCGCGATATCGAAATCCGGCCACAAGGTGTCAGTGAAGAAGAGCTCGGCGTAGGCAATATTCCAGAGCAGAAAATTGCTGATGCGATGATCGCCGCCCGTGCGGATGAATAAATCCGGATCCGGCAAGTCGGAGAGCTGCAGCTCGCGCGCAAAGCGCTCCTCGTCGATCTCCGCCGGGCGCAGCGCGCCACTGGTGGCCTGTTCGGCGAGTCGCCGCGCGGCCTCGAGCACATCCCAGCGGCCGCCATAACTCACCGCCACCTGCACTCTGAGGCCGGTGTTGCCGGCTGTAAGCGCTTCCGCTTCGGCGATGCGTTGCTGCAGGCGCACTGACAAGCGCTGCCGATTGCCGATCACTCGCAGGCGCACCTGATTGGCGTGCAACTCCTCCACTTCGCGATCGAGGGCGTCCATGAAGATCGCCATCAAGGTCGACACCTCCGTTTCGGGGCGTCGCCAGTTTTCGCTCGAGAACGCAAACAGCGTGAGCGCGCCGATGCCCAGGCGCGCGCATTCGCGGATCGTCACGCGCACCGGCTCGATGCCGGCGCGGTGACCGAAGGTGCGTGGCTCGCCACGGGCCTCGGCCCAACGGCCGTTGCCATCCATGACGATCGCGATGTGTTCGGGTAGTGCCACCTCGAGTGCGACCTCAGGGGCTCAGACCTGCATGATCTCTGTTTCTTTGACCGCCAAGGCCTGCTCGATGTCGGCGACGTGCTTGTCGGTGAGTTTCTGGATCTCTTCCTGCGCTTTCTTTTCTTCATCTTGGCTGATGAGCTTTTCTTTCTGCGCTTCCTTCACATCCTGCAGCACGTCACGACGCACGTTGCGCACGGCGACGCGTGCGTTTTCCGCATCGCCACGCACCACCTTGGTGACATCGCGACGACGCTCCTCGGTGAGCGGCGGCAGCGGCACGCGGATCACGGTGCCTGCCGTGTTCGGCGTGAGCCCGAGGTCAGACTTGTAGATGGCCTTTTCCACGGCCTGCACCGCCGCCTTGTCCCAAGGCGTGATGACGAGCGTGCGCGCATCCTCGACGCTCACGTTCGCGAGCTGCTGGAGCGGCGTTTCGGTGCCGTAGTAGTCGACCCGCAGGTTCTCGACGAGACTCGGATGAGCGCGCCCGGTGCGCAGCTTCTTGAGATCAGCCTGGAACTGCTGCACGCACTTGGCCATGCGCGCGGTGGCGTCTTTCTTGAAATCTTCGATCATGGTCGGATCCTGTGCGAACTCTGAGGTTACTGGTTATATACGACCGTGCCGATGTCTTCACCTCGGGCGATGCGCAGCAGATCGCCGGCATTGCCGAGATTGAACACCTGCAGCGGCAGTCGGTTGTCGCGGCACATGACGATCGCCGTGGCATCCATCACCGCGAGGCGCTCATCAAGTACCCGATCGAAAGTCAGCCGCGGATACCGTACCGCATTCGGATCTTTCATCGGGTCGGCCGAGTAGATGCCATTGACCTTGGTTGCCTTGACAAGCAGTTCCGCCCCGATCTCGATGGCCCGCAGCGAGGCGGCCGTGTCGGTGGTGAAGAACGGGTTGCCGGTGCCCGCGGCAAACAGCACCACCCGCCCCTTCTCGAGGTGACGGATCGCCCGGCGGCGAATGTAATCCTCACACACCTCGTTGATGCGGATCGCCGACATCACCCGCGCGTAGGTGCCGATCGACTCGAGCGCGTCCTGCATGGCAAGGCAGTTCATCACCGTGGCGAGCATGCCCATGTGGTCCCCGGTGACCCGGTCCATGCCGGAGCGCGCGAGACCCTCACCGCGGAAGATGTTGCCGCCGCCGATGACCACGGCCACCTGCACGCCGAGACCCAGTAATTCCTGAATCTCGAGCGCGATGCGTTTGAGGATTTGCGGATCGATGCCGTAGTCGGACGAGCCCATCAGGGCTTCGCCGGAGAGCTTGACGAGAATGCGCTTGTAGCGCAGGTCTGTTTGAGTTGTCATCACCAGACTCCTCTTGAAGAAAACCCCGCCGAGGCGGGGTTTCTGGTTGGCGTTCGGTGCAGTTTACTTGCCTGCGGCTGCGCCGCTACTGGCTTTCACCTGGGCCATGACCTCGCCCACGAAATCGTCCTGCTTCTTTTCGATGCCGGCACCGACTTCGAAGCGACGGAAGGCTTTGACCTCGGCCTTGGCGGCCTTCAGCAATTTCTCCACCGTCTGGTCCGGGTCACGCACGAACGGCTGCCCGAGCAGCGTCTTTTCGTTGAGCGTCTTGCGGATGCGACCCTCGACCATCTTGGCGACGATCTCGGCCGGCTTGCCCTCGGCGAGCGCCTTCTCGGTCTCGATCTCGCGCTCCTTGGCGAGCATCTCGGCGGGCACATCGGCCACCGACAGATACTCGGGGTTCACCGCCGCCACGTGCATGGCGATGTCGTGTGCGAGCGTGGCGTCGCCACCCTCGAGCGACACCAACGCGCCGATGCGCGTGCCGTGACGGTAGGCACCGAGCACGCCCGTGGCCGACAGCGTCGCGTGCCGACGCACGCTGATGTTTTCACCGATCTTGGCAACGAGCGCCCGACGACGCTCATCGACCGCTTCGCCCGAGGGCAACGCCAGCGCATTGAGCGCCTCGAGCGATGCCGGGTTCGCAGCCAGCGCCACCTTGGCGACGTCGGTGGAGAAGGCCTGGAAATCGGCCTCGCGCGCGACGAAGTCCGTCTCGCAGTTCACTTCGACCATCGCCGCCGACTTGCCATCGGCCGACTTCTCGAGGGCGATGACGCCCTCGGCCGCTACGCGGGAAGCTTTCTTGTCGGCCTTGGCGAGACCCTGCTTGCGCATGAGCTCGGCCGCAGCGTCGAGATCGCCCTGCGTTTCGACGAGGGCTTTCTTGCACTCCATCATGCCGGCGCCGGTGCGCTCACGCAGTTGTTTGACTGCTTCAGCAGTGATGCTCATGGCTTAACCCCTGCGACGCGGCGCGCCCGTGGGGCCAGCCTTGCGACGCGGCGCCGAAGCACTTGCGGTCGGGGCCACTTCACCATCCGCCGCCGCCTCTGGCACATCGGCCTCAACATCTTCGGGACCCGCTTCGG
>JBJTBK010000037.1:0-8696 GCA_046091245.1 Nevskiaceae bacterium | reverse complement strand
GTTGAGACGCACGATGTGGTAGCCCGAGGGCGTGCGCAGCGGTTCGCTGACCTCGCCCGGCTTCAGCCCCACCACGAGATCGGCGAGGACCGTCGGGATTTCGGGGCCCTTGCGCCAGCCGAGCGCACCGCCTTCGAGAGCCGTTTGACTGTTGGAGTAGGCAACGGCGAGTTTCGCGAAGTCCTCGCCGCTGCGCGCGCGCCGACCGACATCCGTCGCCCGTCGCGAGGAGTCGTCGAGTTGCTGCGGCGTTGCCTCCTGCGGCACGGCGATCAGGATGTGCGAGAGGTTGTATTCGTTGAGCTCAGAGGGGCGGCTCTTTTGCTTCTCGTGGAATTGGTCGAGCTCGCGCGGGCTGACATTGATGCGCTGGATGACATCGCGCTGCTGCAGCACCTGCAGGGTCATCTCGCGACGCACGCTCTCGCGATAACTCGCATAGTCGAGGCCCTGCTGGGAAAGGGCCTGCGGCAGCTGCGCGAGCGGGATCCCGTTGCGCTGCGCAACTTCGCCGAGCGCTTGATTGAGATTTTCATCATTGATGCGGATGCCGGCGCGTTGCGCCCGCTGCATTTGGATTTCCTGCAGCACCAGTCTCTCGAGCACCTGTTGCCGAAGTACGGTCTCCGGCGGCATCTCGAGACCCTGCGTCTTCAAACGCTCGGTGACGAGCGCCACTTGTTCGTCGACTTCGCTGCGCAGCACAACCCCCTCGTTGACCACGGCCGCGACGCGATCGAGCATCACGCCTCGATCGGAGAGTGAACGATTTTGGGCGCTCGCCTCGGACCCTGCGGTGCCGGTCAGCAGCGCGAGCAGCACGAGCGTGGTCACGGCACGGGGTTGAGTGGAAATCATGCGGGAACCCTGAAAAATGTTGAAAGTCAGCGGCTTACGCCGGCCGCCGAGTATCCCCGAATTGCCTCTTCGAGGAAAGTGTCGGCCGAACTTCCGACACTGGCGAGGCCATTCAGTTCCAGCTGCAGGTAGACCCCGCTGTCACGCTCGCCGGTACGGCTGGAAACGAAACGCCGCCCCACGAGCCGCAAGCGCCAGCAGCAGGCGCCGTATTCGATACCACCGAATTGCTCGAGTGTGCTGCGTTCCTGCTGGTCATAGACCAACCGACCGAAGGCGCTCCAACGCCGCGACAGGGGCCAGGCGCCCGACAGTTCGGTCTGCTCGAGCCGCTGGTCCTGGAACCGGTAGGCCAGATTGATGGCCCGGTCTCCCTGCGGCCGGTACTGGATGCGCAGTTGCCGGCGTTCGGTGCGCGACTGCTGCGGATTCCATTGCACGCCGAGATTGACGTTGAAGTTTTGCCAGCGCGTCACGGCGAGCTGTGCCACGAGATCGGACTTTGAACCGCTGCGTGGTTCATTGGGCAAGCGCACCCGCGGTGCTTCGAGGTGCAGGGTTTGACCAATCGTTGCAGCGAGCAATTGTCGACCGCTCGCGCCGTCGTAGAAACGCGAGGTCACGCCGAGACTCACCTGGTTGGCATCGGAGACGCGGTCTGCACCCACGTAGCGCTCGCCGCGAAACAGTTGCACGAAATTCAGATCCGGCACGCGAGTGTCGAATACCGGCAGCGCATCCTGCTCGCGATACGGCGTCCAGAGATACAGCATGCGCGGCTCGAGTGTGATGCGCGTTGCCCGCCCGTCCGTCGTGGGTCGCTCTAGCAGCAAACCGGCATCGAGCGCGGCAAACGGCAACGAGCGGGTCGGAGAGTTCGACGCACCCGAGGGGATGTTGTCGAGCCGATAGCGCGTATAGCGCACTCCGGCGGCAGGTCGCAGGTAATACGCCGAACTGCCCACATCGAGCGCGATGCGCGAGGTGGCATCGGCGCGCCAGCCGGTCACCCCGGTGTCGCGGTCGAAATTCACCACCTCGGCGTCCAGTGAGTAACGCAGCGGTACGCCGGCGTCACGCTGACCTTCGCCGCGTACGGCAAGGCGCGGCAACTGGGCATACGGCCGGTCGATCGGCGGCAGGGCCCGATCGATGGTCTGAAACTGCTGCACCTCGCCGCGTACGCGCCAGTGTTCGTCGCGATAGCGGAGTCGCGCCACGCGTTGCAGGAAGGCGGTGCTGGTGCCGTCGGCACCGGCCGCGAAATCTTCGAAGTACTCGGGGTCGCTGACGTCGGCTGCATCGAGATCGAGCCGCCACCCTGCGGGTAACTCGGTCCTGTGCCGCAGGTGCAGCCAGTGTCGATCCGTGTCGCGCACCATGTCACCGGGCAACAGATTGGCGCGAATCTCGCCACGATGCGCTGTCGTCAAATAACGGAATGTCGCCCCGGCGTCGACGCCCCGCTTTTCGTAAAAGCGCGGCCGCAGCAGCAAATCGTAATTCGGTGCGAGATTGAAGTAGTACGGAATGGCGAGTTCCACGCCGCTGCGCGAGCTGAAACCGAAGTCGGGTATCATGAAGCCACTTTTGCGCTGCTCGCCGAGCGGAAAGGAAATGTAGGGCAGGTACAGGATCGGCACACCGAGAAACTCCACTGCTGCGTCTCGACCTGTGCCATTGCGAGTACGGGTGTCGAGTTCGATGCTCCGCGCGCGGATGCGCCAATCCGGGGAAGCCTCGGGGCAGGTGCTGAACCAGACCTCGGAGAGGCGCACGCGTCCATCGGTGCCGATCTGCATGCGGGCGGCGGCGCCGCGCGCGGGTCGTTCCGGCAGCTCAAATTCCGCCTCTTCGAGACTCGCGCCCGGCGTGGCATCGTAGCGACCCGTGCCGCCACGCGCGGTGAGCGAGCTGTCCTTGTAGGTCAAGGTTCCGTTCACGCTGAACTGACCCGACGACGGGTCGTACTTCACTTCCTCCGCGTCGAGCCGCCGCTCGCCCTGGCGCAGTTCCACTCGGCCGCTCAACACCGCCGCACCTTGGGCACTGACCCGCGCGCTGTCGCTGCTGATCTCCACCGGCAATCGGGATGCGGTATCGCGACTCTCCGTGAGGTCACGCGCGAGACCTTGCTCGGGGAGTCCGTCTGCGCGCTGCATGCCGGCGACGGGGCTCGGCGCAGGGCAGCGCAAGGGCATCGGTATCGGCTGTGACGCCCCATCTTCGCTCGCGAGTCCGCATGCCGGCAGCACCAGCAGCAGTGAAGTGACGAGGCGTGCGAGGGAGCGCGACATGATCTGCGCCCATTATGCACCGGCCCTTATAATCCGTTCATGTCTGCCCCCGATCTGCGTTTGGCTGCACTCACCGACTGGGTTACACGCGAACTTGCACATGATGTGCAAAGCGTCGAAGTGGCCTCTGCCGATGCGAGTTTCCGTCGCTATTTCCGCGTACGGCTGCGCGATGGCGCCTCGCTCATCGTCATGGATGCGCCGCCCGCGCAGGAAGACATCGGTCCATATCTGCACGTGGGTGCGCTGCTGTCGCAAACGGGCGTACATGTACCGGCGGTGCATGCGGTCGATCGCGAGCGTGGGTTCGTGCTGCTCGAGGATCTCGGCACGGTCTCCTACTTGAGCGCGCTGCAGGATGCGGGGCGTGCTGATGCCTTGTGCGGGGAGGCGCTGAGTGCCCTGGCCAGATTGCAGGTGCGCGGACGCGAGCTGCAGCATGAACTGTCGCCCTATGACGAAGCGGCGTTGCGGCGCGAGCTCGTGCTGATGCCGGAGTGGTTTTGTACGCGTCACTTGCAGCGGCCGGTGAGTGAGGCCGAAGCGGAGTTGTTCGAGACCACCTTCCGCTTTCTCGTGGCCGAGGCCTTGCAGCAGCCACAGGTGTTCGTGCATCGCGATTATCACTCGCGCAACCTGATGGTGCTGCCCGCGCACGGCCCCGGGATCATCGATTTTCAGGACGCGCTCGTAGGTCCCATCGGGTACGACCTTGCCTCGATCTTCAAGGATTGCTACATCCGCTGGCCACGTGATCGGGTCGAGACTTGGGTGCTCGCGCATCGTCAGGCGTTACTCGCGCAAGGTGCCCGAATGCTCACTGGTGCGAACGATGCGGAGTTCCTGCGCTGGTTCGATCTCGTGAGTGTGCAGCGTCACATCAAAATTCTCGGAATCTTTGCCCGGCTGTGGTGGCGAGATGGCAAGAGCGGTTATCTCGCTGATCTGCCCCTGACGGTCGAGTATTTGCAGGACAGCGCTCGTCGCTACGCGGAGCTCGCGGCGCTCGGCGATTGGCTGCAAAAAGAGGTCGCGCCGCAGTTGGGCAAGGCCCACGCACGAGCCTTGGCGGGTCGCGCGTGAAGGCGATGATCCTGGCTGCGGGTCGCGGCGAGCGCATGCGGCCGCTGACTGATGTACATCCCAAGCCCCTGCTCGAGGTGGGGGGGCGGATGTTGATCGAGTGGCACTTGTCGGCGCTCGCCCGGGCAGGGTTCCGCGAAGTCGTAATCAACCACGCGTGGCTCGGCGAGCAGATTCCGGCCGCGCTGGGTGATGGCAGTCGATACGGTTTGTGCATTCGTTACAGCGCCGAAACTGAAGCGCTCGAGTCGGGTGGCGGCATCCTTCGCGCGCTGCCGCAGCTCGGCCCTGAGCCCTTCCTCGTCATCAACGGTGATATCTGGACGGACTTCGATTTTTCACGCCCGCCACTGCTTGATGAGCAGGCCTTGGCGAGCCTGATCTTGGTGCCGAATCCCCCGCAGCACCCGCGCGGCGATTTTGGCTTGGTGCCTGGTGAGACTGGCGCGCTCGACGTGCTGGCTGATCCCGCGCGCTTGGCGGCCGCCGACGCACCGCTGCGCTACACCTTTTCGGGGATTGGCGTGTACCGACCCGAATTCTTCGAGGGCTGCCAGGATGGGCGCTTCCCATTGCTACCGTTGCTACAGCGGGCGGCTGCTGCGAGTCGGCTGCGCGGTCGCCTGTATCAAGGTTTGTGGTTCGACATCGGCACCCCTGAGCGGTTGCGCGATCTCGATGAGCGCCTCGCCGCCGGCGCGGTGGGCTGAAGGACGCCATCGGCGTACACTTTCGAGACCATGAGCACGGACGGCCCCGCCCGCAGCGGCGAGAAGTACATCACGGCGCACGGCTTCAGCGCGATTCGCGATGGCATCAAAGCCACCTCGCAAGGTGCGGCGCGCGTGCCAGGCGGCAAGCCGCGTTGGCTCAAGGCGCCGCTTGCCGTGGGCCCAGGCTACGAGAGCGTGCGGCGTACCGTGCGGGAGCATCGTTTAGCCACCGTGTGTGAGGAAGCCAAGTGTCCGAATATCGGCGAGTGTTGGAACGCCGGGACCGCCACGATCATGCTGATGGGCGAAGTCTGCACGCGCGCGTGTCGTTTCTGCGCGGTGGATACCGGTAATCCGCGCGGCTGGCTTGACCCTGAGGAGCCGGAGAACACGGCCAAGACCGTTGAGCTCATGCGGCTGCGCTATGTGGTGCTGACTTCGGTCAACCGCGACGATCTGCCCGACGGCGGCGCCGCTCACTTCGCGGCAGCAGTGCGTGCCATCAAGGCGCGATCACCCTCGACAGCCGTTGAGGCACTGACGCCAGACTTTCAGGGCGTACTGCGCGACGTCGAAACCGTGGTGGACTCGGGTCTTGAGGTGTTTGCGCAGAACGTCGAAACGGTCGAACGGCTGACGCATCCTGTGCGCGATGCTCGCGCCGGCTACGCACGCACCTTGAGCGTGCTGCGGCATGCCAAGCAGCATCGTCCCGACGTGCTTACCAAGTCGAGTCTGATGCTTGGCCTCGGCGAAACGGACGCAGAGATCGCCGAAGCCATGGATGATCTTCGCGCTCACGATGTGGATCTGCTGACGCTTGGGCAGTATCTGCAGCCCACCGCGCGGCACCTGCCGGTCGAGCGCTTCGTCTCGCCGGAGCAGTTCGATCGCTATCGCGACTGGGCGCTCGAGCGTGGCTTTCGCGAGTGCGTGTCGGGTCCGCTGGTGCGCTCGAGCTATCGGGCCGAGCAGGCGCTTGCCGGCAACAACGTCGGCCTCGATAATGCAGCCCTCAGCGAACTCGCCGCCCCGCGTCGTTGATCTCGGTCGCGTGGCCTACCTGCCTTCGTGGCAGGCGATGCAGCGCTTTACCGACCTGCGCGACGCGCAGACGCCAGACGAAATCTGGGTGCTTGAGCACGAACCGGTGTTTACCCTCGGCATGAATGCCGACCCCGCGCATGTGCTCGCCGCGGGGGATATTCCGGTGGTGCGCGTCGATCGTGGCGGACAGGTCACTTATCACGGTCCCGGACAGCTCGTGGTGTATCCCCTGATCGATCTGCGTCGAGCCGGGCTCGGCGTGCGTGATGTGGTCACTGCGCTGGAGCAAGCGGTCATTCGATGCGTTGCGCGTTACGGCATATCGGCCGCCACGCGGCCGAAGGCACCGGGTGTTTACGTTTCTGGAGCCAAGTTGGCGAGTGTCGGCATACGGGTACGGCGCGGAGCGAGTTATCATGGCGTGGCGTTGAACGTGGCCATGGATGTGGAACCGTTCGCGCGCATCAACCCCTGCGGCTACGAGGGGCTCGCGATGACTCAGTTGGCTGCCCTGGGTGGTCCCACCGAGTTGTCGCGTGTGGCTGCAGACGTGTTGACCGAACTGCAAACACTGCTGTCGAGACACGTCCATGAAACTTAAGCCCACCGCCAAAGAAACCGCCATGGTCCGCGACCTGCTGGCCTACATCGGCGAAGACCCCGATCGAGAGGGCCTGCAGGAGACGCCCGCGCGTTTCCTCAAGGCTTGGGAGGAATACACCCGCGGCTATCGCGAGAAGCCCGAGGAAATCCTCAAGTCCTTCGAGGATGGGGCGCAGAGTGTCGATGAGATGGTCATCGTGCGCGACATCCCGGTGTACTCGCTGTGCGAGCACCATCTCGCGCCGTTCTTCGGCAAAGCCTACGTCGGCTACGTACCTGACAAGCGTATTCTAGGCTTGTCAAAGATTTCGCGGCTTGTCGAAATCTATGCGCGTCGGCTGCAGGTGCAGGAACGATTGACCAACCAGATCGCCGATGCCCTGCACACTCACCTGCAAGCGCTCGGTGTTGCGGTGGTCATCGAGTGCCGGCATATGTGCATGGAGTCGCGCGGCGTGCGCCATACCGGTACGGCCACGGTCACCTCCGCACTGCGCGGCTCGATCAAGACCAATGCCGATACGCGGCGCGAGTTCTTGTCGCTGATCGGTCGCTAGATCACCATCATCACGCCTTCGGTGGCGACTAGCGCGCCGACGAGCGTCGTGACGTGTTCGCGGCTCTCCGCCACGATGGTGTAGGTGATCGAGATAAAGTTGCCCGCACCACTGGCGCGTTCGGCGATGCGCTCGACGCCCAGATCGGGGCAGTGTTGTAGCACCACGGCATCGATGCGAGCCCGAAAACTCCGTTCGCTGCGGCCGACCACCTTGATGGGATAGTCGGTAGGAAAACGCAGCGGGCTTTCGCCGTTACCGCCACCACCGTTGTCGGGGCCCGCGGCGATCACCAAGGCTGATCCCGAAGCTCGACTTGCAGTTGCTGGAACGCCGCCCACATCTTTTGCCACACCGGACCCGGTCGACCGTCGCCCACGGGCGCGCCGTCGATGCGGGTCACCGGCGAGACGTTACGTGTTGCCGAGGCGAGCCACACTTCCTCTGCCGATCGCAGGTCAGCTTCGCTGACCGATCGCGTTTCGCGCGGCACACAGAGGCGGTCGGCCAACTCCTCGACCACCGTGCGCGAGGTACCGGGCAGGATCTCGTTCGAGTTGGGCGGCGTGACGATCACGCCCCCCAGCACCACATGTACGGTCGAGGCGCTCGCCTCCATCATCTGACCGTCCTTGAGCAGAATGGTCTCGTGGGCACCGATCTGCGCACTCAACTGCCGTTGCATGACGTTACCGAGCAGAGCAACCGATTTGATGTCGCAGCGTGCCCAGCGAATATCCGGTGCGGTCACGCATTGCAGGCCCTGCTGCAATTGGCTGTCCGATGGTCTCGGCAACGGGGCGCAAAAGGCGAACACGGTCGGGGGCACATCGGGAAAGGGTGCGTGATTACGGCCGTATTCAGCGCCACGCGAGACTTGCACGTAAACGTACATGTCGCCGCCTCCGTTGCGCTGCATCAGTTCGCGCACCAGCGCGCGCCACGCATCTCGGCTGTGCGAGTCACGAATCTGCAGCGCCGCGAGGCTGCGCTGCAGTCGATCGAAATGCTCGGCGAAGCGGAATGGCCTGCCCTCGAATACGGGCACGACCTCGTAGACGCCATCGCCGAAGAGAAAGCTACGATCGAGCGGCGAGATGCGCGCCTCTCGCAACGCGGGCCACTCGCCGTTGAGATGACAAATGGGTAAGGGCTCGGCCATCGTGATTACCTGAACCAGAGTGCGATGGTGTCGCGAAATCTTGGCCAGACGCCGCCCATCGGCGCCTCGGCGGTGACGACAAGTGGCACGCGACGAATGACCGTCTTGCCGTCAAGGACCTGCATTTCACCGACACGCTGACCCGCCTTGAGCGGTGCTATCAGCGGCTCATCGAGGCGCGTGGTCGTGCGCAGGCGCGAGAGGCCGCCGCGCGCGATTGTGGCGCTAACATTGCTCTGTGGCGCCACGACGATGTCCTGCTCGCTGCCCTTGTAGAGGCGCGGTCGCAAGACCATCTCGCCGGCTTTGCGCAGGGTGACGGTTTCGTAGAAAGCGAACCCGTAGTGGAGAAGTGCTGCGCTCGCATCTTCGCGCG
>JBJTBK010000036.1:0-2968 GCA_046091245.1 Nevskiaceae bacterium | reverse complement strand
GCGTGCCTCCTCGGTGTCAGCCGGTTTCAACGACGATCCCGCCGTGCGTCTGACCCACAATCTCACCGACCCGCCCCTGCCCACCGACAGCGCATGGCTCGACCACTCGGTGTCGCTTGAGGGCGTCTCGGCCGTGCTCACGGACACGCGGTGGCCGGTGGGTGCGGTCTGGGCGCTGCGCCGTGCGCGTGCGCGCGGCTTGCCGGCCGTGCTCGACGCGGATACACCCGTCACGCTCTCGAGTGGCGTGCTCGAGGCGGCGAGTCATCTGGCGTTTTCTTTGCCTGGGCTGCGCGACGTTGATGTCAGCGCCACCGATCGCCAGAGCGCCGGGGTGGCACTGCAGCGAATCGCGCAGCGCCATCAAGCGTGGTGTTGCGTCACGCTGGGTGTCGAGGGTGTGCTCATCGCTAGCCCGGGCGCCGCCCTACAACATGTGCCGGCTTGCAAAGTAACCGCCGTCGACACGCTCGGCGCAGGCGATGTGTGGCATGGCGCTTTTGCGCTCGCCCTCGCGGAAGGCCTGGATGAATTGGCTGCCGTGCGCGCCGCAAGCGCCACGGCGGCTCTCAAAGTGAGCCACTTCGGCGGCCGGGATGCCGTGCCCACGCGGGCCGAGCGCGATCAATTTCTGGAGACTCGATGACTTCCTCTGTGGAGACACTTTCTGCCGGAAAATACTGGGGCATGCGTCGGATAGCCGATGCGCACGGTCGGTTCAAGATGACCCCCGTAGACCAGCGGCCGCCCATCAAAAACCCGCTCAAGGCCAACCGGGGCACGCCGGAAGCGCCATGGGAAGATGTCGCCGCGTTCAAAGAAATGCTGATTGTAGAACTACAGAGTGAGTCCTCTGCGATGCTGCTTGATCCTCACTACGCCTATCCGCGTGGTGTCACCGTACTGCAGGCCTCGCGCGGTCTGATCGTCACGCTGGAAGACTCTATTTTCCGCGAGACGCCGGGCGGCCGACTGTCTTCCGAGATCGACGATTGGTCCGTCGAGAAGATCAAGCGTATCGGTGCGGATGCCGTGAAGGTACTGACCTGGTATCGCCCCGATGCCGATCCGCAGGTCTGCCGCGCGCAGCAGGAGTTCACGCAGCGCATCGGCGAAGCCTGCGCCCGGTACGATCTGCCGTTCGTGTTTGAACTGCTGGTGTATCCGTTGGCGCGCGATGCCGAGCAGACGCGTGATTACGTCGAGATGCGCAGCAAGCATCCCGAGCTCGTGCTCGAGAGCGTGCGCACGTTTGCGGATCCGAAGTACGGCGTCGACCTCTTCAAGCTGGAGAGCCCGTTGGCTGCTGCGGATGTCCCTGGCGTAGGCGCACCGGGCTGGGAAAGTGCGCAGCAGTGGTTCGATGCGCTGGGCGCTGCGGCGGGCCGGCCATGGGTGATGCTGTCGGCCGGCGCAGGGATGGACGAGTTCCGTCGAGTCCTCTCCCACGCTTACCGAGCCGGCGCCAGCGGCTATCTGGCGGGGCGTGCGATTTGGCTCAAGGCTTTTGAGCACTTCCCTGATTGGGAGGCGATCCGTCACGGCTTGCGTGGAGAGGCCACTGACTACATGCGATCTTTGAATGTTTTGACTGATACCGCCGCCACGCCGTGGCCACAGCACGCCGTGTATGGCGCGAACGGCGCGCACATCGAGCCGCCGACTGCGCAGTTCCGTCATGTGTACCCGGGATTTGGAGGCTGATGCCATGTTGACGTTTGGGGTTGCCGCACTCGCTCGGTCGACTTTCGATGTGCCCTTCGCCGAAGAGATGAAGAATCGCGCGTTCGCCGCACTCGAGGTCGCCGGCATTCGCACGGTCGGTCCGCGTGAACTGCTGTTCGATCGCGATGCCGCTGAGCGTGCCGTGAACGAGATTCAGGCTGCCGGGAAGATCGATTTGTTGCTGATCCTGCAGGTGACCTTTACCGACGCCACGATGACGGTGAAGCTGGCGCGGGAAGCGCGTACACCGCTCGCCATCTGGGCCGTACCCGAGCCGCGCATCGGTAGCCGGCTGCGTTTGAATGCTTATTGTGGTCTGAATCTTGCGGCCCATGCGCTGGGTCGTGCGGGTATTGCGCATGGGTCCTTGTATGCGGACCCTGCGGATGCAGGCCTCGGCCCGCAATTGCGTTCTCTGGCGCGCGACTACATCGTGCCTGCGTCCAAGGCAGCATCCAAGCCTGCGCCCGTGGGCGCGAGTGAGCGCGAAGTCGATCGTGTACTCGGTGCGCTTGCTGATTCGCGCATCGCCGTGGTAGGAAAGCACCCGGACGGCTTCGATACCTGCGAGTTCGACCCCGAAATGCTATCGCGACTCGCAAACATTCGTATCGAGCAGGTGCAGCTCGGTGAGTTGTTCGATCGAGCACGGGGCATCGACGCCTCGCGTGTCGCTACGGTCAAAGAAAGTGCAGAAGCTCAAGTATCTGGGCTCGGCGAGGTGGATGCGACCCAGCTTGATCGTTCATTCCGAGTGTTTTGTGCGCTCGAGGATGTGCAGCGTGACCCCGGTGCGCGCGGTCTCGCCGTTCGCTGCTGGCCGGAGATGTTCACCGAGTATGGCTGCGCCGCTTGCGGCCCGATGGCCATGATGAACCAGAAGAAAGTGCCTTCGGCTTGCGAGGCCGATGTCAACGGCTCGTTGACTCAATTGATTTTGCAGGAGCTCGCCGGTGAGCCTGCGTGGATGGCGGATCTCGTCGACATCACGGCGACGGATGACACGGCCGTGCTGTGGCACTGCGGTCTTGCGCCGCTGTCGATGTGCGATCCGCAGTTCAAACCGGAAGCGACCATCCACACCAATCGACGGATGCCGCTGTTGCATCAGTTTCCGATCAAGCCGGGTCGCATCACGCTGGCGCGCATCTCGCGCTCGCGCAACGCGCTCAAGCTCGTGATCGGCGGTGCGGAGGTGCTGCGTGCGCCGATGGCCTTCACCGGCTGCTCGGGCACGGTGCGC
>JBJTBK010000035.1:0-50656 GCA_046091245.1 Nevskiaceae bacterium | reverse complement strand
GACGCGGTGTGCCGGGCTGCCTTTGCGACTGCCCCAGAGCAGCCAGAGGCCAATGAACAACGCCGGCATGATGGTGAAGGCATGAATACGGATCGGCAACGAGGCCTGCAGGAGAGGGTCAAGAGTCATGCGCCGAATTCTCTTTGTTGATCGTGAAGTTAGCCGAGTAGGTGCGCGCTGATCGCCTCGCGCAGTCGTAGGGCGAACGCTTGTCGGTCGTCTTCGTAGCCCTGACGCGCCTGCTTGCCTGACTCGCTGCGCTGCTTCGCCGACATGAAGCGTATTTCATTGACGGAGTGCTCGAGTTCGGCTGCGCTGAACGTTTCTGACCGAAGCGCAAGGACGACTGCTCCCATAGCCCGGCCCTCGTTGTGGTAGTGACAGAACGATTCGGGCGGTGCGAACGACAATTGGATTCCATGCCGAGACAGTTCGGCATAGTAGTCATCGTGTTTCGGGAAGTGATGCAGCATCAGTTGCACATTATCGCGCTGCAGCCATTTCGGAAAGTTGAGCGGCGCCGCAGGGTCGTGCCACTGCACGTGTAACGCCGGCAGGTCGGGTCGCCGCCGCCATACATCCAGCAGCAGCTGCGAGCCTCGGTTGGTACTGCGGGCACCGAAGTGGGCAAAGGTCTCGTGGCGATCCACCTGTCGCTTGGGGTCCGGTGACGTAAAGCCGATCAACACTTGGGTCTGACTACGGAACGATGCAGTCAGTGCGCTCTGGGCTGCCGAGGTCTTGAACAGGACGAGATCGATCAGTCCTTCAGCCTGTTTGATCGATCGGGCGTCGCACCACTTCGGGGTGGCCACGAGCGCGCGGCGTTTGTAGCGACGCACCTCCTTGGAGTCGAGCCTGCGCTCCAAAAAGATCGCAACGTCTCCCGGCGTGTCCACCGTCGTGAGCGCGGCAGTGTGCTGGTCGGAATTGCGATACAGGCTCTCCGGCACGAACAGCACCCGACAGGTCAGGGTGCCCGGGAAGGCCTCCTGGAGCGTGGCGCGCAGCACTTGCGCATCGACCTTGCGGGCGTTGCTCCAGCTTGGGCAGAAAATATCGACCAGACGACTCATGGTAGGCGGCTGATTCTACTAAAATGCCGCGACATGACAGACCGATATACCGGAGAGACGATGGCTCGAACTGCGTGGCTGGGGTGGCTGATGGTGGGTTGTATGGCAGGCCTTGCTCAGGCGGCAGAGGGGCCGGTGACACGTCAAAAGGACTTTGCCGCAAGCGGCATCACCGCCGTAGCGCTCGATGCAGGGGTAGGAAGCGTTCGCATCGAGCAGGGCGACGCTGATCGCATCAAAGTCACCGCTCGGCTCGAGGCGAAGCGCATGAGCAATCCGCTCAGCGCCCTGCCCGATGTCAGCAAGCTCGATATTCGTCATGCCGTGGTCAATGGCACGCTCGAACTACGCGTCGATGCCAAAAATCTCCATGAGGATTGGGTGGTGACCGTGGCTCGTAGTCCCCTCAATCGCATCGACGTCGAACTCGGGGTCGGCGACATCGAAGTGCAGGGTAATGCCCGTCGAATTTCCGTCGAGGCGGGTGTCGGCGATGTTCGTGTGGATGCGGCGGCGGCCGAGATCAATGTCGATGTCGACGTGGGTGACGCGCGGGTCGTGACATCGCAAAAGAGCGCTGGCTCCATCGACGCGAAAACCCGGGTGGGGGAGGTGACGCTCAAGGGTTCGAAGACCAGTTCCATGAGTGGCTCGGTGGGTGCCAGCGTCAGCAGTCAAGCTGAAGGCTCTAATCCCGTCATCATCAAGGTGGGTGTGGGTGACGTGCGGATAGATCTTACGCCGTGAAATTCACGTTTCGTTTCGATCTGTGGCACGCCTGGGTGCCGTTGGTGATTTTTGGGTTGGCCATTGCGTTGATCATGGGTCTAGATTTGGACCGTCGGCTGGCTGAGCGAGTGTTTGTCGATATGCAAAGCGGACACTGGCTCGGCGAGGGCACGTTCTGGGCCGATACGCTGCTTCATCGCTGGGGACGCAACTTCGCGCGGCTGCTCGGCGTGGTGGGAATCGTCGCGTGGGCGCTGAGCTTCAAGCTGTCGCGCTTGCGATCGTATCGACGGCCACTCGGCTACTACGTTGCCTGCATGGCTGTGGTGCCTTTACTCGTCGGGGGTCTGAAACTTGCCACCAACGTCGATTGCCCGCGGGATTTGCAGGGTTATGGTGGTGATCGCCCTTACGTCGAGTTGTTTGAAGACCGACCTGACGAGCTGCCGAGGGCCGCGTGCTTTCCCGGTGCTCACTCTTCTTCTGCGTTCGCACTTTTTTGCCTTTACTTCATCGGTCTTGCATACAGTCGACGCATGGCCATGATCGGATTATCGGCGGGGATCCTCTTGGGGGGCTTTTTTTCACTGGATCAACAGGCTCGCGGGGCGCATTTCGTTTCGCATGACCTGTGGTCTGCCGCCATCGCTTGGGCCATCTGTTACCTTTTCTACCGTTTTCTATGGCGAGGGGAGCGGCGTTCATGAAGCGACTCGGACGCATCCTGCTCAAAGGGCTGATCACCATCCTGCCGATCGGCTTGACGCTGTATTTTGCCTATTGGCTCGGTGTCACCGCCGAGTCGGTGCTCGCCGGAACCCTGAAGTGGATGCTGCCTGAGGGCGCCTACCGACCCGGGATGGGGCTCATCGCGGGCTTTCTGGTCATGTTCATCGTGGGTCTTGCGGTCAACGCCTATGTCGTTCGGCGGGTCTTGATTTGGGGCGAGACCTTGGTTCTGCGCGTGCCGCTGTTAAAGACCGTCTATGCCGCGCTCCGTGACCTGACGGCATTGATGAAGCTTGGCGAGACGCCGGGTGAGCTGCAGCGTGTGGTGATGGTGCAGTGGGGCCCGGGTCGGGCGATCGGCTTCGTCACTCAGGAGAACGCGATCGTACCCGGGCTCGGTACCGACGAGCCGTTAGTCGCTGTCTACTTGCCGATGAGTTATCAAATTGGCGGGTACACTCTGTATCTACCACGTGACCAGATACAGCCGACGGATCTGACGGTCGAAGCGGCCATGCGCATCGTGTTGACCGGCGGGCTGCAGACTCAATGAGGTGAAGTGATGTCAAACGTTGACTATTCGATCCGCGGACGGGTTGCCGTCATCGCGTTCCAGGCACCCCCGGTGAACAGCCTGGGGTCCGCCCTGCGTGATGGGCTGTTGGCTGCGTTGGAGCGCGCCGCGGCGGACACCGCAGTAGACGCCCTCGTGCTGATCGGCAGCAACGGTACGTTCAGCGCCGGTGCCGATATCCGCGAGTTCGGCTCAGCCGCGATGCAGCGTGGCCCGAGTTTGTGGACGCTCAATGCACTGCTCGATTCACTGCCGAAGCCTGTGGTGGCCGCCATCGAGGGTGTGGCGCTCGGCGGTGGTCTCGAGTTGGCGATGAGTTGTCATCATCGCGTGGCGCTGGCCACCGCCAAGGTGGGTCTGCCTGAAGTGAAGCTCGGTTTGCTGCCGGGTGCCGGTGGTACGCAACGCCTACCGCGTTTGATTGGCATCGAGAATGCGCTCAACGTGATGCTCTCGGGCGAGCCGTTGCCCGTCGGCCTGTTTGCCAAGTCGCCGCTATTCGATGCCGTGGTCGAAGCGGATCTCATCGGTGCCGCGGTCAAGCTGGCCGAGACGTCAGCTGCTGCAGTGAAGTCCGGCCAGCCGCTGCCGCGTGCGCGAGATCAAAAGATCCGCGAACCCGATCTTGAAGCTTTGTTGCAGTTTGCTCGTAACACGGCCAAGACCGCATTCAAGGAGTACCCAGCACCACTCTCCATCATCGACGCCGTGCATTTCGGCGCGAAGAACGGTTTTGACGCCGGCTTGCTCGAGGAGGGACGACTGTTCCGCCAGTTGATGGACGGCTCGGTGTCGGCGGCGTTGCGGCATATTTTCTTTGCCGAACGCGCCGCATCGCGCATCGCCGACCTGCCAGCCGATACCCGACCACGTGCAGTACAACGAATCGCCGTGATCGGTGCCGGGACGATGGGTACCGGCATCAGCATCAACTTCCTCAATGCGGGTATCGAGGTCCGCCTGCTCGAGCTCAATAAAGAAGCGCTCGATCGGGGTGTTGCACGGATTCGTGAGGTGTACGAAGGTCAGCTCAAGAAGGGCAAGCTCGATGCGGCCAAGCTCGACACTCGCATGGCGTTGCTTAAGCCCGTGCTGGCCTACGCAGACATCGCCGATGTCGATCTGGTCATCGAGGCCGTGTTCGAGGAGATGAGCATCAAGGAGCAGGTCTTCACCCAGCTCGATGCCATCGTAAAGCCGGGCGCCATCCTCGCGACCAACACGTCGACGCTCGATGTCGATCACATTGCCGCCATCACGAAGCGGCCGCAGGATGTGATCGGCTTGCATTTCTTCAGCCCCGCCAATGTCATGAAGCTGCTAGAGGTGGTGCGTGGCGCAAAGACTGCGCCAGACGTCTTAGCGACCGCGATGGCGCTCGCCAAGAAGATCAAGAAAACCGCAGTGGTCTCCGGCGTGTGCGATGGCTTCATCGGCAATCGCATGATCAACCAGTATTCGGCCCAGGCCATGGCGCTGGTGAACGAAGGGGCGAGCCCTGAGCAGGTCGATAAAGCCATCGAGAAGTTCGGCTTTGCGATGGGCCCGTTCCGCATGGGTGACTTGGCGGGCAACGACATCGGCTGGCACATCCGCAAGCGTCAATACGCGGCGGGCACGCTGACGCGCAAACAAGTGATTGCGGATCAACTCTGCGAGATGGGCCGCTTCGGACAGAAAACGGGCAGCGGCTGGTACGACTACAAAAAAGGTGATCGCACGGCCTATCCCTCTCCCGTCGTTGCACAAATCATTGATGAAGCACGGAAGGCCGCTGGAACCACCCTACGCAAGATCGATGCTGCCGAAATAGTCGACCGTTTGGTCTGCGCCCTCGTCAACGAAGGAGCGCGTATCCTCGAAGAGAAGATCGCGCAGCGCGCTTCGGATATCGACCTTGTGTATCTCACCGGCTATGGCTTCCCGATCTGGCGAGGAGGGCCCATGCGTTATGCCGATTCGCAGACTCTCTACGAAGTTGCGCGGCGTATGCGGGCCTTCGGTGCTCAGCCGGGCGGTGACGCCGAGTTTTGGACGCCCGCGCCGTTGCTGGCGCGTCTTGCCGCCGAAGGCGGCTCATTCACGGGAGGTGCCGCAGGAGCCGCGCCACATCGGGCCGCGAGGCCGTCATCGTTTCCACAGCACGAACCGCGCTCACCAAAAGTTGGAAAGGCGCGTTCAACATGACGCACGGTGCCACGCTCGGCGGTCATGTGATCAAGGCGGCCGTCGAGCGTGCCAAAGTAGACCCCGCGTCGATTGAAGATGTGGTCATGGGCTGCGCGTACCCCGAGGGCGCCGCCGGCTTCAACATCGCGCGCCAGGCCGCCTTACGTGCCGGTCTTCCTGTGACCGTGGCGGGCGTGACGGTCAATCGCTTCTGTTCTTCGGGATTGCAGAGCATTGCGCTCGCAGCCCAACGCGTGATTGCCGGCGAAGGCGATTTATATGTCGCCGGTGGTCTCGAGGCGATCTCCTGCGTGCAGGCCGAGGTCAACCAGCACATGGCCGCAGAAAACTGGCTGACTCGCAACAAGCCGGCCATCTACCACTCGATGCTGCAGACCGCGGAGACCGTTGCGGCCCGTTATTCGATCTCGCGTGAGCGGCAAGACGAGTACGGCGCGCGGAGCCAGCAGCGTGCTTGCGCAGCGCAGGCGGCCGGGCATTTCACGGCCGAGATCGCACCCATCACGGTGCGGACCGCGGGAGTCGATCAGTCGGCCGGGGGCCGCCTGTTCACTCGTGAAGTCACCGTTACGCAGGACGAAGGCTTGCGTGAGGGCACGACGGTCGAGTCGATCGCACGTATTCGCCCTGCAACGCCCGGTGGCACGGTGGCCGCGGGCAACGCGAGTCAGTTCTCGGATGGTGCGGGCGCCTGTGTCGTCATGAGTGCTGCGGAAGCCGCGCGACAGGATATTGAGCCACTCGGTGCATTTCGCGGTTTCGCGATCGCGGGATGCGAGCCCGATGAGATGGGCATTGGTCCGGTATTTGCGATCCCGAAGCTGCTGTCGCGTGCGGGTGTAAAGCTCGAGGATGTCGGTTTGTGGGAACTCAACGAGGCGTTCGCCGTGCAGGTGATCTACTGCCGCGATCGGCTCGGCTTGCCGGATGATCGTTTGAACGTCGATGGCGGTGCCATTGCAGTTGGTCATCCGTACGGCATGAGTGGTCAGCGACTCGTGGGGCACGCGCTGATCGCCGGCAAACGTCTCGGTGCCAAGTTTGTCGTCGCCACCATGTGCATCGGTGGCGGCATGGGAGCCGCCGGCTTGTTCGAGGTGTTCTGATGCGTGGCTGGGGCAGAGCGCTCGCAGTCTCTGCTCTCGTGGGCTTCTTGGGTGCAGGGGCGGCTATGGCGATCGAAATACCGCAGTACCGTGTCCTCGAGCAGGAGGGCGCTTACGAATTGCGCGAGTACGCGCCGTACCTGCTCGCCGAAACGGAGGTCGAGTCTGGCTTCATGAACGCCGGCAACGTCGCGTTCGGTCGCTTGTTCCGCTACATCAGCGGCGCGAATTCGGCGCAGACCGAGATCGCGATGACGGCACCCGTTGAGCAGGGCAGTCGCCGTGAGGGCGAGAAGATCGCCATGACGGCACCTGTTGAGCAATCACGCGGTGAGGGTGTGTATCGCGTGGGCTTCGTCGTGCCACGCAAGTACTCGCGCGACACGGTGCCGAAACCGCTTGATCCGCGCGTCAGCATCCGCGAGGTGGGTGCGCGCAAAGTGGCCGTATGGCGCTACTCGGGTCGATGGACCGAGGAGAATGTCCGCGAGCATGAGCAGCAGTTGCGCCAGATCCTGGCACGCAAGCAATTACAGGCTGAACCGGGCGATAGCGCGATCATTGCGCGGTATGACGCGCCCTTCATGCCGTGGTTCATGCGGCGCAACGAGGTGATCATTCCCTTGCGCGCCGCGCCGACATTGCACTAGTTGGGGCGTGTCGTTAACGTGCCCGTCCAGTCATCGGCATGTTGTGCAACTGCGCGGCGGGTCTTGCGATCGAACAGACAGAGCATCACCGCTTGCTGGCCTCGCATGTGTGCTTGCGGCGAGGTGCCGCGAACCAAGCGTGCATCGACGCCAATGGCATCATCGAAGCGAACCACGGCAGTTTGGACTTGCGGCTCGCGCAGACCTGAGGCTTTGCGGCAGGCTGCGGTGCCCAGATGACACAGCAAACGGAGGTTTCTCATGACAACGTCTCCTGAAGACTTGCGCAGCCTACAGCCGCTCGGTTCGCTCGATCGTCGTACATTCGTCACGACGGCGCTCGCAGGCGGTTTTGCGGCGGCTACTTTGCCCGTCAGTGCTACGACTCTCATCACGGACACCGCGGGGCTCGATGCCGGCGAGACGCGGGTCCCGGTCACCGATGGGGAGCTGCCCGCCTATTTCGCGCGGCCCAGTGGCAATGCCGAAGTGCCGGTGATTCTCGTTATTCAGGAAATCTTTGGTGTCCACGAGCACATCCGCGACGTGTGCCGGCGTTTTGCCAAGCTCGGCGCTTTGGCGATTGCACCGGAACTATTCGCCCGACAGGGCAATCCTGCGACGGTCAGCGACATGGCCGCATTGATGCGCGATATCGTGGCCCGGGTTCCCGATGCACAAGTCATGGCGGATCTCGATGCGACCGTCGCGTGGGCACGCGGTCGCGGTGGGCGCCAGAGAGTGGGCATCACGGGCTTTTGCTGGGGCGGGCGCATCACCTGGCTGTATGCCGCCCACAGTGCGAGCGTTGCCGCGGGCGTGGCCTGGTACGGTCGTCTCGTTGGCACAGCCAGTGAGTTGCAGCCAAAACATCCGGTCGATGTGGCGGCACGCCTGCAAGCTCCAGTGCTTGGGCTTTACGCGGGCCGCGATGGAGGCATCCCCCTAGAGTCGGTGGAGACGATGCGCGGCGCGCTTGGCCAGCCTGGCCTATCCCGCGCCGCATCGGCTTCGACGATCGTGGTCTACCCCGAAGCTCAGCATGGTTTCTATGCGGATTACCGCCCGTCCTATCGGGCCGAAGATGCGATCCCGGCATTCGACCGAGCGTGCAATTGGTTCCGTGCCAATGGACTGGCGCTTGTGCAGTCGAAGACCTGAGTGCTGCTGAAGTTTGATGACGTCTGTCTCGCGTTCGGCTCGAGGCCACTGCTCGATCGCGTGTCGTTGCAGGTAGCCGACGGCGAACGCGTCTGTGTGGTCGGTCGAAATGGCGAAGGCAAGTCGTCGCTTCTGCGTCTGGTTGCGGGACGATCACCACCCGATGACGGCGCAGTGTGGATCAAGCCTGGGGCACGACTGGCGATGCTGGCGCAGGATCTCGATGTCGTCGAGGGTACGCGCGTCGGCGAGGTTGTGCGGGGCGGACTGCCGACCGACGCAGGTGAAAGTTGGGAAATAGGGCATCGGGTCGAGTCGATCCAGACGCGGCTCGGGCTTGACTCCGATCGTACCTTTGCGGAGTTGTCTGGCGGTTGGCAGCGGCGCGCCCTGCTCGGGCGCGCGCTGGTCAGAGACCCTGACATCCTGCTGCTCGATGAGCCCACCAATCATCTCGACATCGAGGCCATCGAATGGCTCGAACAGATGATGCTGGAGTTTCGTGGCGCCTTGCTGTTCGTCAGCCATGATCGTGCCTTCGTCAATCGTCTTGCCACTCGAGTGGTGGAACTCGACCGGGGGCAACTGAGCTCGTGGCCAGGCAACTACGACGACTTCGTCGTCAAAAAAAACCTGCAGTTGCAGATCGAAGCCAAAGCCAACGCGCATTTCGATAAAAAGCTCGCGCAGGAGGAAGTCTGGATTCGCCGCGGCGTGGAGGCTCGACGCACGCGTAACGAAGGCCGGGTGCGTGAGTTGAAGGCGATGCGCGAGCAGCGAAGACAGCGGCGTGATCGTATCGGTCAGGCTGAGTTCGCCTTGAGCGAAGCAAATGAGTCGGGAAAGCGGGTGTTCGAGGCGGACGGCGCACTTGTCCGCTTCGCTGACAAGACGGTGATTCGTGACTTCTCGACGCGGATCCAGCGAGGGGATCGGATCGGCATCGTCGGACCCAACGGAGCCGGTAAGATCACGCTCATCAAACTGCTGCTTGGCGACATCGAACCACAGCAAGGGCAGATCTGGCGCGGTTCGCGCCTCGAGATCGCTTACGACGATCAGCAGCGCGAGCAGCTCGATCTGGCAGCCTCGGTGTTCGATAACGTCAACGGTGGCAACGCATTCGTGCCGATCGGCGGTGAAAACCGCCATGTGTCGGGGTATCTACGTGAGTTTCTCTTCCGACCCGACCAATTGCTGACGCCGGCTGCCGCGCTCTCGGGTGGCGAGCGTAATCGACTATTGCTAGCACGACTGTTCGCGCGACCCGCCAATGTGTTGGTGATGGATGAGCCTACCAACGATCTCGACATCGATACGCTCGAACTGCTCGAGGAGTTGGTGGCCGAGTTCAAGGGGACACTGCTGCTTGTCAGTCACGACCGCGCATTTCTCGACAACGTCGTGACCAGTCTGCTGGTCCTCGAAAGCGATGGCAGTGTGCGCGAATTCGTCGGTGGCTGGAGTGATTGGCGGAGCTGGCGCGCTGCGCGTGAGCAGGAGTTGGCATCGCAACGAGCGGCGCAGATATCCACTTCGGTCGCTGAGGCAACTCGCAGTTCGACAATGCCGGTGCGACGAGCAAAGCGCTTATCGTTCAAGGAACAACGCGAGTTCGACGAGCTGCCGCAGCGGATCGAGTCACTCGAATCTCGCAAGGGTGAGCTTGAAATCCGCGTAGCCGAACCCCATTTCTATCAAGGTAACGCAGAGTCCATCCGTGACAGCCTGCAGCAATTGCAGCAACTGACCGAAGATATCGACGCGGCGTACTCGCGCTGGGCCGAACTCGAAGCGCTGCGCGATGCCACTTAGTGTATAGTCCGACCCCTTTTTCCAGAGTATTTCCATGAATTTTTCCGAACTCGGGCTCGTGCCCGAGCTGCTGCGCGCCGTCGCCGAGAAAGGCTACGACACGCCGACGCCGATCCAGGCTAAAGCCATTCCCGCTGTACTTTCCGGCCGCGACGTTCTTGCAGGGGCCCAGACCGGCACGGGCAAGACGGCGGGTTTTGTGTTGCCGCTGCTGCAGAAACTCGACAGCGCCCAAGGTCGTGCACCGCGCGCGCTGGTGCTGAGCCCGACGCGCGAACTGACCGCGCAGATCGCCGAGAACGCCCGGGTATACGGTCGCTACAAGAACCTGCGTACGCTGGTGGTATTCGGCGGCGTCAGCGAGCGACCGCAGATCGATGGTCTACGGCAAGGCTGTGATCTGCTGATTGCCACGCCGGGTCGTTTGCTCGATCTCGTCGAGCAAAAAGAATGTGATTTGTCTGCGGTGCGTTATCTCGTACTCGACGAAGCCGATCGTATGCTCGACATGGGCTTCATCCATGCCATTCGTCGGATCATTCGTTTGCTGCCTGCGGAACGTCAGAACCTGATGTTCTCGGCGACTTATTCGGACGATATTCGTGACCTCGCCTCGCGCATGCTGCGCAACCCGATTACCGTCGAGGTGGCGTCGCGCAACACGACGGCCGAGCGCGTCGAGCAGGTGGCGTTCAAAGTGCCCAAGGAGCATAAGCGGCACCTGCTCGTGCATTTGTTTGAGACGGGCGCTGCAGGCGAGGGCGCATGGCATCAGGCACTGGTCTTCACACGGACTAAGCACGGGGCAAACCGTCTCGCACAGCAACTCGAGTCGGCGGGCATTCGTGCCACCGCCATTCACGGTAACAAGAGTCAGGCTGCGCGCGTGCGGGCGTTGAGCGATTTCAAGGCAGGTAAGATCGCCGCACTCGTGGCTACTGAGGTCGCCTCGCGTGGGCTCGACATCAAGGAGTTGCCGCAGGTCGTCAACTACGAATTGCCGAACGTACCCGAGGACTATGTCCACCGTATCGGTCGTACCGCACGGGCGGGCGCAACGGGCCGTGCCGTAAGTTTGGTGTCGGCTGACGAGGCAGGGTTGCTGCGAGATATCGAGCGCACCATGCGACAAAGCGTGCCCGTGCTCGCCACCCCGCCGTTCAAGATCGTCGAGAGTCGGCCCGCAGCGGCAGCCGCGGTCGGCGCGCCGGCGCGGGGCGAGGTCAACCGCCCGAACGCTTCGCCGGGTAACCGAGCCGGGTCAGCTCCGCGACGAGCAGGTCCCGGTGGTCGCCCTGGGTCTCGATCACACCAGTCCGGACCGTCCCGCCGCAACCTCAGGGCATTTGAAGCTGTTTGGCGAGCTCCTCGAGCCGCTCCTGGGTCAGCGGCAGTCCAGTGATGACCGACACCCCCTTGCCGCCGCGGCCCTGAGTCTCCCGGCCGACGCGGACCATGGGGGCTTTTTGTCCGCCGGCGAGCGGCGCGACGATCCCGCCGGCCAGGGCTTTGCGTTTCGCATCGGTGTTCATGCTGCAGAGTCTAGGCGAAGCGCCCGCGGGCTAGAATGCCCTCATGCGCAAAGCCCACCCGATGCTCGCTCTCCTGTGCGCGTCCCTGCCGATGGCGGCGTGGAGCGCATCGTCGCCACCTTCTTCGGCAGCTTCAACACTTGATGCGGAGCTGAGCCGGATCATGGCGTTATTGCCCGGCCGGTATGCCGGGTCGATCGTCGATCCGTTCGCCCCGAGCAGCGGCAAGATGATCCGGCTGCATCACAAGATCGTACCCATCGAGGCACCGCAGTTCGGCCAAAAAGTCTTCTACCACCAGATCTCGCGCGATGCCGTCGACTCGCTGCAGCCCACGCAGCAGAAGATCTATGTTTTCGATCTCGACCCTGCACGCAAGCGGAATCGCATGCGTTCGTTCGTGTTTTATCCGAAGTCGGGATACGCCAATCTCGAGCGCGACCCTGTGGCGCTGCGCCAACTGCAACCTCAGCAATTGATGTCCTTTCCGCCAGGCTGTGAGATCAACTGGAGCGAGGAGACGGGCGAAGTTTTCTTTGCCCGCGTTCGACTCGGTGACTGCCGTTACGACAGTGTCGCGTTCAAGCAGGCCATCCTGCCGTTGCTGACCTATCGTGTCAGCCGCGAGGCTTTCGCCATCGAGGATGTGCTGCACGATGCCAATCGGAAACCGCTGTATCCCTCGGTGGGTCTCGCGTCAGCCGCTCGTTTGCCGAGCACGCTTGCGACGGTGCTCGCCGCATCCTCGTCAGACGAGTGGCGCGAACCCGATCCGGCGCGAACGCTGTACATGGATCTCGATGCCGGGCGAGTGGTATTCGAGTTATCTGCCACGTTTGCACCGGCGCATCTGGCCAACATTCGTGCGCTCGTCAAAGCCGGCTGGTTCGATGGTCTCTCCATCAATCGGGTGCAAGACAACTTCGTCACGCAGTGGGGAGATGCCACCGCTACGCGTCCGTTGGGTGGTGCGGCCTCGCGCGTAGCCCCTGAATTCGAGCGTGATTGGAGTGCGGATCTGCCATTCACCGCACTGCCTGATGGCGACGTGTATGCGCCGCAGGTCGGATTCGTGGACGGTTTTCCGGTGGGGGGTGATCGAGCGCAGGGGCGAATTTGGCTCACGCACTGCTACGGCACGCTCGGTGTCGGGCGCGATAACGCGGCGGATTCGGGCAACGGGAGCGAGCTGTACGTGGTGATCGGTCACGCTCCGCGCCAGCTCGATCGGAACATCACGGTCGCCGGCCGTGCCCTGCAGGGTATGGAGTGGCTGTCGGCGCTGCCGCGCGGCGCAGAGGCAATGGGTTTTTACGGCAGTGCGACGCAGCGTGTGCCTATTCGTCGCATGCGCTTTGCCGAAGACGTGCCGCCGGCCGAGCGCGTACCGCTCGAGGTGTTGCGCACGGATACCCCAAGTTTTGTCGAAGTCGTCGAGGCACGGCGCAACCGCCGCGATGAATGGTATCTGCGCCCTGCAGGGCGCATCGATGTGTGTAGTGTGCCGCTGCCGGTGCGTCGCAAGGCCTCGCGATGAGCCGACGCACTCACGTCATCGTCGTCGGCGGTGGCATCGGAGGTCTCTCAGCCGCCTTGGGTTTGTTGCGAGCCGGGCAGCGTGTGACCTTGCTCGAACAGGTCGCGAGCCTCGGCGAAGTCGGCGCAGGTCTCAGCATCACACCGAATGCCGGCAAAGCCTTGGATTTTTTAGGGCTCGGCGATGTACTCGCACAGATCGGCAACACGCCGCCCGCGGGGCAGATCCGGCATTTTCAGACCGGTGCCACGCTCGTCAATTTGCCGCAGGATCAGAGCCGCGAGAAGTACGGCAAACCTCTCTATCACGTGCATCGAGCCGATCTGCATGCCGTGCTTGCCGCGGCAGTAGCGGCACTCGATGCAGGTTGTTTGCATACCGGCTGCGAGGTACGCCACGTTGACTCACGCGCCGATGGAGTCCGCGTGACGTTGGCCGATGGCCACGGTATCGATGCCGACTGGTTGGTGGGCGCGGATGGCATCCACTCGCGAGTGCGCACCGAATTGATGGGGCCTGATCGACCCAACTTCACGGGGTATGTCGCGTGGCGTGGCTTGATTCCTGGGGAGCTCGTCGATCCGGCGCTGCTCGACCCGCCGCTGTGCATGACGGTGGGGCCGCGACGCATGCTGATGCGTTATCCGTTGCGGCGTGGTGCCTTGGTGAACTTCGTCGCTATAGCGCGACGCAGCGCATGGATGGAAGAGGGCTGGTCGGTGCGTTCCGAGCGACACGAGCTACTCGACGAATTCGCCGATTTTGAGACGCATACCTTGCGCCTGCTCGCCCTGACCCCTGCGGATAGCTTGTTCAAATGGGGACTCTTCGATCGTGATCCGCTGTCGGGGTGGACGCGTGGAAGGGCGACGCTACTCGGCGATGCGGCTCATGCCATGCCGCCTTTCACGGGTCAGGGCGCTGTGATGGCGCTTGAGGATGCGGCGATTCTGGGGCGTGCAGCCGCGGGGACAACCGACGTTGACGAGCTCATGCATCGCTACGAGGCGGCGCGCTTGCCTCGTGTGACGGCTGCGCTCGTCATGTCGCGAGCGCGCTCCGAGTTGTACTTTGCGGATGATCCGCTGCAGCAGGTGCGCGCACTCGGTGCCGGCATGGCGGAGTTACGCACCTTGTACGATTACGATGCGGCGACGGTGCCCGTCTGAGGTAATCGTCGTCAGAGCGCGAGTGTTTGGCGCAGCGTCGCGCCGCTCGCGAGGCGATCGAATCCTGCGTTGATGTCATCGAGTTGCAGCGTCTCCGCCAGCAGCAGGTTCACCGGCAGCCGTCCGCTTTGATACCACTCGACGTAGCGCGGAATGTCACGTGAGGGAATGCAGCTGCCGAGGTAACTGCCCTTGATCGTGCGTTCTTCAGCCACGAGTAGCGTCTGTGCGATCGAGAACTGGGCTTGCGGATGAGGCAGCCCCGCCGTGACTGTCGTGCCGCCACGGCGCGTGATGCGGTAGGCGAGTTCCATCGCTTTGACCGAGCCTGCCATCTCGAACGCGTACTCCACGCCGCCCGAGGTCGCGGCGCGAATCGCCTCTGCACAATCCGCGTCGGCCGCGTTGAAGGTGTGCGTGGCGCCGAGTGATCGCGCAAGAGCGAGTTTGTCCTCCGATAAATCGACGGCGATGAGCGTGCGAGCCTGCTGCATGCGCGCGCCGAGCAGCGCGGCAAGACCGACGCCACCTAGGCCAATTACCGCAGCACTGCGCTCAAGCGGCAGTTGTGCTGTGTTGATGACCGCACCGGTGCCGGTGATGACGGCACAGCCAAAGACTGCCGCCTCGGCGAAGCCGAGCGATCGATCAACCTTGACCACCGACTGGCGCGACACCGTGGTGTACTCGGCAAACGCCGATACGCCCATGTGATGGTTGAGTTCCGTCGCGGCGCGGCGCAAGCGGCGTGCGCCACTCAGCAGCGTTCCGGCGGTATTGGCCGCAAGGCCGGGTTCGCACAACGCCGGACGGCCACCCTCGCAGGGGGCGCAGTGACCGCAACTGGGTACGAAAGTGGTGACCACATGATCGCCGACAACGAGATCCGTCACGCCAGGGCCGACTTCCTCAACGATGCCAGCGCCTTCGTGCCCCAGCACCATCGGCAGTGGCCGAGGGCGGTTGCCATCGATCACGGATAGATCTGAGTGGCAGAGTCCCGCAGCCCGCATGCGCAGTAAGACCTCGCCCTCGCCTGGCGGCAAGAGCTCGACATCGGCGACTTCGATGGGGCGAGATTCGGCGTAAGGCGTCGGAGCGCCCATACGGGCAAGAATGGCAGCGCGGGTTTTCATGCGCGGACGCTAAGGCTTCACGGCAGATATGGCAACATGCAGCCCATGACGCGTTCACCTCCTCCCCACCGTGCGGATTTCGGCTGCTTCCGACCGATCGGCACCCGCTGGCTCGACAACGATGCGTATGGCCACATCAACAACGTGGTGTATTACGCGTACTTCGATACCGTCGTGAATGCCTATCTCATTGAGCGGGCAGGTTGCGACATTCGCCAGTTACCGGCGATTGGTGTCGTTGCCGAGACGGGTTGTCGATTTTTTTCGTCGCTGTCTTTCCCCCAACAACTCGAGATCGGTCTGAGCATTGACCGGCTCGGTCGCAGCAGCATCAGCTATCGGCTGGGTGTGTTTGCCGAAGGTGCCGATATCGCTTCGGCGCAGGGCTTGTTCGTTCACGTCTATGTGGACCGCAGCACCCGCGAGGTCGTCCCTGTTCCTTCGGTCATTGTGGACGCAGTACAATCTTTGGTGAGATGAGTTTCGATACCCTCAAGACGCTAATCGTATTCGCAATGGTCTTGCCCGCCGCGCTCGACCGCCCGTCGCTGAGTCACTGACGCCGCTGCAACGCCGCGCCTCGGCCAGCATGCATCGCCTGTTATATGGCTTCATGCTGATCGTGCCTTTGCTGGGCTGGACGGCGTCGATGACCTACTGTGGCAAAACCAGTTTCTTCGGCCTGTTCGAGTTGCCGGTGTGGTTACCGAAGAACATCGAGTGGGCCAACGTGCTGCAACCGGCCCATGTCTGGCTCGCTTGGGGGATGGTGGTATTGGTGGGCGTGCACTTCGCCGCCGCACTGTGGCACCACCTCGTGCGTCGTGACGCTACGCTCGAGAGAATGGTGCCAAGACGACGCAGTTCAGACGCTGCGTGATCGGGCAGCTCGCTCTAGACGGCTGATGCCGAGTGCGCCGCTGCGCACCACTTCCTGCAATTCCGCACCGCGTCCGAGTTCGGCAATGAACTCATCGACCTCTGCTTCGCTGGCGGTGAGTTCGACGATGAACCCGTCGATGGCCGGATCCAGCACCCGCCCACCCGCACGCACGACATAGCCGCGGACCGCATCCGCCTGCTCGTATCGAACCTTGAGCTTCAGCAGTACGAGCTCGCGCTCGAGGTGCTCGCCTTGAGTCATGTCTTCGACAGCGACCACATCGATCAACTTGTTGAGCTGGTTGACGATCTGCTGGATGACCGAGTCCGAACCCTGGGTCACGAGCGTGATGCGCGAGACGGTCGGATCGTCGGTGGCTGCGACCGAGAGCGACTCGATATTGTAGCCGCGAGTGGAAAACAAACCGGCAACGCGGGTGAGCGCACCGGCCTCGTTCTGCAGGTGGATGGCGATGATGTGGCGCATGATGAAGGTCGCAGCATATTGCACGAATGGCCTGAACTGGTAGTCTGGACGGCCCCCCGCGTCCGTTTGCCGAGTGTCACCCGCTATGCCCGCCTCTGCCCAAGCCGCCGCCCATCCCCGTGCCGGGACCACGATGACGGGCGCCGAAATCATCGTCCAAGTGCTGGCCGATGAAGGATCGACCACCATCTTCGGCTATTCGGGCGGCGCCATTTTGCCGACCTACGACGCCGTATTTCTCTACAACCAAGCGCAGGCTGAAAAGGGCGCGCCGCAGATGCCGCTGATCGTTCCCGCCAACGAGCAGGGTGCGGGGTTCATGGCAGCCGGTTATGCACGGGCGAGCGGACGAGTCGGGGTGTGTCTCGTGACCTCCGGTCCCGGCGCCACCAATACGGTGACGCCGGTGCGGGACTCCATGGCCGACTCGGTACCGATGATTGTGATCTGCGGTCAGGTGCCGACGGCCGCCATCGGCACCGATGCTTTCCAGGAGGCCCCCGTACCGGCACTGATGGGTTCGGTGGCCAAGCACATTTTCCTCGTCACCGATCCAACGCAACTCGAAGCTACGGTGCGCACCGCGTTCGAGATCGCACGTACGGGGCGGCCGGGTCCGGTCGTCATCGACGTGCCCAAGGACGTCCAGAACTGGGTCGGTACGTTCCGTGGCGAGGGCGTGTTGCCGATCCCCGGCTATCGGAAGCGCTTGTTCGCCGCGACGCATGCGGCCATCGAGGACGACGAGGCGGCTGAATTCTTTGCAATGCTCGGAGCTGCAAAGAAGCCGCTCATCTATGCCGGCGGTGGCGTCATCAATGCCGGAGCCGCTGCTGCGCTGACGGAGTTCGCGAAAACCTTCAACGTGCCCGTCGTCACAACGCTGATGGGTATCGGGGCCTTCGATACGACCGATGCCTTGTCCATGCGCATGTTGGGCATGCATGGTGCGGCGTTTGCGAACTATGCCGTCGATGATTGCGATATGTTGATTGCGCTTGGCTCACGGTTTGACGATCGTGTAGCGGGCGTGCCTGCCAAGTTTGCGCCCAATGCACGGCGCATTGCCCACATCGACATCGATCGTGCCGAGATAAACAAGGTCAAGTCGGTTGACTGGAGTCACGTTGGTCAGTTACCTGATGCGCTCGAGACTCTGACTCGTTACGGTCGTCGAACCGGCTTCCGGCCTGATTACAGCGCGTGGCATGTTGTGCTGGCTGGGTTGCGCGAGACGCATGCGATGAACTACGACCGGCAAAGTGAGCTCATCCAGCCGTATTACGTCATCGAAGAGATCAACCGGTTGACGCGGGGTGAGGCCATCATCGCCACGGGAGTGGGGCAGCACCAGATGTGGGCGGCGCAATACTTCGATTTTCGGCACCCGCGTTTGTGGTTGACGTCGGGGTCGATGGGCACGATGGGCTTCGGTCTTCCTGCCGCCATTGGCGCGCAGTTTGCGCGCCCTGACGCTCTCGTCATCGACATCGACGGTGATGCGTCGGTGCGCATGAATATCGGTGAGCTTGAAACAGTGACCACCTACGATCTGCCGGTGAAGGTGGTGGTACTCAATAATTTTGGCGATGGCATGGTCAAACAATGGCAGAAGCTTTTCTTTAAGGGGCGACTGTCGGCCAGCGACAAGTCGTTGCACAAGAAGGACTTCGTCAAGGCGGCGCAAGCCGACGGGTTCAAGTTTGCCGTGCGGCTCGAGCGCAAAGCCGATGTGTCGCGCGTGGTCGAGGAGTTCATCCGCTACCCGGGTCCGGCGTTCCTCGAGGTCATCATCGATCCGGATGCTGGCGTTTATCCGATGGTAGGTCCCGGTCAGTCCTACGACGCCATGATCACGGGCGATTTCATCACGGCGCGGCACAAACCACCGGTCGATGCGCCAGCGCCTGGCCCGTCGCAGATGTTCTGACACGGAGCGGCACGTCATGAAGTACTTGCACACCATGGTCCGCGTCACCGACCCCGAAGCATCGCTGCGGTTTTATCGCGATGCCCTAGGTCTCGAACTGCTGTCGCGCAAGGACGTGCCCCAAGGTCGATTCACGCTGATTTTTCTGGCGGCGCCGGGAGATCACTCCGCGCAGATCGAGTTGACCCATAACTGGGACCCTGAGGTGTACGAGGGCGGGCGTAATTTCGGCCATGTGGCGTATGCCGTGCCCGATATTTACGCCTCTTGTCAGCGCCTGCGCGATCACGGTGTGACGATCCTCAGACCGCCGCGAGATGGGCGTATGGCATTCGTACGGTCGCCCGACGGGATCTCGATCGAGCTGCTGCAGCATGGCCCGGCGCTGGCACCCGCTGAGCCTTGGGCGTCGATGCCCAACACCGGCACTTGGTAGCGCCCACGCCGTAGCGGCGGGCGCTCAGAGCTGGCGCGCGGCCTTGATCAGCGCTTAGCTGTGGCCTTGCCCAGCGCCTGTACCGCGTCTGTGGTGGGTAGTAAGCCCTCGACGCTTGCGACATGGGCGAGTACGCCGTGCTGCAGCGCTTGCTTGCGCGCGGCGCGATACGCACCGTGGTGTTCATTGCGCTCAATGCGTCTGACTCGCAGGCTGAGCGCATTGCAGGGTCCCGCCAACCGCCTGCGCTGTTTGACATGCTGCGCTTGATGGGCACGGTGCCGGTAGATCGGTATTCCGTCGAAAGCAAAGCGCCGCTGCAACAGACACTCGAGGCATGGAGCGGCCGTCTTGAGCGTGGTGCAGGATCGAACGGACTTTATTTCATCGATCTGGAGCTCGACGCGCTGCAGAACGATCCGCGATACGGACGACTGGCACGCCTTAAGACTTCGCTCAGCGATCCGCCGCGGGATATCGCTGAACTGCGCTGCGCTGCCAAGGTATTGCTGAATCGCGCAGTCGAAAATCAGCGTTTGATCAAAGAAAAAGGGGGGCAGCATTCGCCGCCCCCCTCATGTCTCGCAGCGCCTTGAGGGCGCCGATCAGCATCGTCAGTTGTTGCAGAGGATCTTGACCTTGCGAATGGCAAGGTCGATCGCTTCGGCCGAGGTGGCCGCCACGAATTGATCCTTCGCGAGAGCGCACTCAGACGCTTCGCTCTGGAACTCCGGTTTCAACTGTGCGACGACTGTCTGCGAGGCCTTATCGCAGACCTCCATTGAAACGCGGCGGATGTTGTTGGTCTGACCCGCCTCTTCGACGATGACGCAATCGCCCACTATGATACCGGTTTGGTCGCTGACGATGCGGATCTAGCTACTCGGTCCGGTGCGCACGGTGTACACCATGCCATCGCGGCTGCCTTGCGCGGCATTCGCAATCATCGCGCCGGCTCCCGCGCCGAGGATGGCGTTACGCGCCTTCTTGCCGTCTGATTTGCCCGACGCCGATAGCAGCCCCAAGGTGCCACCGACCAGCACACCCGGTGCGGCATTGGAGTCGAGCCGAGTGCGATCGGCGCGCTCTACCGTGCCGGTGGTGATGCGGGCCGCGGCGCCGGGCTTGCCCTGCGCTACAGCGGCGATCGGCAGCACACAGGCCGCGAGCCCTGCGATGAACAAACGTGAAGTCATTCCCATGATCATGCGATATATCCTCTGCGGTGATTACCAAGTCATCGAGATGCCCTTGGTCTTGAGATACGGTTCGAGTCCTTCTTTGCCGAACTCGCGACCCCATCCGGACTGTTTATTGCCGCCGAAGGGCATCGCGGGGTCGATGGCCGCATGCATGTTCACACTCACCTGGCCGGAGTCTATTTTACGTACCATCTTCATTGCCGTGCCAAGATCGCGCGTCCACACGCTGCCCGACAGACCGTAGATCGTCGAGTTCGCGGCGCGCGCCACACTGTCGAGATCCTCGTCACCGAAGGTTTGCACACAGAGCACGGGGCCGAAGATTTCGTTTTTCACCGGCGTCATGTCGTTACGCGTGCGTGCAAGTACGGTAGGCTCGAAAAAATATCCTGGGCGTGTGGGTGTGTTACCACCGCAGACGACTTCAGCGCCTTCTTTGCGTCCTGCCTCGACGAAGCCTGCGACACGATTGCGTTGCTCCGCCGAGATCAGTGGACCGAACTCCGAGCTTGGATCGAGTCCCGGGCCAATCTTCATCGCGCGTGCTGCCGCAGCCACGCCTTCGACAACCTGATCATGGATTTTTTCGTGCACGAAGAGGCGTGTGCCGGCCATGCAGTTCTGGCCTTGCAGGAAAAAGCAGGCCCGCGCCGCCCCCGGAATCACCTGTTCGAGATCCGCATCGGCGAAGACCACGACGGGCGACTTGCCGCCGAGTTCGAGTGTGACTTTCTTCAGATTGCCCGCCGCCGCCTTGACGATCAGGCGGCCGACTTCGGTGGATCCCGTGAAGGCGATCTTGTCGACGCCAGGATGTGCTGCAAGTGCCGCACCAGCCTCTTCGCCATAGCCGTTGACGATGTTGATCACACCGTCGGGAACGCCTGCTTCCTGACACAGCTCCGCCAGACGCATCGCGGTGAGCGGCGTGAGTTCGGCAGGCTTCAACACCAGCGTGCATCCCGTGGCCAATGCCGGGGCGATCTTCAGCATCACCATCGGCAAGGGTGAGTTCCATGGCGTGATGGCGCCGACGACGCCGATCGGTTCACGCAGTGTGAAGGACAGCGCTTCGCCCGGTAACTTACCCTGCGGTGCGGCCGGAATCGTGGCGCCTTCGATTTTAGTGGGCCAGCCTGCGTAGTAGCGGAAGAAATCGGGCACCACCATGCCGCAGACATACTGTGCGAGCCGCGTGGGCAGACCATTGTCGAGAATTTCGAGTTCGCAGAGCTGTTGGAAGTTTTGCTGCACGAGGTCGGCGATCTTCCACAGCACCGCGCTGCGTTGCGCTGCGGTGAAACGCGACCAGGGCCCTTCGAAGGCTGCCCGCGCGGCGCGCACCGCCGCATCAATCTCCGATGCGCCACCGGCTGCGCAGCCGGCGATGCGTTCACCCGTCGCCGGGTCCTGGTTGTCGATCAGCGCGCCATCGGTAGGATGAACCCAGCGTCCGCCGATGAAGTGGCCGTGCTGGCGCGCGAGGAAAGCGAGCGTCGCGGGGGACAGGGCGGGGGCGGAACTGATCGACGATACATTCATGATGGACTCCTGCTGATGCGATGGATCGTATGCCGCATAACCATTGATCGCGCAGGCCTCGCGGCGCACCGTCCAGTCCGTGGCCGCATAAATCCGCTGCCGCGCATTGAGTCGACCCCTCGCTTGCCGGTAGGCTGCACCCGCCATGAACACCACTGCACTGACCACGGATTCCGGCATTCTCGATCCGAGCGGGGCTCGCTATTCGTGTAACGTTAGCGTGTTGGTGGTCGGCGGCGGCGGTTGTGGGCTGACCGCTGCACTTTCGGCACATCAGTCAGGCGCGGAGGTCTTGGTGCTGGAGCGCGATGCCTCGACGCTCGGTACGACCGCCATGTCCACGGGCCTGATCCCTGCGGCCGGCACGCGCCTGCAGCGCGAGCGGGGCATCGACGACAGTCCCGAACTCTTCGCAGCGGACATCGTGCACAAGACGGGTGGGCAGACCGACCCGGCGATTGCGCTGGCGCTCGCCGAGGCCTCGGCGGCCACGGTCGAATGGTTGATCGACGATCACGCTGTGCCTCTGTCGCTCGTCGACAGCTTTTTATATCCGGGGCACAGCGTGAAGCGCATGCATGGAAGCCCAAACCGCACCGGCTCGGAATTGATGGCGGGGCTGGCGGCAGCGGTCGAGCGTCGCGGCATCGACGTCGTCACCGAAGCGCTGGTCGAGGGCGTATTCGCCGATCGATCGGACGGCCGTGTGCGTGGCGTTCGCGTGCGTCGCCCTGATCAGACCCACGAGGACTTCGCTTGCGATGCGCTGGTGCTGGCGTGCTGCGGTTTCGGCGGTAATGCCGAGATGGTGCGGCACTACATTCCGGAAATTGCCGAGGCCACGTTCTTCGGGCATCCCGGCAACCAGGGTGACGCCATTCGTTGGGGGCTCGCGCTCGGTGCCGCAGTCGAGGACATCCACAGCTATCAGGGGCACGGCGGCTTGGCTGCAGGGCGCGGCATCCCAATTCTTTGGCCACTCATCATGGAGGGTGGCTTTCAGGTTAATGTGCGAGGCGAGCGCTTCTCCAACGAGGCGCGGGGCTACTCCGAACAGGCGGTGGACGTCGTCGCGCAGCCGGGTCATGTCGCGTGGGACATTTACGACGAACGATTGCATCGACTGATGCTCGAGTTCGATGACTATCGCGATGCGGTGGAGGCGCGGGCGATCCTGCGTGCCGATGATCCGGTTTCGCTGGCGGCGCTCACTGGTATCGATGCCGCAGGACTCGCGGCAACCGTCGAGAATGTTGCGGCACTCGTGCGCGGCGAGACACAAGATCGATGGGGTCGCAATTTCACCGGCAAGCCGGTACTGACCGCGCCGTATTACGCCGTGAAGGTGACCGGCGCGCTGTTTCATACGCAAGGAGGTCTCAAGGTCGATGCCGAGGGGCGAGTGTTGCGCGCCGATGGTCGGCGTCTGCCGAATCTCTTTGCGGGCGGTGGCGCAGCGCGCAGCATCTCGGGCCCCGGCTGCTCGGGTTACATGGCCGGCAACGGCCTGCTGACAGCGACGACTTTCGGTCGGCTCGCCGGCCGGGCTGCGGCTCAGCTTCGCTAAGTCCGCGTTCAGGTCGGCAAAGAAAAAGGCCCGACCGCTTGCGCGATCGGGCCTTTGCCTTTTAAGGCGTTGTGACTGCAGCTCAGTCGAGCTTGTAGGTCACCGACACCATGTACTCGCGGGGACGCAGCGGAATGAACCCGCCGAGGAAGCCGCGTGAGCCCGTGGTGATCACGTACTCGTCGGTGAAATTCTTCACCGAGCCACGCACCGACCAACTGTCGTTGAACGAGTGGTTCACGAACGCATTACCCTGACCGTAGCCCTTGACCTTGAAGTCGTTGGTGGCTGCAGTGACGTAGTCGTCCGTCTGGAACCAGTCCGCTCCAACGGTGGTGCGACCGTAACGGTTGTCGAAACCGTAGTCGAAGCCCGTCGTGAACGAGTAGCTCGGCGTCTGCGGCACGTCCGCACGCACGCCGAAGTTGGCGAGCGCATTAGCCGGCGCGCTGGTCGGATTCAGCGAGTCGTACTTGCCGTCCATCATCGCCGTGCCGCTGAGGAACAGCGTCAGACCATCAGCCGGTACCGCCGTGATTTCGAACTCGAGGCCTTGGATCGTGGCCTTGCCCGAGTTCTGCACGGGGAAGGCCGTGGTGCCGTCCGTGTTCGTCACCGTGGCGTTGAGCGCGAGGTCATCGGCCTTGGCAAGGAAGTAGTTGGCGTTGATGCGCAACCGATTGCCGAGTAGGTCCGTCTTGATGCCCGCCTCGTACGTCCAGTTGCTCTCCGGCGCGTAGCCCTTCTTGGCGTCGTTGAAGCCGAAGATCGCGATGCCATTAAAGCCACCCGACTTGAAGCCGCTCGCCGCCGAAGCGTAGACCAGCATGCTGTCGATGTTGCCGTTTGAGGTCGGCACCGTGTAGTCGATACCAACGCGCGGCGACACTTCCGAGTAGGTGTTGCTGAGGTCGACGATGCCGACGGCCGGCGTGATGGGCGGCAACAGACCGCGGAACACGAAGTCGAAGTCCTTCTTGTCGTTGGTGTAGCGAAGGCCCGCGGTGACCTTCAGCGCGTCGGTCATCAGGTAGTCGAGCTGCGTGAAGGCCGAGTAGGACTTGGTCTTCGCCTTGATGAGCGAGGTGGAGATCGGAATCGCTGACGGAATCGGCGGCGGCAGGTATGAGTTCCAGGCGAACGACTGTGTGCCTTCTTCCGAGAACAGGTAGATGCCGGCGAGGTAGCTGAGCTTGTCGCCGAACGCCTTGCCCGACACCTGGATTTCTTCGCTGTACTGCTCGGCCAGGGCGTCGTTCGCCGCCATGACGTTGCCGTTACCGCTGAAGTCGTTGGTGAACGAGTCTTCGGTCTTCACGTAACCGGTGATCGAGCGCAGGGTCGAATCACCCATGTCGTAGGCGACATTGAGCGAAGCGATGGTCTGCTTGGTCTTGCCGTACGGATAGTTGGCGAGGTTGGTGCGAGCGACGTTCGGCGTGTTGAGCACGTAGTTGCCGAACTGCGGCACGAGGTCATTCGAGGTGAACTGCTTGTTCGAGGCGACCCCCGGCGTGCTGGCCGGAATCAGCTGACCGCCGTCGTTGTCGGCGTCCGCGTACGAGAACGAGGCCGTGACATCGAGTCCTTCGACGCCCATGTAGCGCAGCTTGCCGCGGGCGGCATAGCTACGCTCGAGGCCCGTCTTCTCGCCCTTCGTCGGGTTGCGATTGAAGAACTGACCGTCCTTGTTGGTGTAGAGGGCCGAGAACGAACCCGCCCAGTTATCAGACAGCTTGTCGCCAATGCTGACGCTCGCGCGCTGCTGGTTGAAATTGCCAGCGCCCACACTGACGTTACGCCAGGAATCCTCACCCGGCGTGCGGGAGACGAACTTGATGGCGCCGGCCAGCGTGTTACGTCCGTAGAGCGTGCCCTGCGGACCGCGCAGCACTTCGACGCGCTCGATATCCGATAGCGTGATGTTGTTGCCGTTGAGACGCGCGATGTACACGTCATCGACGTAGATGCCGAACGGCGACTCCGCCACGACCAGTGACGCGTCCTGCTGCAGCGAGCCGCGCAGCGAGGGCGAAAGGTTGGTCGGGGTGGTGATGTTGTTGAACATCTTGAGGCTCGGCGCGTAGCGCGCCAGATCACGCGCTTCGGTGACCTGCTTGTTGGCCAGCGCTTCGGCCGTGATGGCGGTGACCGGCACCGGCACCGACTGGAGCGAGGCTTCGCGGCGCTCGGCGGTCACGACGATTTCCTCAAGCACGGCTGAGGACGAAGTGCCCTGCGCGTAAAGGCTGGCCGGTATCACGGCGAGGCCGACCGCGACATTCAACAGACGATCTTTCGACATGCGTTGTCCCTGTGTGGTTGGGTGATCCCTAAACCGCCGCGAGCCACTTCAGTTTGGCTCCGACGGCAGCTCCCGTAATCTAGCAGAGCAGACGCTCAGATGGAGGCGGTTTCGTTGCGCAGCAGATAATTTTGTTGCTATATCGCAACAACTACCTTGCCTTGGTTGCGACCATTTAGAAGATGCTCGACGGCGTCGGCCGTACGGTCCAGCCCATTGAACGGCGTCGGATCGACGAGTACCTGCAATCGTCCGCGATAGTAAAGATCAAGGATGCGCTCGGCGGCCTCGGCGAAGAACTCGGGAAAGGCCTGGTTCTGAAAGGCGCGCAACGAGGCAGACTTCCAATAGAGCTTGCGATACACGCGTGGCTGGGCGATGAGTTCGATCTCTTTGTCGAAGTCCGAGGTATGGCCGCTAATCACCAGCCTGCCGCGATGGGCGAGGTGATCGACGAAGGCGTCGAAAATCTCGCCGCCCGCCGAGTCATACGCTACGTCGATGCCCCTTGGATATTCGCTCGACAACACTTCCCGCAGGCTCTCCCGTCGATGGTTGATGGCCCGATCGACCCCGAGCGTACGCAGCAGCGCCGCTTTCTCGTCTGTGCTCGTGATGCCGATGACGTGGCAGCCGGCGAGTTTGGCCAGTTGCACGACGAGGTGCCCCAGCCCACCGGCCGCGGCCGACACGGCCACGGTGTCGCCGGGCCGAACTTCGCCGATGCGTTCGAGACCGACCATGCCGGAGATGCCGGTGGGAATCAGCGCGAGGATCTGCGGGCTCGGTTCGCGGATGCGGATCGCTCGGGCGGCATCCGCAATTTGATACTCGCGATAGCCTGAACCCAATCGCGATGTCGCGACCGCTTCACCCGGGCGCAGCTGCGTGACACCCGCACCGCAGGCCACGACTTCACCTACCGATTCGATGCCCATGTCGAAGGGCGGCACCACATTCAGGTAGCGGATGCTGTTGCGGCAGAGGTTCTTGTCGAAAATAGCGTTGCAACCCGCAAAGCGATTGCGCACAACGATCTGCCCGGGCAAGGGGTCGCGCCAGGTTTCCTCGGTCACCGACGTCGAGGAACGAAAGTCGCCGGTGAGCGTGTGGATGATGAGTTTGCGGTAGCGGGCGGGGGGGATCACGGTGTGGTGCCGAAGCGTGGCGCGTTGGTGAGCGCGGGAGCCGAAGCGTAAATTGGCGGCTCGTCCAAAGTCCACGGAGAACTGTCTTGCCCACCGTACTGATTACAGGCGCTTCGCGCGGCCTCGGCCTGGAGTTCGTGCGGCAGTACGCGGCCGAGGGCTGGCGTGTGTTCGCGGGCGTCCGCAGTCCGCAGCGCGCCTCGGAGCTGCAGCAACTCGCTGCCCAAGCCGACGGGCGGGTGACGATCCACGCACTCGATGTCGAGGATCACGCTTCGATCGATGCGCTGGCGCGGGAACTCGTGGCCGAGTCCATCGACGTGCTCATCAATTCGGCGGGTACGATGGGCGAGGGGAGTTTCGCGCGGGAAGGCCGTGCATTCGGCAAGTTCGGCAATTCCGATTTCGCCGACTGGGAGCGCGTGCACCGCATCAACGTCATCGGCCCCATGAAGATGGCCGAAGCCTTCGTCGGGCACGTGACCCGCTCATCGCAAAAAAAGATCGTCACGCTGTCGAGCATCCTCGGCTCGATCGGCAAGAACAGCATCGGTGGCCTGTACGCCTATCGTGCAAGCAAGGCGGCGGTGAATGCCATGATGCGCTCGATGTCCATCGATCTCGCTGCGGCGCATGGCATCGCCGCTACGGCGCTGCACCCGGGTTGGGTGCGTACCGACATGGGCGGCCCGAGAGCCGACATCGACGCGGTCACGAGTGTGAGGGGGATGCGTCGGGTGATCGACGAGCTGACGCCGGAGAACGCCGGAAAATTCTGGATGTACGACGGCAGCAAGCTGCCTTGGTGAGCGATGCTCGCAGTGCGGGCCGCCGTCAGTCGTTGAACATTTTCCAAAGCGTCCGTCGCGACGGATCGTACGCGGTGTAAGTTTTGTTCGCGGCGGCTGGATCGCCGAGCGCTTGCACGGCAAGGTCTGCCAGATCCGCGCGGGAAATGTAACTGAACGACTGAGGGTCTTCCGTGAGGACTGCAGTGCCCGTTGCCTTCACGTCGCCGAGTCCGCCCGGACGAATGATGGTGTATTCAAGACCGCTTGCGCGCAGATGATCCTCGGCTTGTGTTTTGAGATCTATCACTTCAGCCAAGAATCGCCGCGATGGCGCCGGCGCTGACTCGCGCGAGTTGCCCGCGCCAATCACCGTAATGAACACCATGCGTTTGACGCCGTTCATCTTGGCGGCGTCAATGACATTGCGGTTACCGACATAGTCCGGACGATTTTTTTGATCGCCACGCGCGGTGCCGAGCGTCGAGATCACGGCGACGTAGCTTTTACCCGCGAACGCAGCCTGTACTTGTTCGGCATCGAGCGCGTTGGCCACCACCGTATCGACGCCAATGGCGGTCAGTTCACGGGTGTCTGAACTCGGGCGCACGGCAACTGTGACCGACTCACCGCGCTCGCGTAATTTGCGCACGATGTCGAGGCCAGTGGCGCGATTGCCGCCGAACACGATGATCGGCCCGCCGGGAGAGGTGTAGCCGCTCGCAGCGCGTAGGCTCGTCGGTTTGTGCGAAGATCCGCTCAGCCAGAACACGTAAGCGGCCACCAGTACAACCAGGGTCAGCACGGTGTAGCCGGCAATTTTCAGCATGAGACCAAGCAGCTTAAGCATGGCGGGGCTCCTTGCAAGTTTAAGAATCAGCGCACATGACGAGTCGGTGAGGGTGCGGGGTCAGCGGGCTCCCGGGGGCGCGTACTTTTCCACCCAGGCACGGACCTCGGAGTACCAGAACAACGAATTTTGCGGCTTCAGTATCCAATGGTTTTCGTCGGGATAATAGACGAGGCGCGAGGGTACGCCGCGCTTTTGCAGGGTGTTGAAGAGTTCGATGCCGTGATTCACCGGCACGCGGAAATCCTGCTGCCCATGGATGACGAGGGTTGGGGTGACGAAGTTGCCGGCGGAGGTGTGCGGTGAGTAGCGCGCAAATTCCTCCGGGCGATCCCAAAACTCGAAAAATCGATCGCGCTCGGCGCCGTAGTCGGCACCGATCTGCGTGAAGCTGTTGTACACGGCGGCGTGGGCGATCAGCGCCTTGTATGGGTGGCTACGGCCAAGCAGGGTGGAGGCAAGGAATCCGCCATAGCTGCCGCCCCCAGCCACCATGCGTTCGGCATCGACGTAAGGTTTTGAGGCTAGCCACTCAGCGGCCTTGATCGTGTCTTCGTAGGGCTTGCTGATCCGATCGGGGTTGATCGAATCCGTAAAGCGCTGCCCGAAGCCGCTCGAGCCGTGGAAGTTGTGCCAGGTGACGATGTAGCCCCAGCTGGCGAACACGTGGGCATTCCATCGCCACTGCACTGCGTCCTGGATGCCGTTATGCGGACCGCCATGCAGTAGCATGAACACCGGGTATTTCTTTGAAGGATCGAAGCCCGGGGGGTAGACCACCCACATCTGGATGGATGCACCGCCTGCCCCGGGATAGTTCACGCTGTCGACCTTGCCGAACTCGGTGCCCGCGAGCGTGGCGTCGTTGAACGTGGACAGCTTGACCGATTGGCCATTCGCCAGATCGAGTCGTACCAGCGTGGGCGGCTCCGTGAAGCTTTGCCGCAGCGCGACGGCCACTGGCTTGGCACCACCGCGTCGCGCCAGAGCGAGCGCGCCGAAACTGGAGGAGGCGGTGATGGCTACGGGCTTACCGGGCGCGTTGAGATCGAAGCGATAGATGCGGTTGGTCGCGGCGTCGTCGACAGCGCTGAAGGCGGCTTTCGAGTCGCCGCGCCAAAGGATCTCGCCGACGGAGCGATCCCACTCACCGCTGAGGTTACGCGCAAGCCCGCTCGAGCGATCGAGCAGCATCACTTGCGCGCGATCGGCATAAAACCCCGGAAGTGCTTGCGCACTCCACGCCAACCAACGACCGTCAGGGCTGTAGGCGGGCGAGCCATCGTCGGCGGGGTTCTGCGGCGTGCGATTCACTGCGGGTTTGCAGCCGCAGGTCTCGAGCGTGATCAGATCGTAGTTGGGCGCAACGCCACTCGAATCCGTGTTAGCGGCGAAGGCGATTTCGAGACCATCGGGGGAAATGTCATAGGACGAAGCGGAGTACTCCGCTTTCGAGAGGTGATAGCCAGAGAGGCGGCTGATGGCGATGACCGAACCGTCTGCGACGTCGATCGAGAATAAATGCGGCTCAGTGTCGTCGAGGTAGCGATCCCAATAGGCAATGGGCGCCTTGTCCCAGACGCGCGCGCTGACTTTGCGCTCCGCGCGCTCTTCGAGGCGCGCGGCCTGATCTTCAGGACGTACGAGATCGGTCCAGATGGAAGACACGAAGGCGATCCGACGCCCATCGGGGAACCACTTCGGCGCGTCAGCGCCCGTGGGCGCCGCGGTGACTCGCTGCGCTTCACCCCCATCCATGGCAATGCGGTAGATCTGCGAGACCTTATCGTCGTCTCGCTTGGAGACGAAAGCGATGCTGCGGCCATCCGGGCTGAAGGTCGGAGCGCTGTCCGGCGCCGGATCGCTCGTCAGCGGCCGGGCGCTACTGCCCTCGGTGGCGATCAGCCATAGATCGGTAAAGCCCTTGTTTTTCTTTGTATCGAAGCGGGTGACCGAGACCACGGCGAGTCGACCATCCGGGGAAATGTCGGTGTCGCCGATTCGCGTGAGCGACCACATCTTCTCTGCCGACAGCGTCTCTGCAGACAGCGTGTCCTGCGCTACGGCCACCGCAACGGGCATCGTCGCCGCGAGCGGCGATAGTGCGAGCGCAAGGTTCAAAAACCAACGATGCCGAGTCACGAGCGAACTCCTTTCACTTTTTTCAGGGCCTCAATGAATGCGGTGGTTTCCGCTGTCGTGCCGACGGTGACGCGACAGTAGTCGGTGAGCGGCGCAAAGGGGCGTCCCACCTCGAAGCCGAGCGGTTTGAGCGCGCCACGAAACGCTTCGAGGGGCATGCCGGGCTTCATGAATACGAAGTTGCCCTGTGGCGGCGCGTAAGTAATGCCAAGTGCATCGCATGCAGCGCATAGCCGTCGGCGGTCGGCACGCAGACGCTCACCCGTGATGCGCAGGAACTCCACATCGCCGAGACTGGCCGTGGCCGCTGCGAGTCCGGGCACATTGGGCGAGACCATCTGCAACGGGCGCAGCGCCTTGATCGTATCCGGATGCCCAATGCCGTAGCCCACGCGCAGGCCGGCGAGTCCGTGGATTTTCGAGAACGTGCGTAGCACCAGCACGTTGCTGTGGTTGCGGGCGAGGTCGATCATGCTGGTCGTGGCACCGGGCTCGATCAAATCCATGTAGGCCTCATCCACGACGACAAGAGCCTGGCTCGACATCTGGCGACAAAAGTCCTGCAACGCTGCGCCAGCGACTACGGTGCCGGTGGGGTTGTTGGGGTTGCAGACATAGACGAGGCCGGTGTCCGGCGACACGCTCGCCACCAGAGCGTTGAGGTCGTGACGCATCTGCGCATCGAGCGGTACCCGTCGTACGGGCACACCGAGTTGCTCGCCGAAGCCCATCAACTGGCCGAAGGTCGGCCACGCACAACTGATCGCGCGCCCCCGACTGTGCATGAGCAGCGCCAACATATGCAGCAATTCACCGGAACCTGAGCCGAGGATGATGCGTTCGGTAGGAACAGCCTCTTTCGCTGCGATCGCTGCGGTGAGTCGCGTGGCGTACTCGGAACCGTAGCGAGAGCCATCGACGAGCGATTCGATGATCGCGGCGCGCGCTTTGGGCCCCGGACCCCAGGGGTTCTCGTTGAACGACAGGCGAATCGGGTACTGCAGCGGCGCGTTGGCGTCTTGCGCGCGTAGCGGCAGCGCCGCGAGCCCTAGCGCCAAGGCCAGCGCTTGTCGACGATCGAGTTCCGTCATGTCGCAGTCTCCTCGTGTCAGGGGTCGGTGGCAGACACGCACACCGGACAGTCACTCTCAGGCGGCGGTGCGCATCTCGCACCGCCCTCGGTCCAACTCGATACCAGTGCGGGGATGAGTGTGGGATCACTCACCCGACCCGACCAGATGGATTTCGCTTCACCGGCGGTCGCAGGCGCAGCGCGTCCTGCCACGAGCGCGGCACGCAGGCCGGCCCTCGAAGACTCGATCACCGGGACGGAGCACCCCGTTTGCAGCAGCTCGCCGATCGGCGCCATGCAGGTGCACCCGAGCACGATCGCGGCTGCGCCATCGTCCTTCACGGCGGCCTCGCACAGGGCGCGCAACGACGCGATGACGGACGGCTCGTGGCGTGCCATGCGTGGCATCACCCCGTCATCGTGGCCGAGTTTGTGCAGCTCGTGCTCGTCGGAGGCATGCCGGATGCTGCGACAGAGCGACTGCAGCCCTGTGGCCTGCAATCGCTCCTCGTAGAGAAAGCTCATCGAGCGCGGCCATACCGTCACGATCGAAAAAGGCCGAGAGCCGTCGGCAGAGGCCTCGCGCAACGCGGCTTCGCCCGCCCCGATCAACGGGACAGTTAGCGCTGCTCGCGCCGCATTCAGACCGTAGTCGGCGAACGAGTTGATCAGGATGGCATCGCTGCCGTCACGAGCGGCTTCCAGTGCCGCATCGACATAACCGACGTCGACCAGCAGCCGCTCGTAGGCCGTCGCCGCGAATAGCGACAGTCGTGGGTTCACGAGTGTGAGCGCCAACTCGGCGGAGTGCTGCGCCACAGCAGAGAAGTGAGCCGGAAGCTCCCGGCTGGCGGTACCGCTGCCCAAAATGCTGATGCGCATGGTGTGGAAGGCTACGGCATCCCCGGTCGTCACGTCACGTCCTGCTGAGGCATACTCAAGCCATGGGAGCCCAACTTGGAGAGGGTCGTATTGTCGTCGGCGCCGCGCGAACCGAGCGGGCCGACTCCATCGATCTCGTGCGTCGCTGGTTCGACGCGCTGGCCGTGGCAGACCTTGCCACGGCTGCTGCGCTGATGGCTGAGCCCTGCAGCATCACGATCTCGGGTGGTCATCGGTTTACTCGCCTCGAAGACTTCGTCGCTTACGGGGCGCGCCGATATCAGGCCGTGCGCAAGCGGGCGGACCAGTTCGAGGCGTGTGAGGCGGCGGGGGGGCTTGCGGTCTACGTGACCGGTGAGCTGGCGGGCAGTTGGGCCGACGGGGTGGCGTTCTCGGGCGTACGTTGGTGCGATCGGTTCTTGCTGCGCTCCGGTCGCATCGTCGAATTGCAGACGTGGAGTGACTTGGCCGAGACTCGCATCGGCTGAGCGTAGAACACGGAGGTTCGGAGTGATCGACCGTCGATGGTTGAGTGTGGCTGTGGCTGCCGTTTCGACAGCCTGCGACTTAGGTATTGCGCAGGATCGTCCCAGCGGCGCGGGTGCTCTCGAAGAAATTGTCGTCACCGCGCGAAAGCGGGAGGAGTCCTTGCAGGACATTCCGCTCGTGGTCAACGCCGTCACCGCCGAGCAAATTGAACGCAGCACGCTGCAGGATCTCAGCGATTTGTCGCTGCGTACCCCTGGCCTTAACTACGAGGGGTATGTCTCGGCGGGACTCTCCGGCGGTCTCGTGCTGCGTGGTCTCACCAACACGCAGTTGACCAACCGCACCCAGAACGTCGCGGTCTTCTATGACGGCGTTTACCTGCCCAATCAGGCGATGTTCGACCTCGGGCTCGTGGACATCGAGCGAGTCGAAGTGCTCAAGGGACCCCAGAGCGTCCTGTACGGACGCAACGCTTTCGCCGGCGCCGTGAACTACATCTCACGTCAACCCTCCAGCGAGTGGCGGGCAGAGGCTGCCGTGACCACCGGCAGTGACGATCGACTCGATTACTCCGCGTTCGTCAGTGGCCCGCTCACCGAAGGGAAGGCGTTATTCAAGTTGGCCTACGCCCACAGTGAGTTCGACGGCACCCTCGGCAACAACCATCCGAATGCTGCAGCAGGGGTTAGTCCGGGTAACCGCGGCAACCTCGGCGGCTACGACACCGAGGTGTATTCGACGGGACTCACGCTGCTGCCTATCGAGGCACTGGAGATCGACCTCGGCTACTTCCGCACCGACATCCGTCGTGAGCCGGCGGGCAACTACGCGCTGCAGGGCGCGGCCTCAAACCTCTTCGGTCTGACGAGCTTCAATGATCTGAACTGCCTGCCGCGCGCGATTGCGCCGGGTGTGAACCGTAACACCGCGTGGTGCGGTGAGCTGCCGTACGACAGACCGCAAGCCGCGGGCGACACGCGTCTGCCTGGCGTGGTGGTCGATCCGCGGCAACTCGGTCTGAACGGCAGCAGCGCCATTCGTACGGCCACGGCTCGCTACGACGTCAACCCGCAGATCGAACTGTTCCATGAATTCGGGCGTGCTGATTACTCGGGTATCGGCGGCAGGCCGAGTGATCGAGATCCCGTCAAAGGTAGCAACGTGCAGTTTCTGGTGGGCTCACCCGTGCCGCTGTTCCTTAACATGGTGGATTCCAGGTCTAACGGCAACCTGCGGGCGAATTCGCATGAACTGCGCCTGCAATCTGCAGCGAGTGAGCGCCTGTCGTGGTTGGCGGGCGCCTATTACTCGGAGGTCAAAGAATACACGACCGGTATTTCGCTCTACGTGCAGCCGCTCGGCAAAGCACCGCTCGCGCCGGATCTGCGCGGCTCCAATTTGTCGGCCTCCCGCTTCGAGGATCGCATCCGCGCGGTATACGGCTCGCTCGACTATCGCGTGGCTGATGCGTGGGTGCTGGCTGCCGAGGCGCGGCGCAACGATGAAGACAAAAAGATTTTCCGATTGACGACGTCGACCGGCGCAGCGGTGGTCAATACGCTTGCTGCACCGCAGAACACTTTCCAGGAGCGGAATTTCACCAGTACGACGTGGCGTGGCACCGTATCTTGGCAGCGGCGCGAATCCTCGCTCGCGTATGTGTCGGCGGCCAAGGGGGAGAAGGCGGGTGGGTTCAACAACGCGCGCAATCCCGATCTGCAAGGCTCCTTCAATCCAGAGACCAACACGACTTGGGAGCTCGGCTTGAAGAGTGAGTGGCTCGATGGGCGTGTGCGTCTGAACGGCGCCGTTTACGCAATCGACTGGAGCGACATCCAAGGTGCCGCGCCGCAGCGCGGTCCGGGTATCGTACCCACCGACCCTAACATCATCGAGAACCGCGGTGACGCCGAGTCGACGGGCATCGAACTGGAACTCGGCTATGCCTTCACCGATTGGTTCAGCGCCACCCTCGCGGCCTCGTTCAACGATCCGCGCTATACCAACGCCACCTTCTTGGCTTCGACTGTATTCTGCGATGCGGCGCTGTGTACCAACGGCGCCATCGTCAACGGAGTCGGCAACAACAACATCGATGGTAACTCGCTCGAGCGTCAATCGAAGACCTCTGCCTCCCTGTTGCTGACCGACGCTGGCGAGCGCGCGGGCTTTGGTGTCTACTCGAATCTCGATTTCAACTACCAGTCGAAGCAGTACCTCGAGGCGCTCAATCTGGGTTCGACGGATAGCCGCATGCTGGCCAACGCCAAGCTGGGCGTGACGCGCGGCAATTGGGACGTGTCGCTGTGGTCCAAGAACCTGTCCGATGAGGAGTACGTCGCCAATTCGTTCGTGATTTTCTTTGCCAACTCGTACGTGGTGGGTTTGGGCGAAGGACGCCAGCTCGGGTTGACCGCGCGCTACAAACTCTAGTCCAATCCAGACACGAGGCCTCCATGAGCATCAATAGACTCGATCGTTTCGTTGCGCTCGCCTTGCAGATCGACTGCGATGGCGTGCACCCGGATACAGACCGCGAATCGGCGGCGCGACGGATGGCGGCATCGCTGCGCCGGATCGATCAAGCCATCGGTGGCGCGAAGCGCTGGGTAGGCCAGGAGCTCAAGCTGGTGGTGCTTCCGGAATACATCTTGAGCGGTCCACCTTGGGGCGAGACGATTCCGCAGTGGGCAGAGAAAGGCGCGATCGCACCGGAGGGGCCCGAATATGAAACGCTCGCCGCGATCGCGCAGAAGCATGGCGTGTTCCTCGCCGGCAATGGCTACGAAACCGATCGGCATTTCCCGGGTTTGTACTTCCAGGCCTGTTGGGCTTTTTCGCCCACCGGCGAGCGGGTGCTGACCTATCGCCGCTTGATTTCAATTTTTGCGCCGACGCCCCATGACGTGTGGGACAAATATCTCGATATCTACGGCCTCGACGGCGTCTTCCCCGTCGCCGACACCGAAATCGGTCGGCTGGCTGCCATTGCCTCGGAGGAGATTCTGTACCCGGAGATTGCGCGTGCGCATGCGATCCGAGGTGCGGAGATCTTCCTGCACTCGACGAGCGAGGTGGCTTCGCCGAATCTCACCATCAAGCAGATCGCCCGTCGTGCCCGGGCGCTCGAGAATCTCGCGTATGTGGTCTCTGCCAACAATGCGGCGTTGCGCGGCATCGACGTGCCTGTGGATTCCAGCAACGGCTACTCCGACATCCTCGACTATCACGGGAACCAGATGATTCTCGCCGGCGCAGGCGAGAGCTCGGTTGCCAACGCTTTTCTCGATATGGCCGGCTTACGTGCGTATCGGCGCCGCCCGGCGATGAGCAACATGCTTTCGCGTCAGGCGCTCGAAATGTTCGCCGAGTCTTACGCGGGTGCTGATCTGCGGCGGCGCAATGGGCTTTTGCAGGGCGGCACGCTTGTGATACCCGACCGCGCATACTTCCAGCAGCGCCAGGCCGACGCCATCGCGCGTATGGTCGAGCGCGGCATTCTGGTCTGACGCCCATGCCAAAACTTTGTATCCACGAAACCTACGGCGCACCCGCTGATGTCTTGCGCGTCATCGACGGACCTTCGGAGCAACCAGGCCCAGGCGAGGTTGTCATCCGCATGGAGGCGGCGGCAATGCACATTGCCGACCTGCGCACCATCACGGGTGCCGATACGTTTCGCTTTCCGCTGCCGCGCACGCCGGGGTTCGAAGGGATCGGACACGTCATTCGAGTAGGCGAGGGCGTCACCACGCCGCAAGTCGGTGATCGGGTATTTCCGGCACTCGCTTCCGGCACCTTTCGCGAAGAAGTGCGCTGCCGCGCCGAGGCCTGCATGCCTGCGCCGCAGGGCGATGCCGTGCAGCTGAGTCTGCTCACGGTCAACGGACCTACATCCCAGGTGCTGCTTGACGACTTTGCTGATTTCTCGCCCGGTGATTGGTTGATCCAGAATGCAGCCAATTCCAGTTGCGGTCGCTACTTGATCCGACTCGCTCGGCGTCGGGGAGTACGGACCGTCAACGTGGTGCGTCGTGACAGCATGATCGCCGATCTGCAGGAGCTGGGTGGCGATGTGGTGATTCTCGATGGCCCTGATCTGCCCACGCGGGTTGCTGCAGCGACCGGCGGTGCCCCAATCAAGCTCGGTATCGATGCGGTGGGCGGTGCGGCGACACAAAGAATTGCCGAGTGCCTCGCGCCCGAGACGAATCTCGTGAGCTATGGCTCAATGAGTGCCGAGCCCTGCCATCTCGATTTTTACCTGATGTTCCGACAGGGCATCACGCTGCATGGGTTGAGTTTTGCGCGTCAGTTCAGGCGGCGCACGCCGCAGCAGGTGCGGCAGATGTACGCGAACCTCGCGCAGTTGATGGCGAGTGGCGAACTGGTTACGCCGATTGCCGGCGTCTACCCGCTCGAGCGCGTGGTCGAGGCCTGTGCCCACGCGGCGCGCACCGGCAGCGAGCGTGAAGGCAAGGTGGTGATCGGGTTCAGTTGACCAGCACCACTTTGCCGAAGTGAGTGCGTGAATCCACCATCTCATGGGCTCGCACCAGTTCAGACATCGGTAGCGTGGTATCGACGATGGCTTTGAAAGTCCCCGTAGCAAACAAACCTACGGCCACTTGACGGAAACTGCGCATCGACTCCGGCACGAACCGGGCGCTGGTCGAGATACTCATCGCGAGCAGCTGCAGATTGCGGGTGCCGATGTTGAGGTTGAAACACACCTGACGGCCGCCCGTGCTGCCGTACATCACGATGCGACCTTCGGCTGCCATGGAGTCGAACAACGCCGCGGCGGTTTCTTCGCCGATTGTCATCAAGCCGATGTCGATGCCGTGTCCGCGGGTGTCGCGCAGCACGCACTCAGGCAAATTCATGGTCTTGTAGTTGTACGCCGCCTCGGCACCCGCTGCGACCGCCCGCGCGCATTTATCGTCGCGACTGGCGGTGCCCGCCACCCAGCAACCTTGCGAGCGGGCAATTTGCAGCGCAGCACTGCCGACGCTGCTGGCGATCGCTTCGATCAATACCCGTTCGCCCGCTCGGGCGCGCGCCACAGTCACCAGCGCATGCCAGGCTGTGAGCCAGCCCACGGGAATGGCTGCGCCTTCGACAAAGCTGAGTGAATCGGGCAGCGGTAGCGTGTGAAGCTCATCGAACAGTACGTGTGTCGCGTGTGAGCCGCGCGCCCGACCGAACACCCGATCGCCCACTTTCACGCCCGTCACGCCGGGTCCTACGGCCTCGACTACACCCGCCGATTCCATGCCCATGACGAATGGCAGTTGCTGCCCGGAGTAAGTTCCGGCGCGCATGCGCGTTTCTGCGAAGTTGATGCCTGAGGCGTGAACCTTGACACGCAACTGCCCTGGGCCCGGGATAGGGTCCGGCAGTTCGACCCAACGCATGACGTCAGTGCCGCCGAACTCGGCCACGCTCCAGCCGAACATCTATCGTCGGCTCTGCATGAAGCCCGTGAAGGCTGTCGCGTATTCCTTGACCATGGCAGCGGCAATCGGATCTGCCTGCATTTGTGCCCACCAGCGGTTGAGCTTGGGCAGACCGTTGAAGGCATTGCTGAGACCGCAGGGTTCAGCAACGAGATTCATCATTTGCAGACAAGGCAAAATGGCCACGTCGGCGTAGCCGAACGTGCTGCCCACCGCATACGGACCCTCGCCCATGAAGTGCTCGAGTTGAGCGAGCGACTTGAGGTAGGCCGCCTTGCCGGCTTCCAGCTCCTCGACGTTGCGCTTCTCGGGGTTCATATTGACGAAAAACGCGCGGCTGCTCGCGGTGACGTACAGATCCACGATGCGCCCAAGCAATCGTGCGCGGGCTCGACCGAGCGCATCGGCCGGCAGCAGCGGCGGATTCGGGTAGGCGTCTTCGAGGTAATCGAGCAGCACCATCGATTCGGCGATGCACTGCCCGTCGACCTCCATCGCCGGCATCTTGCCGATCGGATTGAGTGCGAGAAATTCAGCGCTCTTGATGCCGCCGCCCGGCGCAGGCTCGGGCGTCAGCGGCAAACCTTTGAGGCGCGCAGCGAAGGCTACGCGGGCGACGTAGGGCGAGACGATGTGACCGTAGAGTTTCATGGGCCGGACTATGCGTTCGGCCGAGGCGCACCGTCAACAGGCGTACGCCACAGTGACCACGCCACCAGCGCGAGCAGTGGCAGTGCGACGAGGTTCAGGGTTTGCCAGCCGAGCGTTTCAATGGCGGTGCCGGCGAGCAGCGAGGCCACGGCCTGCGAGCCGAACACACTCAGATCGTTGTAGCCCTGCGCCCGGAAGCGATCGGCCGGTGCGTAGTGTGCCGCGAGTAGCACGGTCGCACCGACGAACATCAAGTTCCAGCCCACGCCGAGAATCAGCAGCGCCGTGAAGTAGTGCAAGAACTCATGTCCGACCCATGCTGCGATGCCGATGCATAGCACATTGGCCAGCAGGCCCGTTGCGATCATCCCGCGTGGCCCGAGTTTGGCGACGAGCCAAGGCGTAGCGAGTGACGGCAGATACATGCCCAGCAGATGGGCCGTGATGACTACGGTGGTTTCCGAACCCGAAAACCCGTCGTGCACATGCATGCTGAGCGGCGTCGCCGTCATGATGAAACTCATCACGGCGTAAGACGACAGTCCGGCAAAGACGGCCAAGCGATAGCCTGGCACCCGCAGAAAGTCGCCGAAACGCTTCGTGCTCGGGGCTTCCGCCTGACCTGTGGGGTGTGCCAGCGGAATCCGTGACAGCACCAGCGCGGCGAGTATGCAGAGCCCGGAGAGTACGACGAATGAGCCCGTGTACTCGGTCCAGCCGCCCAGATTTTTCGCAAACTCGCCGACGGTTGGGCCAAGCAGCGCCGCGCCCAGCGTACCGATCATCACGGTGGAGGCGGCTCGACCCGCATCGCTCGCAGGTACCAATTCCATGGCTGCGAAGCGGTACTGCTGCACGAACGCCATGTTGCCGCCGATAAAAAAACCCATGCCGCAGAGCAGGGCGAAATTCGAGGTATGGATTGCTCGCGCGCAGCCGAGCGTTGCCAGTGAGGCGATGAGTGCGCTGGCGACGAACGCAGGCTTGCGGCCGATGCGCTGCATCAACAGCGCTGCGGGCAGAGACATCGAGGCGACACCGAGTACCGACAAGGACAGTGGCAAGGTCGCGAGCGCAGCACTTGGGGCGATATGCGTGCCGATGATGCCCGCAAACGAGACGAGGATGATGGTGCCGCAGGCCGCCAGTCCTTGGGCGAGCGTCAGGGTCCAGACTTGGCGCATGGGTTGATTCACGGAAGGAGCGAAGTATATCCGCTCGGAGCTCTCGGATATGCTTGCACGCCTTGTGAATCGAACCCACTCCACCATCGCCAGCGAGTATATCGACCGCATTCTGCGGGCGCGGGTGTACGACGTGGCCATGGAATCGCCGCTCGAGCTTGCCTCACGTTTGTCGCGTCGGCTGGGGAACGAGGTCTTGCTCAAGCGCGAGGATCTGCAGCCGACGTTCTCGTTCAAGCTGCGAGGGGCTTATAACAAGATCGCGAGTCTCTCTGAACACGCCGCAGCGCGCGGTGTGATCTGCGCTTCGGCGGGTAACCATGCGCAGGGTGTGGCGCTCGCTGCGAGCCGGCGGCGGATCCCCGCCGTGATCGTGATGCCAGTGACGACTCCACGCATCAAGGTGCAAGCGGTCGCGGACCTCGGTGGTGAAGTCGTGTTGCACGGCGATGACTACGACAGCGCATACGAACGCGCGTTGGTGATCGCTCGCGAACGGCAAATGGTGTTCGTTCATCCGTTCGACGATCCGGATGTCATTGCAGGTCAAGGCACGATTGGCATGGAGATCTCCCGTCAGACCGGGGGCAATGTCGATGCCGTGTTCGTACCCGTGGGTGGCGGCGGTCTGATCGCCGGCATCGCGGCCTACCTCAAGTACGTACACCCGCAGGTGCGCATCATCGGCGTCAACGCTGCTGACTCGACCGCAATGCACGACTCACTTCGTGATGGCGAGCGAAAAGCGTTGCCGCGAGTCGGTATCTTTGCCGACGGCGTAGCTGTGCGCCGCGTCGGCGAGGAGACCTTTAGGTTGGCGAGCGAGCTCGTCGACGAGATGATTCTGGTCGATACCGACGAGATTTCTGCCGGCATTCAAGATATCTTTGAAGATACCCGCTCGATCGTCGAGCCGGCGGGCGCACTCGCCGTCGCGGCGATCAAGAAATACATCCGCCGCACCGGCAGCGCCGGGCGACGATTTGTCGCCATCAACTGCGGCGCCAATATGAATTTCGATCGGCTGCGTCACGTGGCGGAGCGGGCCGAGATCGGCGCACAGCGCGAGGCGCTGCTTGCCGTGAATATCCCGGAGCGTCCGGGCAGTTTCCTGCAATTGTGTCGCGTGCTCGATGGCCGCAGTGTCACCGAGTTCAACTATCGCTGGAGTGGTAGTGAGGTCGCTGAGGTATTTCTCGGTTTCGGGCTCTCTGGCTCCGGCAAAGACAAGGCCGATGTGCTTGCCGCATTGCGCGCCGCCGATTACGGCGCGGTTGACCTGACTGACAACGAACTGGCGAAGCTGCACGTGCGCTACATGATTGGCGGCAGACCTGCCGGGTTGCAGGATGAGATGCTGCTGCGTTTCGAGTTTCCCGAACGTCCTGGCGCGTTGCGCAAATTTCTCGAGGCCGTGGGCGGTCGCTGGAACATCACTTTGTTCCATTACCGTAATCATGGGTCTGACGCCGGGCGCGTCGTCGCCGGCATTCAAGTACCGGCAGCGACCCGCCCGGATTTTCTGCTGCATCTGGCTGAACTGCATTACCCCTGGGTCGATGAGACCGACAATCCTGCCTATCGACTGTTCCTTGGGGGGCATTCCTCGGGTCCTCCGCCGTGAGCGATGTCTATCGAGCCAAAGTTGCTTCGCGCGAGCAGCGCGTGCCGCTGCGGGGCTTGCAGCATCGTGTATTGCAGTGGGGCCCCATCGACGCCCCACCGGTGTTGCTGCTGCACGGTTTTCAGGACTGTGCCGATACCTTCCAGTTCTTCGTTGATGCGATGCCCGCCGAGTGGCATTTCATCGCGCCGGATCTGCGCGGATTCGGTGGCACGCAGTGGACCAATCAGCCGTACTGGTTCCCCGATTACTTGGCGGATTTCGAGGCACTGCTCGATCATTTTTCCTTGCATGAGTCCGTCCGGGTCATCGGACACAGCATGGGTGGCAACGTAGCCATGTTGTACGCCGGCGTGCGACCGCAGCGGATGTCGGCTGTGGTGTCGCTCGAAGGCTTTGGCCTGCGCCGCTCGTCCGCGGAGCGTGCTCCAAAGCGATACGCAGAATGGCTGGATCAGTTGCACAAGCCCCCCGCGCATTCCACGTACGCTTCGGTAGAGGACCTCGCAGAGAAACTGCGACGACGTAATCCGCGCCTTACCGTAGAGCGCGCGCATTTCGTAGCGAGCGCATGGTCGCGGCCGGGTGGCTCGCGCTACGAGCTGCATTTCGATCCCTGGCATCGGCTCGTCAACCCGGTCCCCTATCGCCGTGAGGAGGCCGAGGCGTGCTGGCGCAGCATCAGCGCTCCGGTGCTGTCGGTGTTGGGCGGCGTCTCCGAGTATCGTCAGGCGCTGGATGCGGAGGGCGACACGCAGCGTTTTCATCAAGCGCTGGCGTGCGTCACGGTCGCCGATCTTGCGGGTGTGGGTCACATGTTGCACCACGAAGCCCCGGAACTCGTGGCTGAAGTCGTCACTCAATGGTTCGTCAAAGAAGGAGTCACTCCATGAAACGATCATCAGCGTGTTTACCGTTGCTCGTTCTGACGGCGGTTACTTTATCCGCCGTGGCGTTGGCGCAAAACACCCGGCCGTTCGATCCTTCGCGGTATTCACAAGAGGTGACCGAATGCGATCGTCTCGCGTCGCATCCCGATGATCCGAACCGCGTCGCCCCAGGTCTTGAGCGACCACAGATCGATCTGCCGAAGGCCATCGAGGCATGCAAGGCCGCGGTCGCGCGTGACCCCGCCAATCCCCGACTCAATTATTTGCTTGGTCGAACGCTCGGCTATAGCGGACGTGGGGCTGAAGGGCTCGGCAATCGCAAGGTCGCCGTCGATGCGGACTATCCGCAGGCGCTGTTCGTCATCGGCTACATGTCGCTGACCGGCATGAATCAGCAGCCCAAAGATGTCTGCGTTGGGGCAGACCTCATCCGTCGCTCAGCGCTGCAAGGCCGCATTGCTGGACAACTTGGCTTTCCGCGTTACGTGCTGAGCGGTCTGTTCGATAGCTGCGCGGTGCGCAAGGACAAAGCCGAGATGCTGAGTTTCGTCGCCGCCGCGCGCAAGCAAGCCAAAGGCGACTATTACCAAGGCTTACTCGCCGATATGCTCGAAGAGGATTTGAAGCGTCTGCCTTGAGGTCAAGGCCGACTGTTGCAACCCCGGGCGTCCTGCGAGAATAGACCGCATGAACGATACCTCGCGCTACCCGGTGCTCTCGCCGCTCGCACGGCAAGCGGGCTACTTCGGCCTGCTGCCGTTCGTCGCGGCGTCGGCGGCAGTGCTGTCGGGCTCATTGGAATTGCGCATGATCGGCGAGCGTCTGGCGCTCGGCTGGGGTGCAGCGATTCTGGCTTTTATCGCTGCGGTGCACTGGGGGCTTGCGCTTTCGGGCCGTTGGTCTTGGTCACCCACGCTGGTCGTGTCATCGACGCTGCCGTCGCTGGTCGGCGCGCGGGGGGTGGTGCTTGGCGGCTCACGCGGCACGGCCCTGCTCGTGGTCGGTTTCGGTTTCTTCTGGCTGTACGAGCACCGTCGGCACGGTGAGGAGTTGCCGCAGGACTACTTGCAATTGCGACGAGTGTTGTCATTGACGGTGTGCATACTGCTTGCCCTGATCACCATCGGTCTTGGGGAGACGGGCTGAGATGATTCTCGAAGATTTATCCGAAGCGAAGTGGCTGCGCCGACTGATCGTTGCCGTTCTGCTCGCCGTCCTGGTGTTGCTGGCCTTTCAGGTGCTGCAGCCGTTCATCGTGCCGGTGATCTGGGCCGTGATCCTGGCGTATGTGACATGGCCCGTACATGGGCGACTCGTTCGGCTTTGCGGGGGGCGTCGCGATCTCGCTGCGCTGCTGATGACGCTGCTGCTGAGTGCGGCCATCATTTTGCCAGTGGTGTGGATCGCCTTGCTCGTCCAAGCGGAGGCGCTGCCGGTTTATCGCGAGTTGGCGCCGTTGATCTCGAAGGTGCAGTTGCCGCCAGTCATTGCGGACTTACCCATGCTCGGCCCCCGGCTGCAAGAGATCCTTGCGCAAGTGGCCAAGGACCCGAGCGCGATCGACACCGCCATTCGCAATTTCCTCAGTCAGTCGTCCGGTGAGATGGCGGCGCTGATCGGCGGCGTGGGTCGCAATCTCGTCAAGCTTGTGATCGCGATGGTGTCGTTGTTCTTCATGTACCGCGACGGCGAATACTTTGCCTCGCAAGTCGAGCGGGTGTTACAGCAATTTTTCGGCGAGGCGCGAATCGCCCACTACCTCGAGGCCATTGGCAACACCGTCAAGGCCGTTGTGTATGGCATCGTGCTTGCGGCGCTCGCGCAGGGGACGCTTGCGGGGCTCGGCTACTGGGCCGCCGGTTTGCCGGCGCCGGTGCTACTGTCGTTGCTGACTTTTCTCGTCGGTCTAGTGCCGTTCATCGTGCCGTTCATGTGGGGCAGCGCGAGCGTATGGCTGTATTTGACCGGCGAGACGACGGCTGCCATTGGCCTGGCCTTGTGGGGGCTCACCGCCGTCAGTTGGATCGATAACATCGTCCGCCCACTCGTGATCAGCGGCGCAACGCGTATTCCGTTCCTGCTCGTGCTGTTTGGCGTGTTGGGGGGTCTTGCGGCCTTCGGTCTCGTCGGCTTGTTCATTGGTCCGGTGATTCTTGCGGTGCTGATGGCCATGTGGCGCGAGTGGTTGGCTGAACAACGTTCGCAGAAGGAGTAATCAATGGCCTCGATTCTTAGGCGCACTACCTTCATCGTTGCCGACGCGCAGCGATCCGCCTCGTTTTACGAGAGTGTGTTCGGCTGGACGCGGTTCTACGATCACTCCCTGACAGCCAAGGCAGGCTTTCCGCCCGTGGGTCCGCGCGACGTGCCGGTGAAGCTCGTGCTGCTCAAGGCGCAGGATCCACAAATCGGCATGATCGGCTTCCTGCAATACGTCGATGCACCCTTCGACACGGCCCGGGTCGTTGAGCGCACCAAGGTGCGTATGGGCGAGTCCATACTGGTCGTGCAGACCGACGATGTGCGTGGCGTGCATGAGCGTGCCGTCGAGGCGGGGGCCACGATCTCGATGCCACCGACCGATTGGTCTGTGCCATCACACGATGGCAAATCGGTCATCCACCTGCGGTCGATGTCGATGTTCGATCTCGACGGTATCTACTCAGAGATCAACCAGCACCTGTAGTTCGCGCATCGTGGCGATCATCCGGATCGGGTCATCGTCCATCAGCAGCATGTCGCGGACGCCGTCACGCAGGAAACCTTCCTGTTGTACGTGGTCGATGAAGCGACCGAGACCTGAATAAAAGCCTGCGACATCGAGCAAGCCGCAGGGTTTGCGATGCAAGCCGAGGTGCGACCATGTCCACACCTCGAAAAGTTCTTCCAGAGTGCCGACCCCGCCTGGCAAGGCGATGAACCCATCTGACAGATCGGCCATCAGCGCCTTGCGCTCGTGCATGGAGTTCACGACGCGCAGATCCGCAAGGCCGTGATGGGCGACTTCTCGCGCCACGAGGGTTTGAGGAATCACGCCGATGACTTCACCGCCTTCGGCGAGCGCCGCATCCGCCACCGCGCCCATCAAACCGATCGAGGCGCCGCCATAAACGAGACCTAATCCGGCCTGCGCGATGCAGCGACCGAGCACCGCCGCGGCTTCTGCATACCGCGGGTCGTGACCGGTGTTGGCACCGCAAAATACGCAAAGACGCTTCACCACCCCATCCCGTAGTAGGTGATGGTGCGCCGAACGTTATCGCGCACGATGCCGTTGAAGCCGCGTAGATGCTGGAATCGACCTTGCAGCGCGGCAGCGACACGATCCGGAATTTGCTCGAGGGGCGTACCGGTATCGAGCTGGCGTTTGGTTTCGCTCATCAAGGCTTCAAGGTACTCGCGCCGCTCCGTGAGACGCGATTTCGGTGCGAGCGGGATGCCGTGGCCGCCGACGTACTCGGCGAAATCCCAACTTTCGAGTTCACGCAGGCTGCGAACCCAGTTGTGCAGCGAGTAGTCGGCGATGAATGGCAGCGGCATGCCCCCCGCTGTACCGAGATCGACGATGAAGGGCACGTTGACGTGATCAGGCGTCATGACGATGAGGCAGTCGCCGTGATTCACGCCGAGCCAGCGCAGTTGCAAGGTGCGCTCGCCGAGAGTCAGCTGATAGCGATCCCCGGCGAAAGTCTGATCGGGCATGACGATGTCCGGCTCAGGTAAATCCTTGAAGTGTGCAAGACAGCGCTCGTGACTGATGAAGCGCGCGCCCTCGTCTTTGAAGATCTTGCCGCCCCGCACGTGATCCCAGTGCTGATGGCTGTAGACGACGTACTTCACCGGCAGCGCTGTGCGCTGACGAATTTCCTCGCGCAGTACTTTGGCGGCTTCGGGGTCGATCGGGTCGGTGACGATCACGCCCTCGCGCGTAATGAAGAAGACGTTGCGCAGGCCCTTATGACGGAAAGTGAAGTATCCCGGACCGATTTCCGTCACCTCGTGACCTTGCACCGGTGCAGGCAGTGGTGTCTGCGCGGTGGCCGTCGCCATGAGTGCGGCAAGCAGCACACTGCCGAGCCATCGCTTCGCCAATGATCGAGTCGTGAACAGCCGCATGGCGTCAGCTCTTGCGATCGAGCTGCGGCAGCAGCACGTCGGCCCACTCACGCATATCGTCGGGCAGTTTGACGAACGCCACGCGCGGATACAGACGCGAAGCTTCGACTGACATGTCGTACTGAGGGTCCCAGCGCGGCGCGCCGAAAGTCATTGGCACCCGGGTGCGCGCCATCTTCGATTGCAACGGATAGCTGAAATGGGCGTGGTACGCGTGACGCCACATACCTTCCGAGCGGAACAACTCCAGCACGCGTCCGTTGACCATGGCCGGATCGATGTACGGTTCGCGGCGGATGATGCCGCGGCGCGTTCGGTCGTACCATGGCCAGAACAAGCCTTGATCGCGCATCAGGTGCCAGGCTTCCAACAGGTGCCCGCCGTACCAGACGGGTTTGATGTCCGGCGTGTAGTTCGCGAGCAGATCCTTGCGAAGTTTGTTGTCGAGCAGCAAGACGTCGGTCATCACCACGTGTTTGATGCGTTCCGGTGCCTGCACTGCGAGCTCAAGCCCGACGAGGCCGCCGCCCCAAGTGCCGACGAAGTCTGCTTCCTTGATGCCGAGGGAGTCGAGCGCTGCGAGTACGACCTTCGCGTAGGCCGCTACAGTCACTTTGCCGCGCGGTAGGGTGTTGTCCGACTCCCCGTGTCCAGGAAGGTTGATCGCGATTACCGGACGTCGCCCGATGAAGCCGAGGGCCAAATGGTGGATTACCTCAGACGATCCTGCCGCATCGTGCTGGATGAGCACCGGACGCCCGCTGCCTTCGTGGTTGCGTCGAATGCGTAATTGGCCACCGGGAACGTCCACATAGTCCTGCCACATTCGGCAGGGCAGTGGCGCAGGACGCGCCGGCTTGATGGCACGTGGTGGCATGTGCTGACGGATGAAGTCTCGGCACAGGTTCACGGTGGCATCCGGTGTGCCGCCGGCCTGCACGGTGACATTTGCCGAGGCGTGCGTGACCCGCGCAAGGTGCATCGCGAGTACGTCGCTGTCGGCGGCGGTGACGAGCATCGGTACACTGACGTTGCGCAAGGCGAGATCCGAGCGCATTTCGAACGCGGCTCTATAGCCCACGCGGTAATGATCGCCCGAGCGCATGAAGTCGAGTAGCGCTGCCTGCAGACCCTCGGGCGAGGGCACGTCGAAGTCGAGTCTCGCAGCCAGGGATTTTCTGTACCACGGGAAGAAGATGGTCTGTTCGCGCAGGCGCGCCCACAACCACGCCAGATGCGAGCCGTCCCACTTCGGTTCGAGTTTCGGCAGGTAGTGATCGACGATGTCGAGACGCTCTTGCTCGGTCAGCAGCACGTAGCCGTTGGCCGCTGCGCAGACGATGCGTTCCGGATAGGCTGCGGCAATCGCCCCCGAAATCATTGCGCCCGTATGAAATCCGTACACGGCGGCGCGGTCTACGCCGATGGCGTCCATGAACTCGATGGCGGCGTCCGCGAAATCCGACATCTGCGCCGACTCCACGCCGAGCGGATCGGACAGACCGAAGCCCGGCGAGTCAGGTGCGATGCAGGTGAAATGGTCCTTCCATCGCTCCATCGTCGCGAGCATGTCGCGGGAGGACAGTGGCGATTGATGGAAGCAGATCACTACGGGTCCCGAGCCGACTCGGCGGTAGTGAACCTGTCGTGGACCCCATCGCCCCGTGGTGATCGATGCGAAATGTCGGGTGATCCTGGACGTGCTCATGCGAGACTCTCGACGCAGTTGACTGGCCTAGACGTTACCACTTGAACATGTCCCCATCGAACGGTTCCACGAGCGGCGTCCGAGCAGCGCTCTCTATCCCCGACTTCCGGCGATTCGTCCTCGGTCGCTTTTTCGCTACCTTGGCGTGGCAAATGCTTGGGGTGGCCGTTGGCTGGCAGGTGTACTCCATCACCCGCGATCCGCTTGATCTCGGTCTCGTCGGGCTCGCACAGTTCCTGCCGTTCTTCGCGCTGGTGCTGCCTGGCGGTCAACTCGCCGATCGGGTCGATCGTCGTTTGGTGATCGTTACCGCGTACATCATCGAGGCGATCTGTGCGGTGGTGCTGTTGGCGTTCACGCTGTCAGGCAGCAGTAACGTGAAGTGGGTGTTCTTCGCCATGGCCTTGTTCGGCGCTGGCCGGGCGTTGTGGATGCCCTCCGGACAGGCGATGACCGTGAACCTCGTTCCCGCCGAGGTGTTTCCTGCTGCCGTAGCCTTTAACTCTTCGCTGTTCGAGGCCGCGGTAATCGTTGGTCCTGCGGTGGGTGGGCTGCTCTACGCCTTCAGCGAGACGCAACTGCACACGAGTGGGGCGCTACTGGTCTACGCCGTGTGCCTCGCGCTGCTGTTGTTGGTGGTCGTGCTGATGTGGCGTGTGCGACCGGTACGCGCCAATGGCGGGCAACGTCCCGTGTCGTTCGGAGAGATGTTCGAGGGCCTGCGCTTCGTGTTTTCGCGCAGACCGATCCTCGGCGCGATCTCGCTCGATCTGTTTGCGGTGTTGTTTGGTGGGGCGACCGCCCTGTTGCCCATGTTCGCCGCCGATATCTTGCATGTCGGGCCCGAGGGCCTCGGGGCGCTACGTACTGCGCCGGGCATCGGTGCGGGTGTGACGGCTTTGCTGTTCGCGCGTAGGCCGATTGCACGCCATGCCGGGCGATGGATGTTTGGCGGGGTGGCTGCGTTTGGTGTGGCCACCATCATCTTCGGCATGTCGACGTCGTTTTGGCTGTCCTTTGTCGCGCTCATCGTGGTGGGTGCAGGCGACATGGTCAGCGTGTTTGTCCGTCATCTGCTGATTCAGCTCGAGACGCCCGACGCCATTCGCGGGCGTGTCAGCGCCGTCAGTTCCATGTTCATCGGTGCCTCCAACGAGCTCGGCGAGTTCGAGTCCGGGTTGACGGCCGCGTGGTGGGGGCCGGTGCGCGCGGTGACCGTGGGCGGGGTCGCGTGTCTTGTCGTGGTCGGGGTGTACTTGAGGGTGTTTCCAGAGCTGCGCAAACTCGACCGCTTCCCGCAGCCTGTATGAATTTCCAGTAACCGAAACCTGTTGCAGGGAACCTCACGCACGGCGCCTGGGTCTGTGGCTTAGGGCTCGCATGGCATACTCAAGCCGTTGCCGGGGGAGACACGACATGCTGCCGCGATTGCTGCGTTTTGCTGCCTTGATGACTGTCGCATCGCTCGGCCTCGCCGGCTGTATGAGCGCGCGCATCCAGGAATCGCGCGAACTGCCGACGCAGATCGCCGCGGGTGAGTCGGTCGTGATCCTCGCCAAGCCGCAGATCGAGGGTGCTGCAGCCGATGCCGAATTCATGGACTGCATCGGCAAGAGCCTCGGTTCAGGCGGCCAGGGCATCGCGGTGCACGACAACGATCGTTTCGTCGACAGCGTGTTTCCGTGGCTTGAGCCCGCGACAGCGCCGACACGTGCGGAAGGCGTGACGCAATTGCTGCTGCGGCCGGGCGTGAGTGACCAAATCGCCGCCACGGGTGTGCGGTATTTGATCTGGCTCGATGGGGCAACAAAGAAAACGGACGGCGGCGGCAGTCTGGCCTGTGGTGCGGCGCCCGGCGCGGCCGGTTGCATCGGCTTTGGCTGGTGGGAGAACGAGTC
>JBJTBK010000034.1:0-9772 GCA_046091245.1 Nevskiaceae bacterium | reverse complement strand
TCGCGCGTGTGGGCGTCCGCCCAGGATCTCTCGGGTGCCTCGGGTCGTGCGAGGTCGTAGTCGAAATGCTGACAGAACAGGCTCGCCACCTGCGCGCCGGGTGGGGCGAGACTGTCATCGAGCGTCGAGGGAATGAGCATCTCGACGATCGGTGCGCGCGAGATGCCGTGCAGACGCGCCTCGGCGTAGGCGCGATCCATGTAGCCGAGCGAGGGCGCGATGATGATGCCTGCGCCCAGATGGGTCTCGTCGGCGCGGCTGCGCCGTGCGCTGAAGCGCGGCAATTCGGCCATCGCGACGTTCATGCGGAAGGTGGCCGAACCGACTCGCCAGCGATCGATGTGCGCGCGGAAGTCGGCGGGCAAATCTTCGGCGCCAAGCAAGCCGAGAAACAGTGGTTTCGGACCGAGGTTGGCGACGATGCGTGGTGCACCGAACACGCGCCCATCAGCCAACTTCAAGCCGCTCGCCTGCACGGGCGTGTGGCCGGTGCCGAAGGCACTGCGTTCGGACAGTCGTGAGGTGATGATCTTGGCCACCGGCGCATCACACTCGATGTGTACTCCGAGGCGACGCGCTTCGGCGGCGAGCGCCTGGGTGATCGCACCCATGCCACCGACCGCATGACCCCACAGGCCGCTCTTGCCGTTGACCTCGCCGAACGCGTGGTGCAACAGCACGTAAGCGCTGCCGGGCGTGTAGGGACTCGCGTAACTGCCGACGACGGAGTCGAAGCCGAACAGCGCCTTGAGCGGTTCGGTCTCGAACCAATGATCGAGCAGTTCGCCCGCACTGCGCGTGAAGAACTCGTGCAGCTCGCGCTGCTGCGCAAGGGGTAGGGCACGAAAGTCGCGACCAAAGCGCAGCAGCTCCCACAGATCGCCGATGCGGCGCAGGTCGGTGGGCGGGGTGCGGCGCAGCAGACTGCGCAGCAGGGCGACGGCCCGATCGAGCAGGGCGAGAAAATCACCGAGTCGTGCGGCGTCGCGCTGGCTGTAGCGGCGCACCTCGGCGAGGGTGGCCTCGCTCTGCGGCCCGGCGCTGAAGGAGTCGCCATTGGGCAACGGAAAGAAATTTTGCATCGGCCGCTCGAGGATGCGCAGCCCATGCTCGGCGAGGCGCAGCTCGCGGATTACCGTGGTATCGAGCAGGCTCACCGTGGAGCTCGCGCTCGAGTTGCGAAAGCCCGGCACGAACTCCTCGGTGACGGCGGCACCGCCAACGATGCCGCGCCGCTCGAACACCGCCACGCGCAGGCCGGCGCGGGCCAGATAGCAGGCGCAGACGAGACCGTTGTGCCCGGCACCGATGACCAGGGCATCAAAATCAGCAGGGGGCTTGCGACTGGATGTATTCACAGGTACTGTATGGATCAACAGAGGTGCCACATGTCAGATCTCACCCCCCGTCAAACCGAAATCCTCCGTCTAATCCAGCGAGCCATTGCAGAAACCGGCATGCCGCCCACGCGGGCAGAGATTGCGCAAGAGCTCGGGTTCAAGTCCGCCAACGCCGCCGAGGAGCATCTGCGCGCACTCGCCCGTAAAGGGGTGATTGCGCTCGTGCCGGGCACCTCGCGAGGCATCCAGTTGAAGGACATCCTGCGCGAGCAGCTCGGTCTGCCGCTCATCGGCCGCGTCGCTGCGGGTAAGCCCATTCTGGCAGAAGAGAACATCGAAGCGCGCTTCAATATCGATCCAGACATCTTCTCCCCGCGTCCGCACTACCTGCTCAAGGTTACCGGCATGTCAATGAAAGATGCCGGCATCCTCGATGGTGACCTCGTCGCTGTGCATCGCACCCCCGAGGTGCGCAACCGGCAGATCATCGTCGCGCGCCTCGAGAACGAGGTCACGGTGAAGCGCTACAAGCAGGAAGGTCCCACGGTGTGGCTGCTACCCGAGAACCCCGACTTCGAGCCGATCCGCGTCAATCTGCGTGAGGAGCCACTCATCATCGAAGGCGTGGTGGTCGGTGTGTTGCGGCGTGGTGCAAGCCACGGCAAGGCCACGCCTGCGGGTCTGATGTGAGTCCGCATACCTCAGCCTAAAGGTTAGTTTTCATGGATATGTTTGAATTGCGCCCCTCGCCGGGCGCAGCGGACGCGCTTGTCCGCAAAAAGACCCGCTCTGCGACTGGGCATCGATCGCGTCCTAAGGTTCGCGCCTCGGCGCGGCCGGCGGTTGGCATGAGTCTGCAACGATTCAGCTGTCCTTGCGGTTGCGGTCGCAACGGTTGGTTCTCGCAGCCGCGCTCGTTGCGTACCCCGACGCCCGACCCGGCCGCATCGTGAGACCGTCCTGGCCTTGCCATCCGCATGCCCCCCATGGGCCGGACTCCCTCACCCTCCTCAGACACCGCGGCCGACGACCCGCTCGGCAGCCTGCTCGCGCATCCTGCCCTGTGGCGCGGGCGCAGCCTTGCACGCACCGATACGCACAGCACGGGTTATCCCACGCTCGATGAGGCACTGCCGGGCGGTGGTTGGCCCACAAATGGGCTCAGCGAAATTCTCTCGCCGCATCCTGGCCTTGGTGAACTGCGTTTACTGATGCCGTTGCTGGTGCGCTTCGGTCAGCAATCACCTGCGCGCTGGGTGGCGTGGATCGCACCGCCCTTCGAGCCCTATGCCCCGGCGCTGGCGAGTGCCGGCGTGCCGCTCGAGCGCCAACTCGTAGTGCGTACGGACGAACCACTGTGGGCTCTCGAACAGACGATCGACTCCGGGGCCTGTGCCGCCGTGCTCGGTTGGCTGCGGTCACGTCCGGGTGATGCACTACAGCGCTCACTGCGGCGTTTGCAGTTGGCTGCGCAGCGCCAACGTGCGCCGGTGTTCCTGTTTCGCGAGCTTGCGGCGGCACGGTGCGCATCACCCGCTGAGCTGCGTCTCGAGCTGCACTTTCGCGTGGGCGGCGCGCGACTCGAATTGTTGAAGAGCCGGGGCGGGCGCCGCGGCGCCTTCGATATCGAGTGGGCCGATACTCCGGGAGCGACCCATGGCACGCCGTGAGCGAGCGGCTTCGGTGCGGCGGGCCTTCAGCGCCCCAGGTTTCGAGTCTGCGAGTTCCGCTGTGGCCCGGAGTCCCGCAGATGCACAGCGCTCCGCTGAGGCGCAGCGCCGCACGGCACAGCAAGCGCGCGCCATCGCAGATCTGCCGCCCGTACTTAATTCGCTGTTCGACGAGGCGACCGAGAGCTGGCTGGCCTTGCAGCTGCCTGCAGCGGAGGCCACGCCTGAGATGCTCGGGCGACTCGGCTCGTTGGCGTACCGCTATACCTCACGGGTCAGCCTCGAAGCCGATGCCGTGTTGCTCGAGGTGCAGGGCAGTGTGCGACTGTTTGGCGGTCTCCAAGCATTGTGTGCGCAATTGCTCGAACGCTGTCGTGCCGCGGGGCTCGCGCCGCGTTGGGCACTTGCGCCCACGCCGCTCGCAGCACTCGTTCTCGCCCGCGCAGATCGGCGCATCATGGTGCGCGCGCGCGATCGACTCATGGGCGAGCTGGCCTCATTACACGTTGAGAGCTTGGGTTGGTCTGCGGAGGCTCTCGAACGGCTCGACTCGCTCGGCGTGCGTACGCTCGGTGCGTTGTTGCGCCTGCCGCGCGCAGGGTTCGCCAAGCGCTTCGGCAAGGAAGCACTGCTCACGCTTGATCGACTGAGTGGCGTGGCAGCCGAACCGCGACGCGGCTTTCTGCCTCGCGAGCACTTCCAACTGCGCAGCGAACCTGCCTTCGAACTCGTCACGCAAGAGGCGCTCCTGCAGCATCTCGCCCCGTTACTCGCGCAACTCGAACAGTTTCTGCGTGCCCGCCAATGCGGTGTCGATCTGCTGAAGCTGCGTTTTGCGCACCGTGCCGGGCAGTTCACGCGACTCGATGTGCGGTTGGTGGCCGCCGATGTATCGGCCGAGCGTTTCGCTGCGGTGCTCGGTGAACAGCTCGCGCGTCGGGCGTTGCCGGCCGCAGTCATCGATTGCGAGTTACGTTCTGGTGCATTGCAGCCGTTCATTGCGCACAGCGACTCGTTATGGCGTCCCGCCGAGCACGGCGGTGCGCTAGGTCGCGAATCGCCTGCGCTCATCGAGCGGCTTCGTGCACGCCTCGGCAGTGAGGCCGTGTACGGCTTGTGCCTCGTGCCGCAGCACCGACCCGAGATTGCCTGGCGCGTGGCGGAGCCCGCCCTCGACGCGCCATCGCCGTGCACCGCCGAAGCGCTATATCACTTGAGTACGCTACGCCGGCCGCTGTGGCTGCTGCGGCAACCCGCGCATCTGCCGTGTGCGGTGAGTGATTTACATTGGATCGCCGGCCCCGAGCGCATCGAAACTGGCTGGTGGGACGGTCAGGATGTGGCGCGCGATTACTACGTCGTGCGTGAGCCGCGCGGTGCGCAGCTGTGGGTCTATCGCGAGCGTTTACCACCGCATGCGTGGTGGTGGCATGGCGTGTTTGGTTGAGCGGGCCTTAGAGACCGCGGAAGGTCGCGAACTCATCGAGTGCGGCTCGATCAGTACGCAGCCGATTGACCGGATGCGATTCATCGCGATAGCCGAGCGCCAGTCCCGAGAACAGCATGCGCTCGGGTGGCAGGCCGAGAAACTCGCCCACGGTCTTGTGCCAGTTGGTCCACGCTTCTTGCGCGCAGGTGTGCAAGCCCGCCTCGCGCGCGAACAGCATCACCGTTTGCATGAACATGCCGAGATCCGCCCACTGCGGCGGCCCCATGTTTCGGTCGATGAGCATGAACATGCCGATGGGCGCATTCCAAAACTGGAAGTTACCGGCGATGAAGGCGTACCGCGCGGCCTTGTCCTCTCGACTGATATTCATGGTTCCATGCATATCTTCGCCGCACTTGAAGCGCCGCGAGCGGTAGGGCTCTGTGAGTTCGCGCGGATAGATCGGATATTCCGGTCCATCGCCCGTGGCGCGCGGGTCGGCGAGCTTGTCGCGCATGATCGCCTTCAGGCGGTCGAGTTCTGTTCCGCCGAGTACGACGACATGCCAGGGCTGCACGTTGCCCCCCGAGGGCGATTGTCGCGCGGTCGTCAGGATGCGTCGTACCAAGCCCGGATCGACCGGCTGATCGGTGAAGGCACGAGCCGACATGCGACTGAGGACGGCATCGGTGACGGTGGTCATGGCGTGATAGCACTTTAGGTGGTGAGACTGAGGTGCATTATCGTCGTTGTGCGCCGAGTCACAAGGCTGAGGGCTATGTTGGCACGCATAAAGAGTCGGTAGACTCTGCGCCATGACGCTGACGCATCTGCAGAGATTGGAGGCCGAAAGCATCCACATCATGCGTGAGGTGGTGGCCGAGTGCGAGCGCCCGGTAATGCTGTATTCGATCGGCAAGGACAGCGCGGTCATGTTGCATTTGGCGATCAAGGCTTTCTTCCCCGCGCCGCCGCCGTTCCCGTTGCTGCACATCGACACGACCTGGAAGTTTCGTGACATGTACCTCATGCGCGATCGAATGGCCAAGGAAGCGCGTATGCGCCTGCTCGTGCACAGCAATCAGGAGGGCTTGGCGCGCGGCATCAATCCTTTCAGCCATGGATCGCAAATCCACACTACCGTGATGAAAACCGAGGCGCTGAAACAGGCGCTCGATCTGCATCGTTTCGATGCGGCGTTCGGTGGTGCGCGGCGCGACGAAGAGAGCAGTCGGGCAAAGGAGCGGATCTTCTCGTTTCGCACGGCAGAGCATCGCTGGGATCCGAAGAACCAGCGTCCTGAACTTTGGAATCTCTACAACGCACGTCATCGTCCGGGCGAGTCCTTGCGGGTATTCCCGATCTCCAACTGGACGGAGGCCGATATCTGGCAGTACATCCATCAGGAAAACATACCGATCGTGCCACTGTATTTGGCGGCCAAGCGACCCGTGGTCGAGCGCGATGGGCAGTTGATCATGGTGGATGATGAGCGCATGCCGCTGCGCCCCGACGAGACGCCGCAATGGCGTAGCGTGCGGTTCCGCACGCTTGGCTGTTACCCGCTGACAGCGGCGGTGGAGAGCGAAGCCTCGAGCATCAGCGAGGTGATCCGCGAGACCCTGCAAACCCGTACCTCCGAGCGCAGCGGACGGCTGATCGATCACGATACCGCTGCGTCGATGGAGAAGAAAAAGCAGGAGGGGTACTTCTGATGGCCGAGCGCTCCGTCACGGCCGACGAAGACGTCGCGGCGGTGTTCGCTGAGGACGAACGCAAATCTTTGCTGCGTTTCATCACCTGTGGCTCGGTGGATGACGGCAAGTCGACGCTCATCGGGCGCCTGCTGTACGAATCCAAGACGATATTCGAGGATCACTGGCGCTCCTTGGAGCGCGATTCGGCGCGGGTTGGCACGCGGCAAGGTCAGATCGACTTCGCCTTGCTGGTGGACGGTCTGGCGGCCGAGCGGGAGCAGGGCATCACGATCGATGTGGCGTACCGGTTTTTCTCGACTCGCCGCCGCAAATTCATCGTAGCCGACACGCCGGGTCATGAGCAGTACACGCGCAACATGGTGACCGGGGCCTCCAGCGTAGATCTCGCCGTGGTGCTCATCGATGCGCGCAAAGGCGTGCTTGTGCAGACGCGTCGTCACAGTTTTTTGGTATCGCTGCTCGGCATTCGCCAGATTGTGCTGGCGGTCAACAAAATGGATCTCGTTGACTTCGATGAGCAGCGTTTCAACGCCATCGTGGCTGAGTACCGGGCCTTCGCGACTCGCATTGGTCTTGGTGACGTGGCGGCCATCCCGCTGGTAGCGGTCGATGGCGACAACATCGTCGAGTCGGGAACGCGCATGCGGTGGTATCGAGGACCGACCTTGCTCGAGCACCTCGAACAGGTCGATGTCGAGTCGCGCGTCAGCCGCGATCCGCTGCGTATGCCCGTGCAGTGGGTCAATCGTCCGAACGCCGAATTTCGCGGCTTTGCGGGCTCGATCGCCGCGGGTGTCGCGCGCGTCGGCGATGCGGTACGGGTGCTCCCATCGGGTCGCACCAGTCGTATTGCCCGCATCGTCACGGCAGAGGGAGATTTACCTGAGGCCGTCGCCGGACGTGCGGTGACACTGACGCTGGAGGACGAGGTCGATGTCAGTCGCGGCGATGTGATCGCCGCGGCTCATGCCGCGCCGGAGTCCGCTACCCAGTTTCAGGCCACGATCATCTGGATGCATGAGGAGCCGCTGCTGCCGGCGCGCTCTTATCTGTTGAAGATCGGCGGGGTAACGGCGAATGCCACCGTCATGCCGATCCGGCACCGCATCAACGTCAACACGCTCGACAAGCTCGCCGCGGAGACACTGGAGCTCAACGATATTGGGGTCTGTGAACTGCAGGTCGATCGGCCCGTGGTGTTCGAGCCGTATGTTGATAGTCGTACGCTCGGGGGTTTCATCCTCATCGATCGCATGACCTTCAACACGGTCGGGGCGGGGTTGTTGTCGTTCGCACTGCGGCGTTCGCGCAACCTGCATTGGCAGGCGCTCGATGTGACCCAGTCGCTGCGCGCCGAATTGAAGGGGCAGAAGTCGGCGGTGTTGTGGCTCACGGGTTTTAGCGGGGCCGGCAAGAGCACCATTGCGAATTTGGTCGAGAAGCGTCTGGCGGCCGAGGGCCGTCACACCTACCTGCTCGATGGCGACAACGTCAGGCACGGACTCAACAAGGACCTCGGCTTCACCGAGCAAGATCGTGTCGAGAACATTCGCCGGGTGAGCGAGGTCGCAAGGCTGATGACGGATGCCGGTTTGATTGTGCTGGTGTCGTTCATTTCGCCATTCCGCGCGGAACGCAGCGCTGCTCGGGCGCTGTTCGCCGAGGGCGAGTTTCTCGAAGTGTTCGTCGACACGTCGCTCGCTGAGGCGGAGCGGCGCGACGTCAAGGGCCTCTATGGCAAGGCGCGACGTGGCGAGTTGAAGAACTTCACCGGTATCGACTCGCCCTACGAGGCGCCCGAGCATCCGGAGCTACGCATCGATACGCAGCAGCTCTCGCCTGCGGAGGCTGCAGATTTGATCGTCGAGGAGTTGCGTCGACGGGGCTTGCTCAGCGCCCCGTGAAATTCGCGCTGCGCTTGGCTGCGAAGGCCGCAAAGCCCTCGTGTGCATCGGTGGTCTCTGCGGCGAGCGCAGCCATAGAACGAGACTCCAGGGCCAGTTGCTGTTCGAGCGAATTCGAGTGGCTATCGATCAGCAGGCGCTTCACCTCGCCATAGGCGCGCGTCGGGCCTGTCGCCAGCGTACGTGCAATCTCGGCGCCTTTACTCTCAAGCTCTGCATCGGGGACGACGAAGCCCACAAGCCCGAGATCGCGTGCTTCGGTCGCTGTGCACAACGGGTTAAGCAGCAGCAACTGCCGGGCGCGTTGCGGACCGACCAGCCTCGGCAGCACAAAGGAGCCGCCACCATCGGCGGACATGCCGATCCGCGTATAGGCGGGGGTGAATTTTGCGGACTCGGCCGCGATGACGAGGTCGCCCGAGATTGCGAGGCTGAAGCCTGCACCGGCCGCGGTGCCGTTGACGAGTGTGACCAGAGGGGCATTCATTCGCGCGAATCGTGAAACGGCTGCGTGGAGTGACGCCGTGATGCCGCGCAGTAACTCCGCCGCGCCATCGCCTGCGGCAGCGAAGGAGGCGACATCGCCGCCGCCGCTAAAAAATCGACCCTTCGCGCCCAGCACGACTACGCGAACGGCCGGATTGCCGTCGCAAGCGATCGCTGCCTGCATCAGTTCCTCAGCCATGGCAGCCGAGATGGTGTTGGCCGACTCCGGGCGTGCGAGAGTGATGCGGGCGATACCGTTGTCGATGGAAAACTCGATGTTGCTGTAGCTCATGGCAATGTCCTGTCAGCGAGGTGCGAGGCCTAGTTCAAAAATTTCGAGCAAGTGCTCGGCAATCTGTTCCGGGGTCAATGCGTCGTTGGCGCGATGCCAGTGGGCGATCCAGTTAAGCGCCCCGGCCAGTGCGAAGGCCGCCATTTTCTGATCGCAGGGGCGGATGGAGCCGTCCGCGACGCCTTCGCGCAGCAGATGCCGCAGACCCTGGTCTATTTCAGATTTCAGGTTTTTGATCTTTTGGCTCATGGCCGGGCTTAGACCTTCTTCCTCGAGTCGCACCATGCACCAGCCAAAATCGCCCGTGACGGCGATGGCGTAGTGGCGGGAGACGATCATTAGCCGCTCGCGGCCTGAGCCCCCAGCGCGCTCGGCTTCCTCGAATCCCGCGAGGATCTGATCGACCCCTTGTCGAAAACATTCGAACAGCAGTTCTTCCTTGCTGCTGACGTAGGAGTAGATGGTGGGCTTGGTGACGTTGAGGGCGGCCGCCAGATCATCGAGTGAGGTGTTGTGGTAGCCGCGGGTGGCAAAAGCACGAGCGGCCGCGCGAATCACGGCGTTGCGCTTCCAGTCGCGCTCCCGCGAGGGCAGGCCAGCGCCGCTCCACGGGTTGGCGGTCGCTCTGGGGGTGGGTTTCATCGCGGGCAGTGTAATACCGATCAGTAAAGCTCGAGGTCACTGCAGAAGCGCGTAGGATACTGTATAAATACACAGTATGTCACTCCCTGCCTATGCCGAACTGCACTGCCTCAGCAGTTTCAGTTTTCTGCGCGGTGCTTCGCAACCTCAGGAGCTCGCTGAGCGTGCCGAGGCGCTCGGCTATGCCGCGCTGGCGCTGACCGACGAGTGCTCGGTGGCCGGAGTCGTGCGCGCGCATAACGCGCGCAAGGGGCGTCGCACGCGCCGCCTCGTCGGCAGGGAATTTGGTGT
>JBJTBK010000033.1:0-5518 GCA_046091245.1 Nevskiaceae bacterium | reverse complement strand
GCGATGGGTATCCGGCGCAACGTGCTGGAGGCGTTCGCGCTGGAGCATGTGTCGATCCGGGTGCCGCAGACGACCCGCGTTGACCTGGTCGGCACGCTGCGACCGGGCGTCATGGCGCGCGATGTGTTCCATCACCTGGTCCGGGTTCTCGGATCAGCCTCTTGCCGCTTCCAGGTGCTTGAGATTGGCGGACCCGCAGTGGCCGAGTTGTCCACTGACGGCCTGCAGACGATCACCGGGCTGGCCATGTTCACCGGTGCCGTGACGGCGATCGTCAACCCCGACGCCGAGCGGCTCGCGTACGCGCTGCCGCGCGCGCGCAAGAAGCTCGAGCCGGTGTCGAGCGACGCTGATGCGCACTATGCGGCGCGCCACGAGATCGACCTGACCTCGATCGAGCCGATCGTCGTGATCCCGCCCAGCCCGGCGAACACGCGCGACCTGAAGGACTACATCGGCCTCGAGGTACAGACCGGATACCTCGGCTCCTGCGCCTCCGGCCGGATCGACGATCTTCGCGCCGCGGCCGCGGTGCTCAAGGGCCGCCAGGTCGCGCCCGGCTTCGCGATGTACGTCGTGCCCACCAGCAGGGAGATCATGGCCGCCGCGGCGCGTGAGGGCCTGATCGAGGCGCTGGTGGATGCCGGCGCCTTCGTCTCGTCGCCGTCGTGCGACTACTGCTTCGGCCGGATCGCGACCATGGCCCCCGGGCAGCGCGCCGTCTCGACTGGCACGCTCAATGTGCGCGGCCGCATGGGCAGCCCGGACTCGGAGATCTACCTGTGCAATGCCGCCGTGATCGCGGCCTCCGCCCTCGAAGGCAGGATCGCCGATCCACGGCCCTACCTGCGCGACTGAAGGACATGGCAATGAGGAACTTGCGCGGTCGGGTGGCTTTCGTGTTCGACGAACTCGACTTCGATGTCGACCAGATCGTCGGCGTGAAGAACATGAAGACGACCGACATCCACGAGCTGGTGAAGGCTGCGATGCAGGCGTACGACCCCGAGTTCTCCTCCAAGGTGAAGCCGGGCGACCTGCTGGTCGGCAACCACAACTTCGGTTATGGCCATCCCCACTATCCGCCGATGAAAGCGATGCGCCAGCTCGGCATCGCCGGCGTTATCGCGGAGTCCTTCTCGCCCGGCTACTGGCGCGGTGAGATCAGCATGGGCTTTCCGCAGGTGCCCTGCTCGGGTATCCTGGGCTTCGTGCGGCGCTGGGACGAGCTGGAGGTGGACTGGAGCGCGGGCGTCGTGCGCAACCTGACCCAGAGCGGCCAGCTCGCCTTCGAGCCGCTGCCGCGCGCCGATTTCGAGATGCTCGAAGCCGGTGGCCTGGAGAGTTATCTGAAAAAACGGTTCTTCAGCGGGAAAGGCACAGGAGCGACGGCATGAAAACCCTCAAGCAGATGATCAGGAACCAAGGCACGGTATGGGCTGCCGGCGCCTACGATGCGCTGAGCGCCCGGTTGATCCAGGAGGCCGGCTTCGACGCCGTGCTGACATCGGGCTTCGGCATCTCGTCGTCGCTCCTGGGCGAGCCCGACACCGAGCTCTACACCATGACGGAGAACCTGGCGGTTGTGCGCAATGTCTGCAACGCGGTGGCCATCCCGGTGATCGCCGACATCGACACCGGGTACGGCAATCCGGTCAGCGCTATGCGCACCATGCGCGAATTCGAGAACGCCGGCGCCAACGCCGTCATCATGGAGGACCAGATCTCGCCCAAGCGCTGCCCGTGCTCGTTCGACCAGATCGAGACCATCTCGATCGAAGAAGGCGTCAACAAGATCCGGGCCGTGGCCTCGGTGCGCAAGAACCCGGACATGCTGATCATCGCCCGCACCGACGCGACTGTTCCCGAGGAGGCGTTCCGGCGCGGCAAGGCCTATGTGGCCGCCGGCGCCGACATCATCCAGCCGATCTCCAAGTGCTTCAAAAACTTCGCGGGGCTGCAGGCGATGCGCCAAGCGTGCGGCGTCCCGCTGTCGCTGCAACTGCTGGGCTGGCTCGAAGCCGACCTGGACCGCAGGCAGATCGAGCAGGTGGCGGCGATCGCCACCTACCCGCTGGTGGCGCTGATGACGGCGACGCAGGCGATGCGCCTGAATCTGCGCGCGCTGGCGGCAGCCAAGTCGTCCAAGGGGCTGCCGCAGCCGGTCACGGGCCTGCACGATTTCAACGAGTTCATCGGATTCAACCGCGTTGACGCGTTGCAGCGGGAGTTCATGAATGTCGAGTCGGCCAAGGCCTGAGCCGGCGCGGCCCGCGGGCGATGCGCCTTCGGGGCCCATCACCCGCGGCGATCGAGTACCCGGGCATCGTGTTAAACCCCTACTCTGAGCAGTGAGAGTTGCTTTATGAGGCACGAGTGTTTACAGTCTGTATCAAAAGAATCAAAGCCGGCCAAAGGGGTTAGCCGGGTTGACCACGGCACCGTCATCGGTCCGCCGAGTAGAAAAAACCCATAAGGAGGAGATTCCCGTGAGCATGTTTCATCGACGCAGTTTTTTCATCTCCGCAGCGCTTGCAACAGCGCTCGCGCTTCCGTTTTCCGCGAGCGCTCAAGGTTTGCCGCCCGGCGAGTACAAGATTGGCTTCATGACCGAGAACACCGGCCCGATCGCCTCGGCCGGTGTTTCGTTCTGGAACGGGGCGCAACTCGCGGTCGACGAGGTGAAGGCCCGGGCTTATATGGGTAAGGGGACCTCAATCGTCCTGCAAACCAAGGAAAGTGGCAGCGAGGCTGCTCGCTCCATCCAGAACATGAACCAGTTCATCGCGGATCGATCGATTCTGGCGGTGACCTGCTGCATTCTTTCCCCGGTGGTCGGTTCGGTCAAACCGGTCGTGCTCGAAGCGAAGATGCCGCTCGTGATCTACGGCGCCACGGCCGTGGGGCTGCCTTCCCCGCCCTGGGTCTACAGCATGACCATCCTGCCCGGTCCGAAGGATGTCGAGACTGGGCTGACCGTCGCCTCCGGGATTAAGGCGAAGACCGCAGCCTACATCCTTGCCAATGACAACGAAGCGTTCCGAAACCGGATGAACGATACCCGGACCGCCTTGGAGGCCAAGGGCGTACGGACCGCTGGCGTGGTCAATGTCCTCACCAAAGACACCGACTTCACGGCCGCGGCCACCCAGGCGATGGGCCTCCAGCCTGATGTGATCTTCATTTACGCGACACAGAGCGCAGCCGTCGGTGCCGTCAATTCCTTGCGTGACCGGGGCTTCAAGCAGACCATCGTCGGCAATGATGTGCTCGCGCCCGAGACCGTGTTCAAACGCATGGGGCAAACTGCAGTCGGCGTGCCGTTCCCTGTCAGCTTCTCGAGCGCGCTCGCAGATAGTGCGGAAGGCAAGGCGTTCATCGCGACCTATGAGGCCCGATTCAAGTCCACACCCGACATCTATTCGGCCCAAGGCTATCAGGCGATCTGGTTCATTGCCCAGGGTCTGAAATCGATTTCCGGCACACCGACCCGCGCATCGCTCGCGGAGGCGCTCTCCAAGATCACGAGCTTTGAACACAATGTGTACGGCGGCGAAATCATGAGAGACGGTCAGGCGCAGACAACCGGTACGCTGATCGTCAACTGGTCGCCGGACGGCAAGCTGGTGCGTTGGACTGCCCCCAGGAACTGATCCGCAGCTTGAACGGCCGTGAGCCTTTTCCTTGAACAACTGATCAACGGCATTGCGCTGGGATCGCTCTACGCGCTGTTTGGTCTGGGCTTTGGACTGGTGTTCTCGACACTCGGCATCCTCAACGCCGCGCATGGTTGCTACGCCAGTTGGGCAGCCATCGCGGCGTTTTATTTTGCTCAGTGGTTCCAGTTGCCATTCATTGCGGCCGTGGCGGTGGGCATCGGCACGGGCGGGCTGCTCGCACTGCTGGTCGACCGGATTGCGTTTCAGCCCTTGCGCGACCGAGGGCACGAGATGCTCGGCGCACTGATCACCAGCATCGCGTTCTGGATCATCCTCGACAACCTTGCCGGTCTGGCGACGGGGCAGCAAAGCCTGACTTTCCCTCGAGGCAGCTATCCCAATGAACTGTTCAGGATCGGCGGCATTCCGATCTCCGCAATGCAGTTGATCACGATTGGTTCGATGATCGTCGTGACTGTCGGCCTGCACCTGCTCATTGCACGCAGCCGATTCGGAGCCGCGATGCGCGCCGTGGGTTGGAATCCAAGCGCCGCAGCGCTGAGCGGCGTCGATCCACGGCGAACCATGGTGGTGATTTCTTTTCTCGCGGGAGCGGCCTCTGGGTTCGCGGGGGTATTGGGAGGCGTGATGACGGCCAATGTCTCGTACTCCCTGGGCGAAAGCCTGATGCTCAAGGGCTTCGCGGCCGTCGTGGTGGGCGGCTACAACGATGTGCGAGGCACCGCGCTGGCTGGCGTCGCGCTGGGCATTCTTGAAGTGATGACCTCGCAGTACCTGTCCTCCGGGCTGCGCGACGGCATCACCTACGCCCTGCTGCTCGGGTTTCTGCTGTTGCGCCCGAGAGGGCTCTTTGGCAGCGCCAGCTACTCACGCGCCTGAGGGGAACGGAGCATGCAGGTGCTGCTGGATTTCTGGGCGTCCTATCGAAGCACGGTCGCTTTTGCGATCGTCAATGCCTTCTTCGCGCTGAGCACCTATGCTGTCCTTGGAGCGGGCATACTCAGCTTTGCGACGGTCGCCTTCGCAGCGATCGGGGGTTTTCTGGGCGCGCAGATCGCCTTGAGTCTGGGGCTGGGCGTGTTCTGGCTGGTTCCGGTGACCGCGCTGGCCGGACTGGCAAGTGGCTGTCTGGTCGCCGCGATCTTCCTTCGCCTCGACAGCCACTGGATGGCGCGGGCGAGCCTCGCGCTCATTCTCATCACTCGGGTTGTCGTGATCAACCTCCCGTCGGTCACGGGCGGTGTCAACGGGATGAGCGTTCCCTCGTCTATCACTCTCTGGATGCTATTGCTGATGCTGGCGCTCGTCGCGCTGGTCTTCTACCGGATCAACAACTCCTGGTATGGCATCGCCGCCACGGCCGTGCGCGAAGACCCGGCCGTGGCATCGACCCTCGGCATCTCGCCACGAAAAATTCAGATGATCGCTTTCTGCATCTCGGGCGCGGTCGGGAGCGTTGGGGGGATGCTGCTCGCCATGGTGCTCAAGTTCGTCTCACCCGACACCTACTTCATCCACCTCGCCTTCACGATGATCGCCGCCGTGGTTCTGGGCGGCTCGTACCACTGGGCGGGTGCCATCATCGGCGCCGCCGTCTTCACTGCCTTACCGATCGCTGCGCAAGCCGTCATTCCGCAATTCGAACACGTTGCGAATGGAATCGTGCTGCTGTTGATCATGATTTTCATGCCTAGGGGTTTGATCGACCCGCGAGCGATACGGCAGCGCAGGCAAGCCCGAGCCTCCCGGGAGCCCCTGTCAGGACGGGCCTAACCCCGGCGGCATCACCTGCCGCCTCGGCGTCTGAAGATCTGCTCGTCGGCGACGCCGCCCCGAGG
>JBJTBK010000032.1:0-2725 GCA_046091245.1 Nevskiaceae bacterium | reverse complement strand
CGAGTACGTGAATCTTTGGCCGCGTCCGTATCAGCAGCCGCATCCGCCGATCTGGATTCCCTCGCAGGGCAGCACAGAGACCATCGAGTGGGCGGCCGATCCGTCGCGTCGCTACACCTATTTGCAGACCTTCAGCCCACTCAAATCAGTTCGCAAGTACCTCGAGCAATACCGCGAGACCGCGGCGCGCAAAGGCTGGACGGCGAGCGACGATAAACTCGGGTGGGCGATTCCGGTCTACGTCGCTGATACCGACGAGCAGGCTCGAAGCGAGGCGAAAGTACACTTCGAGAACTTCCGTAATCGATTCTTGAAGATGCCGATCGAAATGCTGTTGCCGCCGGGCTATTCGTCCATCGAGTCGATGCGTGGCATCGCCAAAGCCAAAGCGCAGATCACGGGCGACATCACGCTCGAGATCGCCGTGGAGATGGGCATGTTCTTTTGCGGCTCGGTCGCGACCGTGCGTGAGCAGATCGGTGCCGCCTGGCAGGACATGCGTGTCGGGCACATGCTGCCGATGCTGCAATTCGGCACACGTCCGGCCGAGCTCACCGAGGCTAATATTCGCCGCGTCGCGGGCGAGGTGAGGCCCTATCTTAGGCGTTTGACCGCCAGCACCACCGCGAGTACGAGCGCGCCGGCCAGTACGCCAACGAGCGCATCAAGCACCACCGCGAGCAGGCCCGCTGCGTGAGGTAAAAACGGCAGCGCGTGGGTCAGGATGCCCCCGCCGACGAGGAACATGGCCACCGTGCCGACGACTCCGAGGGTGGCCATCAGTTTGGGGGCCGTGGCGAGTAATCCTCGGCCGATGGAGCGAGCGAGCCTCGCTCCTGTGCTCTCGCCGCTGCGGCGAACGAGGTGCGCGCCTGCGTCATCGAGTTTGACGATGCCGGCGACGAGACCATAGACGCCGAACGTCATCAGCACCGCGATCGCGACCAACACACCGATTCGCGTACCGAGTGGTGCTTCTGCAACGGTGCCCAGCGTGATGACGATAATCTCCGCCGAGAGAATGAAGTCCGTACGGATCGCGCCTTTGATCTTGTCGCGCTCGAAAGCGACGAGATCGACGGACGTGTCGGCGGCCGCGGCACTCAATGCGGCGTGCTCCGCCTCGCTGTCACTGCGACTGTGAAGCCAGCGATGGGCGAGTTTTTCGAAACCCTCGAAACAGAGAAAAAGCCCACCGGCGACCATCAGCGGCGTCACCAACCATGGCGCGAAGTAACTGATCAGCAGCGCTGCGGGCACGAGGATCGCTTTGTTGATCATCGAGCCCTTGGCGACAGCCCACACGACGGGTAATTCGCGAGCCGCCTGGACTCCGCTCACCTGCTCGGCGTTGACCGCCAAATCATCGCCAAGCACGCCAGCGCTCTTTTTGGCCGCGACCTTGCTCAACACCGCCACGTCGTCGAGTACGGTGGTGATGTCATCGAGTAGCGCGAGCAGACTGGCACCGGCCATCAGGAACTCCAGTTCAAAGGTTCGTCGAGTTTACCCGGCACCAGTGCTTCGAGGTGGCGCAGAAAGCGCTCGGGTAAGGCGGCACGATCGTGCATCACGACCGACTCGATACGCCAGATCACGTTGCCCGCTCGCCCCTGCATGCGGGTCCACGGCTGCCACTCGGCATGGCTCGTCCAGTTGTAGGTCGAGGGGATATGCGTCAGCCGCTCATCGAGCAGATCCGCAGTGCGACAGATCCATGCGTCGATCGATAGTTCGTTACGGTGTTGACCTGCGGCATCGGTCAAGCGGGTGGCCGCGTGGCGTGTGATCCAGGTGCGCTCGCCGAGAGTGCGGAAAGACAGCTTCGGCGGCTTGCCGAGCGAGGTGTTCTCGAAGCCCGTACCGAAACTGACCTCCGGCCCTCGCACGCTGAGGCGTGAGCGCGAGGGCGAACCGCGCCACGGGGGCACATCGAGTTCCTCGCCGGTGTAGGAGTTACGCCAACGCGTGAGGTATTCATCGGTCTCGGCATCGAGGTAGAACATCCAGTTGCGCGAACGTTCTTCCACGCTGCCATCTTCGAGCAGCCGTGAAATTCTTTGGGTCACGCCCTCGACACGATATAGCGCCCGACCAAACTCGGCCGGCGGCAAGCCGCTGCCCGGGATGACGCCGTAGACGGTGCCCGGATTCCAGGTGTAGGTGACGACGCCTGAGAGATCGCCCTGAAGTTTGCCGAGGGTGCGCACATTGAAGGCGGCGTCATCGCGCGGCACGCTGCGTTGTGCGGCCTCGGCGCGCACCACGCCGCGGCCTGCGGTGGTGTGGGCCGCAGCGCCCGCGGCGCCGACCGCGCTGATCGTGCTGAGCGCCAGCGTCCCCTGCAGCAGGCTGCGACGCGTTACGTCGATGGGCGAACTCATGGTGTGTGGTCACGGGTAGCCGAAGGTGGCAGCATCCTGCCATGAATTGGCTGCGGCGCACGCGACAGGCGTTCTGGGGCATGGTGTTCGCCGCCCGGTGGCGCCGCACCCGAGAGTCGGGTGTGACGCCGCCGCCCGCCTTCAGCCTGCTCATCCGTGGCGGTACGGTGTATGACGGCAGCGGCGCGCTGCCGCGAGTCGCTGATATCGGCATCGTCCGTGATCGGATCGCAGCGTTCGGCGATCTGGGTTGGATGAGGGGCCGCCCGGAGGTGGATGCGCGAGGGCTCGCCCTCGCACCGGGGTTCATCAACACGCTCTCCAGGGCTACGGAGACGATC
>JBJTBK010000031.1:0-9601 GCA_046091245.1 Nevskiaceae bacterium | reverse complement strand
TGGGTGTCGAAGGGGCCTTGCAGGCACTGCAGGTCGGCGCGAACGATCTCGGCGGTGTGCTGATGGATGAGTCCATCACGCGCGCGGCAGGCGGCGTTAACGGTCAACAATTGACCGCCTCCGGCATGCGCGAGGCGATCCACTCCATCAATCGTACGCCGCGTCAGCGTACTACGTTGTACTCGGAGCCCGGTTCAGCGCAGTTTGGGGATCACGTGCTGGCCAATGATGTCGAGCGCTTCCATCGGGTCGTCGTGCAAGCGTAACGCGCACTCGGTGAGCCCTGCGGTGCCGAACATCTTGAAGCGCTCGATTTCCCGATCGAGATCCTCGAGGCCACCCGTCGACGTGAAGTACTCACACAAGCGATTCGGGATGTCCTCGGGGATACCTTGGATATTGCCGGAGCGGTCGAACCACGCGGCCACGAACTTGTCGTAGTGGTCGCGCACGAGCTGGGCCTCCTCTTCGGTGAGGCACTGCATGATGAGTTCCTTCTGCAACTTGATTGCCCGCCAAGGCAGTTCGCGCCGCGATTCGCGGTAGCCGTCGGCGCGATTGCGCTTGAGGTGCCAGGCCCAGAACGTATTGGTGTGCAGCGGACCCATGCCGCGCTCGCGCTTCGCGGCGCCTTCCTGCACGTCCAGCATCGCTTTGGCCATGACCTCCGGAGGCGTGCAGCCGATGAACACGCCGTCGCAGACGCGGGCCTCCATGCGCATCATCTGTCCGCGATAGGCGGTGCCATAAACGAGCGGTGGCTGCGGGGCGTTCAGCCAGTTGTAGGAGCAGGGCAGATTGACGACGAAATCTTCGCCCTTGAACCCCTTGGCGAGTTTGCCTCGGCCCGCACCACGCACGATTTCGATGCCCTCGCGAGTCGCGCGGACCAGCTTCTCCGGGCGATCGATGCCCATGCAGTCGATGTTGCCCTCGCCAGCGCCCATGGCGATCACGGCTCGTCCGCCGCACATTTCATTGAGCGAGAGCAGGCTATTGGCGATCTTCAATGGGTGCATTTCGAAGGGGCTTACGGCGAGCGGCCCGATCAGCATGCGCGAGGTGGCCTGCACCAGCGGCACGAGCGAGAGGAAGCAGTCCCAGTGCGCGAAGTAATTGGACGACCAGATAGCGCGCACACCGTATTGCTCGGCCTTCTGCCCGAGTTCAGCCACTTGGCGCGGAGTCAGGTCGGGTTCGAGGATGATGTCGATTTCCATGGCGCGTCGGTCCTCACCGTAAAGCGGGTTGCAGTTGGTAGCGGTGTGCGCCGGCGCGCAACCCCTGTACCACCGGAGGGAGGGTACCGAAATCCCCGTCCGTCAGCGCCGTATCGAACGCCTCCCGAGGCGCCGATGTGCTCTGGCGTCCACGCTCCGGAATCTCTCTCAACCAACCGCCCGAGTGCAGCACCCAATCTGTGCCGCGGCGGGCGAACAGGCGATAGTCTTTCGCGCCGGTCAGAAGCAAGGCGTCACGCTCGCCGTCGGTATCCATGTCGAGCCACAGCAGGGCAGGTCGCGCGCCGCTCGTTGGGCCGGCCAAGAGCCGCGGCGCGCGTTCAAACTCCTCGCGAAGGCGAGCCTCGAGTGCCGCGTCCACCGTGTCACCCGGCATGATGCGTAGCGTCGTGCGCCAGACTCGATAGCGCTCCGCCTCGCTGCCCTCGAAGGCTAAAAACGCGCGAGCTCCATCGCGTGCCGCGATGTCTTGGCTTTGCGCCATACCCGTCTGGCTGCGGATGGCGAGCTGTAGCGGGTTCGCAGGGGGCGTCAAACTCAGCAACACGACAGCGACCAAAGCCGCGGCGAGCGCGACGTTGACGGATGCGATACCGGCGAGCCAGCGACCGGGTCTAAGGGCCGCCACCGCGTAGCCAACCGAGTACAGCATCGCAAAGGTGGCGGTGATTAGCGCCCAGTAGCGCGGTACGGTGAGACCAAGATCGAGTACACGCACGGTAATCGAAAACAGCGCCGTTGCGGCCACAACCACAAGCAGCGGTGGCACGGCTCGCAGCGCGAGTGATAGCCAGCGGCCATAGACGGGCGGACGCTCTCCGTCGCTGAAGGCGGCGTTGAATAACAGCACCGTTGCTGCGACCAGCCAAAGCAGCCAGCCACTGTCCATCACCCGCTGGCCGTCGACCCACAACGTAGGCAGGCGCGGCAGCAGGGCGAGCGTGAACACGACGACGATCAGGGCTGCGAGGGGCAGTAGCCACTGCATCAAGCCGAGCAATTGCTGCAACACGCCGTCGATCAGGCGATCGGTGCGACCGATAAGATGTATCGCGAGCGCCACCGCCACGGTGCTTGCAGGGTAAGCGAATCGCGGATCGGTGATCCATTCTTTGATCAATGTGATGCCGAGCGTGTTGAGCAGGGCCGCGCCGAGTGCGAGTAGCGCCCAAAACAGCAGGGTGAACAGCGCTGCCTCGGCAAGGCTCAGGCAGGTGCGCCAGACGATACGAAAGAGATCCGGGTAGGGCGGGAGCCACCGACCTGTCTCGAGCCGGGCCCGTATCCAAGGCAGTGTGATCAGCCAGGCAATGAGACTCGGCAACAAGGCGCCGGCGAATGCTGCGGGATAGCGCTCATCGACGCCCTCGGAGGTGATACGAACGCCCTCGGCGATGGTGTGGCCGGCGAGTACGAAGACGATCGTCATGACCGATGCCACCACCCACAGCGTGCGCGTGCGCCAGTGCTCGGCCAGCACCAGCACGGTGAGCGGTAGCAACACGCTGATCAGATAGGCGGGCAGCAGCCAACCGGGCGCGGTCGCTGGCCAACTATTGGCGCTGATCGCGTGGTGCAGGCCCCACAAGGCCGCAGCCTTCAGCAGGGCGAGCGCGAGGCGGGCAAGGGGGTTCGGCGCGGAACTCGTGGCAGAGGTAGTCATGATTGGAACTTTACTGCCACAGGGGCGTCTATCGGGAAGTCACCAGCTGCCCTACGGAAATTTAATGAACTCCGCCGAGCAACGCGCCGTCCTCAACATCCTTATCCATGCGGCCCTCGTCGATGGTCAAAAGGCCGATGCCGAACGCGAGTCCATTCGCGAGGCAGCGGAGTCTCTGGCCGGAGCCGGTGGGTCGACCGCGGGCGCACCGCTCGCCGGCGTCTACCAGGACGTGCTGCTGCGTCGCGTCACGCTGGCGCAGGCCGTAGCGACCCTGCGCGAGCTGGAACATCGCCAACTCGCCTATGAATTGGCGGTGTGTGTTTGCGAAGCGGACGGACTGCGTAACCCAGCCGAGTCGGCTTTTCTCGACGGGCTGCGCGGGCAGTTGGGTTTGGACGGAGACACCGAAACCCGCGCGCACGAGTCGCAGTCTGCAGCGATCGCTGGGGCTGCAGCAGTGGCGGTGGCTCCCGCTGCCGCGCCTGCCTCGGCAGACATCGACAAAACCATCCTCAACACCTCGATCCTCAACGGTGCTCTCGAGTTGCTGCCGCAGTCTTGGGCGTCAATGGCGATCATTCCGCTGCAGGTACGGCTGGTGTACCGCATCGGCAAAGCGCACGGCATCGATCTCGATCAGGGGCACATCAAGGAATTCCTTGCGACCGTGGGCGTCGGTCTGACCTCGCAGTACGTCGAGCAGATTGGCCGCAAGCTCATCGGTGGGCTCATTGGCAAGGCGGCAGGCAAGACGCTCGGCGGACTGTCGCGGGCGGCGACCGGTATGGCGTTCTCATTCGCGAGCACCTACGCACTCGGACATCTGGCCAAGCGCTATTACGCTGGCGGGCGGGTGATGAGTACGGCGTTGCTCAAGCAGACCTATCAGGAGTTACTGCAGCCGGCGCGGCAGATGCAGCAGGAGTACTTGCCTGCGATCCGTCAGCGCGCGAGCACGCTGAATGCCGCCGAAGTGATCGATCTGGTGCGCCGCTAAGGCGCACCGCCGCTGAAGAGCACCGTCGCGAGGGTGTACCTCAGATCAAGCCTCGATCCTGGGCTTCAGTTACGGCTTGCACCTGAGAGTGCACATCGAGCTTGCGGTAGAGATTGCGGATGTGAGTCTGCACTGTGGAGATGGCGACCCCCATCTCTTGTCCTGCTTCGGCGTAGGTTCGGCCGCGGGCCAGATGGCGCAGCAACTCGAGTTCTTTCGGCGTGAGATTGGCGAGACCGTCCGACAGATCCGCGGCACCTGCCAGTTTGAAGAGATACCTTGCCAGTGCGGGGCTGATCGGGTAGTTGCCGAGTAACGCCTGCTCCAGCGCGAATCGCCGCGAGCACGCTCCTTTCGGCGGAAATCACCGACACCACCAAGATCGGGATTTCCGGAAAGCGGGCGCGCAATTGCCCGATGACATCGATGCCGCTGACATCCGGCAAGCCCAGATCGACCAGGGCGAGTGAGGGCGAGGGGGCGCCCGAGTCGAGCCACTCTGTGGTTTCAGCACCTGAACGCACGAGTACGGACTGCCATCCGCCGAAGAGTTGGTGGACGGCGCTGAGCATGACCTGACCGAAGGTCGGGTCATCCTCAATGATTAATGCAGTTCTTTGAGCTTCCGGTTCCATAAGGCTTGATTGTACGACGAACCGGAGCGCATCTTTGCAAGCAATGATTCCCGATCCCGTGGGTATGGGGCGCAGCGATGCGCTGACCACCGGCTTATCCAGCGTTGACGCTGCCGCGCGGCTGACTCGCGACGGTCCCAATGCCTTGCCTGAGGCGCGTGCGCCGGGCTGGTATCGGCTGCTGATCGAGGTGCTGAGCGAGCCCATGATTGGGCTATTGATGGCAGGTGCCTTGCTTTACGCGCTGATGGGCGAGCCCGCCGATGGCGCGCTCTTGTTGGTGTGCGTTGTGTTCGTGGTGACGCTGACCGTGGTGCAGGAGCGACGCACGGAGCGGGCGCTCGAAGCGCTTGGAGGGCTTGCCAGTCCGCGCGCGCTGGTGTTGCGCGATGGCATCGAGCGGCGCATCGCGGCGCGCGATCTCGTTGTAGGCGATGTCGTGTTGCTTAACGGGGGCGACCGCGTGCCGGCTGATGCCTTGCTGCGTCAGTCGACCTTGCTCATGGTCGATGAGTCGCTGCTCACCGGCGAGTCGGTGCCGGTGAGCAAACGCGCCTCGCTCGAGGCTTCGATGCTGCAGCGCCCGGGAGGCGAGGATCACCCCTCGCTCTACAGCGGCACGCTCGTGACGGCGGGGCACGGCGTGTGTGAAGTGATTGCCATCGGAGGGGCGACCGAGTTTGCCTCGATCAGTCGTTCACTCAGTGGCGTGACGCCTGAGACCAGGCCGCTGCAGCGCGAGACGCGTCGGGTGGTTCGATGGCTGGCGGTCGCCGGGTTACTCGCCTGCATCGGCGTCGGTGTGACGTACGCGTTGACCCGCGGTGCCGACATGGCCGCATGGCGCGAGGGCGGCCTTGCGGGCATCGCGATGGCGATGTCAATGATTCCCGAAGAATTCCCGATGGTGCTCACAGTATTTCTCGCGCTCGGCGCGTGGCGCATCGGTCGGCATCAGGTGCTGACGCGGCGCATGCCCGCAATCGAGGCGCTCGGATCCGCTACCGTGTTGTGCGTTGACAAGACGGGCACGCTGACCGAGAACCGCATGGCGCTGACCCGTCTGCGTTGTGCGCAGCAGGAATACGAATTAGCGGTGCTTGATCACTTGCCGCCCGTTGCGATGCATCTGCTGCATGTGGCGGCGGGAGCAAGTCGACTCACGGGTCACGATCCGATGGATCGCGCTGTGGGCGAGGCGGCCGAGCGCCTCGGAGCACGAGTGGGGCGTGAGGCGGCTGAGCTCATGCATGAGGAGCCTCATTCACCGCAGCGACCCGTGTTGATCCGGCACTGGCGCGAGCTGAGCACGCAGCACACCTGGCAGGCCGCCAAAGGCGCGCCGGAGGCGATCGCTCAAATCTGCGCCCTGGGCGCCGAGGATGGGGTGCGCATCGAGAGCGAGGTGGCTGGTCTTGCGGAGCAGGGTCTGCGGGTGCTGGCGGTTGCGGAGTGCCGAGGCGAGCGAGGCAAGACGCATTGGCGTTGGCTCGGCTTGCTGGCTTTCGTCGATCCGCTGCGCGCTGAAGTACCGAGCGCCGTCGCCGAGTGTCAGACCGCCGGGGTCCGCGTGGTGATGATCACGGGCGACTATCCCGCCACGGCGAGGGCCACGGCGCGGGCCGCAGGCTTTGGTCGCGATATTGAAGTCATGACGGGTGCGGAGCTCGGCGCACTGGATGCCTCCGCGCTCGCCGAGCGCATTGCCCGCGTGAGCGTTTTCGCCCGCGTGTTGCCCGAGCAAAAGTTGCGCATCATCGAAGCGCTCAAGGCGCGGGGCGAGATCGTCGCGATGACCGGGGATGGCGTCAACGACGCGCCGGCATTGAAGGCGGCCCACATCGGCATTGCCATGGGACGACGGGGCACGGACGTCGCACGCGAGGCGTCGGCGCTCGTGCTGCTTGATGACTCCTTCGCCTCGATCGTGACGGCCATGCGACTCGGTCGACGCATCTACGACAACATCCGCAAGGCAAGCGTCTTCATCCTCGCAGTGCATGTGCCGATCGCGGGCCTGTCCATGCTGCCGGTCTTCGATAGCGAGTGGCCGCTGCTGTTGCTGCCACTGCATATCGTATTCCTCGAACTCATCATCGATCCCGCCTGTGCGCTGATCTTTGAGGCTGAACGTGAGGAGAGCGGCGTGATGCGTCGCCCACCGCGCCGCGCAGGTAGCCCCCTGTTTTCGCGCCGGCTGGTCGCCATGGGGTTGTTGCAAGGCGTGAGCATGCTCCTCGTCTGCGTAGGGGTGTTTCTGTGGGCGTTGCCGGCGCAGGGAGCGGACACTGCGCGGGCACTGACTTTTGCGACGCTGGTGGTAGCGGTGATCGCGCTGATACTGGTCAACCGGTCCTGGACCCACTCGATCGGTCATATGCTTCGCCAGCCGAACGCGGCGCTGGCTTGGGTCGCCGGGTTTAGCGTGGTGTTGCTAACTGGGGCGCTGGCCATTCCGCCTGTGCGTGAGTTGTTTGACTTTGGTGCCGTAAGGCTCAGCGATCTGCTCCCCGCCATGGCGGCGGGTGTGGCCTCGGTGCTCTGGTTCGAGTGGCTGAAGCGAACGATGCTATGGCGCCGACATTGGCAACCCAAGAGCCGTATACTGAGGAGCCATGAACTCCCGACGTGATGTGCTCAAGGCCGCCGCACTCGCGGCGTTTGTTCCGCTGCTCGGTGCTGCCGGCAAATCGACCCCCGCGAGGAGTGGATCGATGCCGACACCGCCCGGCGCACTGGCGCGCAAAGCGGCCTTGAAGCCGCCGCGTATCCGTGCGGGCGACACCATCGGCTTGATGATCCCCTCGAGCGCCAATTGGGATCCGCTTGATCTTGATGTACTCCTCGAGGCGCTGGCCGCGTTGGGGCTCAAGGGTAAGCTCGGCGCTCACGTCAATGACCGCTATGGCTATCTCGCCGGGCGCGATGCGGATCGGGCTGCGGATCTCAACGCAATGTTTCGCGATCCCGAGGTTAGAGCGATCCATTGCATCCGCGGTGGTTGGGGTGCAGCGCGTCTGCTGCCGCTCATCGACTTCGAGGCGGTCGCGCGTAACCCCAAAGCGTTAATCGGCTACAGCGATATCACCGCGCTGTTATTGGCGTTGCATGCACGGACGGGCCTCGTCACGTTTCACGGTCCAAACGGCGCGAGTGAATGGAACAGCACCAACATCGATTGGCTCAAGCGGATCACCTGGGAGGGCGAGGCGGCGGTGTTCGCAAACCCGCGCGAGGCGACCCGCGCGATCGTGCCCACCGAACATCGCACGCGCACGCTGCATCCGGGCAAGGCCCGAGGCCGCTTGCTCGGGGGCAATCTCCCCGTGCTGACCACGATCGTGGGTTCGCCCTATCTGCCCGATTTCAGCGACTCGATCCTGTTTCTCGAAGATGTGCAGGAAGCGCCATACCGGCTCGATCGCATGTTGGTGCAACTGAAGCTCGCGGGCGTGCTCGAGCGCGTACGCGGCGTGGTGTGGGGAACTTGCAGTAAGTGCGACCCGGGTGAGGGTTTCGGCTCGCTGACCATCCCCGATGTGCTCGCGGATCATTTGCTGCCGCTTAAGGTGCCGGCGTACTACGGCGCGATGCTCGGGCATATCAGCAAGCAGTTTACGTTGCCGCTCGGTGTGGAGGTCGAACTCGACGCCGATGCGGGCACGTTGCGCATGCTCGAGTCGGCGGTGGTGTAACGTGGCAGTTCGATCTGCAGCGAGGTTGACGTCATGATCCGAACCGCGCTCACTGTTTTGCTTGTGGCCGGGGCAGTGCTGCCTTCACCGGAGGCGGCGTCGCAGGTGCCGCCGCCTTCCACTTCGAACGAGAGCCCGCAGCCTGTGTTCAAGGTGCCGGTCGGCTGGCGAGTCAAGATTCTGCGCGGCGAGGAGCCGCGCTACTGCCGCAAGGACGTCCGCCTCGGCTCACGCTTCGCGAAGGAAGAGTGTCTGACGCGCGACCAACTCGAGCTGCGGCTTCAACTTGAGGTCGACAACGTTTCGCGAGTCTCGCAGGGCGCTCAGATCTGCACCAGTGCCCCCGGCTGCGTCAATTACTGAACCCACATCCGAGGTCCCTCGCGAGCATCGGCATCAGCCAGAAATGATCACCAAAACGGATGTAATTCTGCGACCGGCGTAAGTCGTTCGCTGCGTTTGCGCGGCTACCATACCGCCCGTTCGGGTTTCGGCTTCGGTGGCTCCAAATCTCACAGCACAGGATAGCTCTTCATCTCCTGCTGTTTTTGTTCAGCGGTGTTTGCGCAGCAAGCACTGACTGGTTGCCGACCCTCGAATTCTCCGCAACCGCCACCAAGGTAGCCGCAGGGCGCACCACCACACTGCGTTGGAGCGCGACGAATGTGTCGGCATGCGTCGGCAGCGGCGCCTGGAATCGCGAATACACCGGGGTGCGTGCACGCTCGGGCTCCGCGGTGTCGGCGTCGCTGACTGAGCGTAACAACGAATTCATCATGACGTGCATCGGCGCGGGCGGCGCGTCGATCACTCGTTCGCTGACCGTCAATGCCTTGCCCGCCCCGAAACTCAGTTTCAAGGCGAGTGACGACACTCCGAACCCCAACCAGCCGGTGACGCTGACGTGGGAGGCCTCCGATGCCGATACGTGCACGGCCAGCGGATCGTGGACGGGCGCGCTGCCGGCCGCAGGCACTCAGTCTTTGAACAACCTTACGAAGGGGAGCAAAACCTACTCCCTGTCGTGTCGCGGTGTGGCGGGAACAGGGAGGGATTCCGTCCGATTGTCCGTCGTTGCGGTGCCGGTGGTGACCTTTACGACCAGCGTGTCGTCCGTGCCGGTCGGCAAGAACGTGACGCTGCGTTGGACGGCGACTGATGCCACGGCGTGTACGGCCTCCGGCGACTGGTCGGGAGCGAAGCCGCGCTCGGGCACTGAGTCAATTGGGCCGCTGACGAAGGCCGAAAATAGCTTTTCCATTTCTTGCACGGGCTCGGGGGGCGAGGACTCAGCCAGCGTTACGGTGGGTGTTGTTTCTGCACCCACGGTCAACATGTCGGTGGTGCCTGCCGTAATCAAGCCCGGC
>JBJTBK010000030.1:0-2872 GCA_046091245.1 Nevskiaceae bacterium | reverse complement strand
GCGTCGAGGTGGCGAGCATGTCTATCGACGATACGGGATTCGATGTGCTCGACCAGACGCGCAACGCGCCGCTCGGTCTTGCACTCCGGCTGACGCACGCGGGGTTTGCGCTGCGGGCGGCGAGCGACGGGAACGCGCCCGCGGTCGCACTCACGGGCGTTGCGCTCGAGGCCGGCGATATCGTGCTCAGCACGGGCATGGAGCGCAGCGCCCTCGGCAGCATCACGCGCCTTGCGCTTTCCGGTGCAGAGGCGGATGTGGCGGCGGAGCGTCTTGCCGCGACGCGTCTGGTGATCGAAGGGCTGCAGACTACGCTGCACCGCGAACGCGACGGCGAACTGCGTGAAGTCCGCCTCGCGTCCGTGCCCGATCCCGTGACGCCCTTGCCGGTGAGCCATGCGGCCGCGGAGTGGAAGGTCCGCCTCGGAGAATTCCGCGTCGACGGCATCGACGTTGCGCTCGAAGACCGGATGACCACGCCGGCCATCGCGTTTGCGGTGAAGGGTGGCAGCATCGGCGTGAAGGACATCGACACGGCGGCCGACGCGCCACTGCAACTCTCGGCGAAACTGCCCGTGGCCGAAGGAGGAGAGCTGTTGCTGTCGGGTTCTGCCAAACCGGATGGCGCGGAAGCCGACATCACGCTCGATATCCGCTCGCTCGCGCTCACGCCGCTCGCGCCGCTGGTCGCGCAGGACACGATCCTGCTTTTGGATGCAGGCACGCTCTCGACGTCGCTTGCCATCGGCTACCGCGCGCCGGCGGATTCCCCGCTCGCGCTGAAAGTCTCGGGCAGTGCATCGCTGGATGATCTTCGCCTGCGCGAAGCCGAGGGCGGTGCACATTTTCTCGGCTGGCGCTCGCTGGCGGCGGCGGGCATCGAGTTCAGCCTCGGGCCCGACCGCTTGGGCATCACCGAAGTGCGGCTCGCCGGCGCCGATGCCAAGGTGGTGGTGCAGAAGGATCGCGGCGTGAATCTCGCGGGGATCCTGCGTGAGCCGGCCGCACCTGCGGCAACCGCAGACACCGCGGTTGCGGTGGTGGCGGAGACACCTGCCGCGACGCCCGCGGAGCCCGTCTCCGAGGCGGCGGCTGCCGCAGAACCCTTCCCCGTCGTCATCGACCGTATACGCGTCGAGGACAGTGTGGTGGACTTCGCCGATTTCAGTCTGGTGCTGCCCTTCGCAGCCCGCAGCGAAGCGCTGAAAGGCGTGGCCAAGGGGGTTTCCTCCGATGCCAATGGCCGCGCGACCCTGCGCTTCAGCGGTCGTGTGGGCGAGTACGGCGAGGCCGATATCGACGGGCAACTCGCGCCCTTCGACCCGACGCACTTCACGGATATCGAGATCGCCTTCCGCAACATCGCGCTCACGCCGCTCTCGCCCTACAGCGCCACCTTCGCGGGGCGCACCATCAAGGCGGGCGATCTCGACCACGCGCTGCAGTACAAGATCGACAACCAGAAACTGCTCGGCAAGAACGAGGTGGTGCTGCAGAACTTCAAGCTCGGCGAGTCCGTGCAGAGCAAGGATGCCGTGAGCCTGCCGCTCGATCTGGCCATCGCACTGCTGAGCGATTCGAAGGGACGCATCGATCTTGCCGTGCCGGTGAGCGGCGACGTGGGCGATCCCCGGTTCAGCTACGGTCACATCGTCTGGAAGGCGATCGGCAATCTCATCACCGGGGTGGTCACGGCACCGTTCCGGGCGCTGGGCTCGCTCTTTGGCGGTGGTGGCGAGGAGCAGGTGCAGGCCATCCGTTTCAACTCCGGCAGTGCCGAACTCATGCCCATGGAGCGTCAACGGCTTGCCAAGGTGGCCACCGCGCTCGCGCAGCGTCCGAAGCTCGGTGTGCGTGTGCCGGCTGCCACGCACGCGGAGCGTGACGGCAATGCCTTGCGCAGGCTCGCGCTCCGGCGTCTGCACGCTGCGGAGATGGGCTACGAACTGGCGGAGGGTGAGGATCCCGGCCCGGTGTCCTACAGCAACGGACGCAGTCAGCGCGCGCTCGAAAAACTCTTCTCGGCGCGTAGCGGTGACGAGGCCGTCGAGCGCTTTGCGGCGACCTGGGCGAAGCAGCAGGGCCGGGAGCCCGAGCGTGTGAACGCCGCGCTGGCAATGCTCGGACGCGGCAGCCCCGATCATGAGTTCTACCGCGCGATCTACCTCGAACTCGTACGTACCACCCCCGAACCTGCGGGCGGCATGGATGCGTTGGCGAAGGCGCGCGCCGAAGCAGTCAGCGCGGAATTGCGCGCGCGTGGCGTCGAGCCCGCGCGCGTGGGTATCGGCAAGGCCGTGCCGATGCAGAAGGCAGCGCCCTCGGGCGTGATGCTGCCGTTGGAGCTGGTGGCGGCGGGCTGAGTCGCGGGCATGGCCCGCTCCTACGCGAAAACGCGATTGCCGACGTGGTGGCGCGGATCACGCGCGTGCTGCACGAAGGTGGCAGGCGCGGTGCGCACGATCTCCCCGAGCATTCCGGGTTCGAAACGCACGCGCTGCCCCTCGACCTGCGCGCCCGCGCGGCGCCACATCGCGAGGTCCTCGTCGTCGCCGCGGAACTCCACGCCGATCTCGGCGAGGAGCTGCTCGGCCTGGTGCTCGAGCGCGCGGAGGCCCTCCTCGGAGTGCATCTCGTAGGTGGGGATGCGCCGGCGCAGGAAGGCCGGCGCCTCGGCCTGCGGACGCTGACGATCGCGACGCGCACGGCGCCCGGGAGTAGCGGCGGGAGCGGCCTCGTTCATCGTCTGTCAGCCCGCCTTCGCGAGCGCCTCGGCCGATCGGAGCGTGAGCGCCACGAAGGTCAGCGTGCCGTTGGTGCAGCCCCCGGTGGGCAGCGTGGGCGCGCCCACGACCCAGAGGTTCTCGTGATC
>JBJTBK010000029.1:0-3753 GCA_046091245.1 Nevskiaceae bacterium | reverse complement strand
TCGGCCACGCCATTATTGCTCGTGCGGTGTTCGATGGACTCGAGGTGGCCGTGCGCGAGATGCAAGCGGCGATGGATGCCGGCCGGGCGGCGGCAGCGAGGTCATCCGCGTGAGTGTGCTGGTGTTCGAGATCGAGACCGTGCCCGATGTGGAACTGGGGCGCCGGGTGTATGGCCTTGAAGGCTTGAGCGACGAATCGGTGGCCTCGGCCATGTTCGCGCAAGCCCGGAAGCACGGCGGTAGTGAGTTTTTGCCGCACCAGCAGCATCGGATCGTGGCTATCTCCTGTGTGCTGCGGCGTGGCGACTCACTGAAGGTGTGGAGCCTCGGCGGCCTGCAGGCCGACGAGTCGGAACTCGTCGCGCGGTTCTTTGAGGGCATCGACCGCTACACCCCGACGCTGGTTTCCTGGAACGGCGGGGGCTTCGATCTGCCGGTGTTGCACTACCGGGCCCTGCGTCATGGCGTGGTGGCGAGGCGCTATTGGGAAACCGGCAGCGAGGATCAAAGTTTTCGCTGGAACAACTATCTCAGTCGCTTTCACGAGCGGCATACCGACCTGATGGATGTGCTGTCGGCGTATCAGCCGCGCGCCAAGGCGAGCCTTGCCGACATGGCGTATCTGCTCGGTCTGCCAGGGAAGCTCGGCGTCGCGGGTGATCAGGTGTGGCCCGCGTATGCCGCGGGAAACTTGCAGGCCATCCGTCGCTATTGCGAGACCGACGTGCTCAACACCTGGCTCATTTACCTGCGCTTTCAGATGATGCGCGGACATCTGGACGCGCAGGAGTGTGCCGCCGAGGAACAGCGCGTACGCGAGCTGCTCGCAGAGTCCTCAGAGCCGCATCACGCAGAGTTTCTGGCCGAGTGGCCGGCTGCACCGGCGCGCTCGCCCGCATGAGACGCGCCTCTCGTCGAGCCTTGCCGGAGTTGGTGGAGGAGGGAGTGGTCGTCGCCCTCAATCATGACGGCGATGGGGTTATCCGCGACAGCAAGACGGTCTTCGTCGCCGGTGCACTCGAGGGCGAACGTGTGCGGTTCCAACGCACCGCAAAGCACCGACAGCACGATGAGGCGACATTGCTCGAGGTGCTCGAAGCCTCGCCCTCGCGAGTCGAGCCGCGGTGTGCGCACTTCGGGCTCTGCGGCGGCTGCGCCCTGCAGCATCTGGCGCCCTCGGCACAGCTCGCCAGCAAGCAACAGGAACTCGCTGCGACGCTCGAGCGGATCGGCAAAGTCACGCCGCGGGAGTGGCTCGCACCGATCGAGGGGCCGAGCTGGGGTTATCGACGGCGTGCACGCCTTGGCGCCAAGTACGTCGCCAAGCGCGCTCGGGTGCTCGTTGGCTTTCGCGAACGTCACAAGCCGTATGTGGCGGCGCTCGAGCGCTGCGAGATTCTCGCCTCGCCGGTCGATGCGCTGATCACGCCGCTCGCGGATTTGCTCACGGGGCTTGAGGCACGTCAGGCGATTCCGCAAATCGAGGTGGCGGTCGGTGAGACGGTCACGGTGCTCGTGTTTCGCGTGCTCGAGGATCTCTCGAACGCGGATCGTGCAGCGCTGTTGGCTTTCGAGGCCGCGCAGGGCCTGTGCGTCTATGTGCAGCGCGGCGGTCCCGCCACGGTGCAACCACTCCAGGGTGAGCCTGCGCAGTTGCACTACACGCTGCCCGCCGAGGGGCTGCGGTACGAATTTCTGCCGACGGATTTCGTGCAGATCAACGCCGAGGTCAATCGGGCGCTCGTTACCCATGCAGTGACGCAGCTGCAGGTGGAGTCGACCGATCGGGTGCTCGATCTGTTCTGCGGTCTCGGTAACTTCACGTTGCCCTTGGCACGCCGCGCGCGTGAGGTGTTGGGGCTCGAGGGTGATGCGGCCCTGGTCGAGCGGGCGCGGCATAACGCGGCGCTCAACGGAGTCGATAATGCCCATTTCAAGGCGGCGAATCTTTTTGATCCTGCGGTGTTCGCTACGGTGCTCGGCGGATCCGTCGATCGCGTGCTGCTCGATCCGCCACGGGCGGGTGCGCTCGAGATCTTGCCGCAACTCGCCGCACTCGCGCCGCAACGCACGGTCTACGTGTCTTGCCACCCCGGCACGCTTGCGCGCGATCTCGGTCTGCTGTGTCATGAGCACGGGTTCCAATTGGTGGCGGCCGGAGTGATCGACATGTTTCCGCATACCCATCACGTCGAATCGATCGCGGTATTGGAGCGCAGTCGATGACGCTCGGGCCGCTGATGGTGGATCTCGAGGGCACCGTGATGCAGCCGGTGGAGCGCGAGATCCTCGCGCACCCGCTCGTCGGCAGCGTGATCCTGTTCGCTCGCAATTACGCAGACCCCGAGCAACTGCGCCAACTGGTCGCGGACATCCACGCGGTGCGCTCGCCCGCGCTGATTGTCGCCGTTGATCACGAAGGTGGCCGCGTACAACGCTTTCGCAGCGGCTTTTCGCGGTTGCCACCAGCGCGCCGCATCGGTCATGAATACGAGGCCTCGTCGCGCGCGGGACTGGCGCTGGCGCGGGAGATGGGCTGGTTGATGGCGGCGGAGCTGCGCGCCTACGGTGTCGATTTATCTTTCGCACCGTGCGTCGATCTCGACTACGGCGTGAGTGAGGTCATCGGCGATCGGGCGCTGCACCGGTCGGCCGCGGTGGTAGGCGAACTTGCCGTGGCTTATATGGGCGGCATGAAGACCGCCGGGATGGCGGCCACAGCCAAGCATTTTCCGGGGCATGGGGCCGTCGTCGCCGATTCGCACCACGATCTGCCGGTCGATCGGCGGGCCTTGATCGATATGGATCAGGATCTTGCGCCGTATCGATTATTGATCGCCAATGGGTTGCCGGCCGTCATGGTGGCGCACGTGCTGTACCCGGACATCGATTCAGTTCCGGCGAGTGCCTCGGTGCGCTGGATTCGCGGGCTACTGCGAACCGGGATGCGCTTTCAGGGTGTGGTCTTCGCCGACGATTTGTCGATGGCGGGCGCATCGTCGGTGGGCGGCATCATCGAGCGGGCCGAGCGAGCGCTGACCGCAGGCTGCGATGTGCTGCCGGTGTGCAACCATCGCCCTAGCGTTGAGCTACTGCTTGATGGCTTCAAGGCGACGGCGGATCCCGCTTCGGCCTTGCGCCTGGTGCGGCTGCGCGGCAAGAGCGCGCCGGATGCCGCAGCGCTGCGTGCCTCAGCGGCGTGGCACGCGGCGCAGCAGGCCCTCGCGCGTACCGAGAATCCGCCGGATTTGCGACTGGCGTGAGCCCTCGCCCGGGCGCCTGCCCAGGTGGCGTGGGCTGCGGATCAGCGGGCGACGGGTGTGACCACGGCAATCACACCGAGACCCGGATTGTCGTAGTAGTTCTTTTCGTTGAGGCGGATCCGACGGATCTCGCTCAGTTGCCAGGTGGCGCCGTTATCGGCAGTGAACTTCAGGTTCATGCCAAAGTGCAGCAAGGAGCCGCGCTCCAGCAAGAACACGCCGCTGAGCCCCGGGCTCTGCACGCCGACACGCTCGATCGGCAAGCCGCTGCGTGACCCCCAACTGCTGGCAGTCTGCGTCCAGCCCGCATGAGCCAGCACCTTGTAACCCCCGGTGGTGAGGCGTTGCCGTGCACCGCTTAGCTGCAAGGCCGAGGCGGGCAGGGGTTTGAGAAAGCGGGCGGCCTGCGCTGTGCCGCTTGCGGCGTCGGCGTCGCGCGCCGAGCGCGTGGGCGGTGCGCCGCCGCCTTCCTCCCGAGGACCCGTGCCCC
>JBJTBK010000028.1:0-3092 GCA_046091245.1 Nevskiaceae bacterium | reverse complement strand
CAATGGCACGGCGACGGTGAGCTTCACGGCGCCGCTCAACAATGGCTCCTCGGCCATCCTCGATTACACCGCCACCTGCGCCGCCAGCGGCTCAAGCCGCACGGCCACGGGCGCAGGCAGCCCCCTCACAGTGACCGGCCTCACCAACGGCACGAGCTACAACTGCACGGTCACCGCGCGCAACGCCGTGGGCAATAGCGAAGCCTCGGCCGGTGCCAGCGTGACGCCGACGGCACCTGTCACTTCGTGTTCGGCGACCGATCGGAAGAACTGGGTCGTGCAGCAACTGCGCGAGTGGTATCTGTATCCGGAGACGCTGCCCAACACCGTAAATGTCGACGATTACGCCACCGTCGACGCCTTGATCAGCTTCATGACGGCCACGGCACGCGCCCAAGGCAAAGATCGGAACTTCACGTACGTGACTTCCATCGTCGAAGAGAACGCCTTCTTCAACTCTGGCGCCACGGCAGGCTTTGGTATCCGCCTCTTTAGCGACACCGCAGCCCGGCGCGTCTTCATCACTGAAGCGTTCGAGAATGCTCCCGCACTCGCCGCGGGCATCGACCGACGCGACGAACTGCTCGGCGTTGGCACGACCACCGCGAACATTCGCTCGGTCGCGGACATCATTGCCGCCGAGGGTGCGAGCGGTGTCACCAACGCACTCGGCCCGAACACCGCGGGTACGACGCGGGTGCTGCGTGTCTCGGGCCCCTCGGGTACGCGAGACCTGACGGTCGCCAAGGCCGATTACAGCATCGAGCCCGTCTCGCCACGCTACGGTGGCGTGATCCTGCAGGATGGCACCAAGAAGGTGGGTTACATCAATCTGCGGACTTTCATTTCCTCGGCAAACGCGAGACTGCGTGAGGAGTTCCTTAAGTTCCGCAACGCGGGCGTGACCGAGGTCATCGTCGATTTTCGGTACAACGGCGGCGGACTCGTCTCCACCGGCGAGTTGATGGGCGATCTGCTCGGCGGCAATCGCTCGTCGGGGCAAATCTTCTCGCAACTGACGTTTCGGCCCGAGAAGTCGTCGAATAACTCGATCAAGTATTTCGCAACCCAACCCGAAGCGGTCTCGCCGACCAAGATTGCGTTCATCGGCACTCGATCCACCGCTTCGGCGAGCGAACTTGTCATCAATGGCTTCATTCCCTACTTCAACGCCAACTTGGCGTTGATCGGCGACAACACCTTTGGCAAACCCGTCGGACAAATCGCCGTTGATCGCTCGGCCTGCGATGATCGTCTGCGTGTGCTGGCCTTCACGACGCGCAATTCAGCCAACTCCGATGCGTACTTCAACGGGTTGGCGGAAACCGTCAAGGCCAGCTGCCGCGCCGCTGACGATGTCACGCAATCGCTCGGCAACGCGAACGAAGCCTCGACTCGCCAGGCCCTCGACTATTTGGCGGGTAAGTCCTGCACTGCCATTCCCGTTAGCGCCGGCGTCGCAGCGCTCACGGGGCGCAAGCAAGCGGCCGCCGCGGTCTTGCCGGGAACTGACACGCTTGAGCTTGAGCCCTTGGTGCCCGATCAGCCGACGGTAGCCCAGCGTGAGATGCCAGGTCTCTTCTAGACTGCTGGCCATCGTCGGCCTTGCTGCGGCGGCGATGTATTTCGCCGCCATGCTGCTCGAAGTGCTGGCAGTGCAATGGGTGACGAAACCGATCCCGGTGCTCGCACTGGCCCTCTGGGTCGGCACCCACGCGGGATCAGACGCCAAATGGATGACCGCGGGCCTCGGCTTCTCGGCGCTCGGCGATCTGCTGTTGTCACTGCCCATCAATGCGTTTCTTTTCGGGCTGCTCGCCTTTCTGGTGGCACACCTGCTGTATCTCTACGCCTTCGTCCGACGCACCCGTACGCCCGCACTGGGTTGGGCCGCCGTCGTGGCCGCCTTCGGCACCGTGGTGTTCATTACCCTTCAACCGTATCTCGGCGAGCTGCGCAGCGCGGTGCTCGCTTACGTCATCGTGATCTGCAGCATGATGTGGCGCGCACTCGCACAGCTGGGTCGCCCAGAAGTCGCGGCATCGGTGGCGAAATGGAGTGCACTCGGTGCCGTAATTTTCGCGATCAGCGACGTGCTCGTCGCGCGCAATCGTTTCGTCGTCGCGTCGATGACGACGCAAGTGACGCTTATGGTGCTCTACTGGAGCGCCCAGTGGATGCTCGCCGCCTCAGTCAGCGCAGCGACTCGACCAGCACTTCAGCCAGATCCGCGATGAGTCGCAGCCCGGGGTTATCGGGCGAGTAGTCGATCTCGGGTAGATCGTCCACCGTGATGGCGAGGACCACGCGCCCGTGCGGCGTATCAACGATGCCCACATCACTGCGCAGTGCATCGAGCCCTCCGGACTTACTCAGCACGCGGGCCTCGCCCATGCGCCGGCCAATTCCGTCCTTGTATTTTTGTCGCTCGAGCATGTCGAGCACGATGCGTGAGGATTCCGCATCGACCACCTTGCCTTGCGCGAGTAGCGTCAGCAGCGTCACCATCTCGCGCGGCGTCGAGGAGCCGATACCAAAGCGCTTGTTGGCTTCGATCAAGCCGGCGCGGCTCCACCCCTCAGCGGGTTTCAATTGGGTCCCGTCACCGCGCACCTTACGCATCGAGCGCGTGATCGGCAGACCCAACTCGTCCATATAGTCGTTGACGGCATCTGCAGAGATGCGATCGAGAATCAGATTGGTCGTCGTGTTGTCGCTGACGGTGATCATCAGCATGGTCGCATCGCGCAGCGATAGCGTCTTGCCCGCCGACAGATCGGCTGCGACACCCGAGCCTGACACTTTGTCCTGCTCGCGAAGCAGCAGAGATTCTTCCCACGAGGCTTTCCCCCGCTTCACCAACATCGCGACCGTGCAGGCAATCGGCAGTTTGATGGTACTCGCCGTGCGCACCGGGACATCGGCGCCCACGCCGAACTCACTGCCGGTATCCAGGTTACGCGCGTACAGCGACACGCTGCCGCGAAAGCCCTCCGTCAGCGCAGCGACTCGCGCCGCCAGAGCCGCCGATGGTGAGGCGGAAGCGTCGGTCTGCGCTGCGGCCGCCGCAGACCGGAGCAGCGCACGGGCGG
>JBJTBK010000027.1:0-8735 GCA_046091245.1 Nevskiaceae bacterium | reverse complement strand
TCACACGATCCGAGCTCGACACGGTGGTCTGGTCTAGCCACCGTCCGAGCTCGGATCGTGTGACGCGCGTCTGGTACGCCCCCTCGCTCGGCTTCCTGCCGGTGCAGGCGGAGCGCAAACGCGGCGATCGGCTCGAGTGGTCGATGCGCCTGAAGACCTACCGCCGCGAGGTGCGCGGCAACGTCACACCCTTCTGCCCCTGATATTTGCCGCCGCGATCGCGGTACGAGGTAGAACAGACCTCATCGCTCTCGAAGAACAGCATCAGCGCCACGCCCTCGTTGGCGTAGATCTTGGCAGGCAGCGGTGTCGTGTTGGAGCACTCGAGGGTCACGTGGCCTTCCCACTCGGGCTCCAGCGGCGTCACGTTGACGATGATGCCGCAGCGCGCATAGGTCGACTTGCCCAGACACACGGTGAGCACGCTCCGCGGGATACGGAAATACTCGACGGTCCGTGCCAGTGCGAACGAATTCGGCGGAATGATGCAGACGTCGGAGTCGACATCGACGAAACTTTTTTCGTCGAAAGCCTTGGGATCGACGATCGTCGAGTTGATGTTCGTGAAGATCTTGAACTCACGCGCGCAGCGCACGTCGTAGCCGTAACTCGACGTGCCGTAGGAAATAATCCGTTCCCCGAGCGCGGTGCGAACCGGTCCCGGCTCGAACGGCTCGCTCATGCCGTGCGAGGCAGCCATACGGCGGATCCAATGATCGGACTTGATGCTCATGTGTCCTCGACGATGATTTTCGGAAAAGCGCCGCTGCGATCACGCGAGCGGCGCGCCAACTCGCCGGCCGTGCGATGCGCCAACGCCAAAAAAGCCTCCGCCCGAGCGCTCGATGGCGCGGCGACCACGCTAGGCCGACCACCGTCCGCCTCTTCGCGCACCCGTGCATCGAGCGGCAACGAACCCAGCAACTGCACGTTGTACTGGGCCGCCATACGCTCGCCACCGCCCGCGCCAAACACGTGCTCGGCGTGACCGCAGTTCGTGCATACGTGGACGGCCATGTTTTCAATGATACCGAGCACCGGCACGTTCACTTTCTCGAACATGCGCAATCCCTTGCGGGCATCGGCCAAGGAAATATCTTGCGGTGTAGTGACGATCACTGCCCCCGAGACTGGCACCCGCTGAGACAATGTCAGCTGGATGTCGCCCGTACCGGGGGGCATATCGACAACCAGATAGTCGAGCTCGCCCCAGTCGGTGTCGGCGAGCAATTGATTGAGCGCCGAGGTCACCATCGGGCCACGCCACACCATCGGTTGCTCGACATCGACGAGAAAGCCGATCGACATGGCGACGACACCGTGAGCGCGCAGCGGCTGAATGCGCTTGCCGTCACGCGAACTCGGGCGTTGCCCCTGCAAGCCGAGCATGATGGGCTGGGACGGACCGTAGCTGTCGGCATCCAGCAAGCCGACGCGCGCACCCTGCGCAGCCCACGCCAGCGCGAGATTCGCCGCCACGGTGGACTTGCCAACGCCACCTTTGCCCGAAGCCACCGCGACCACATTCTTGATGCCGGCAAGTGGCGCAAGACCGCGCTGCACGGCGTGCGAGGCGATGTGGGCCTGCAGCGTGACGGCTACCGGATCTGCAATCCCGCGCGCGGTCAGATGCTGCTGCAGCGCCGTTTGAAGCGCGGCGGCATAGCCCTCCACAGGGAAGCCGAGGGCGAGCGTTACACGCCAGCCTGCGCCATGGCGCTCGAGGGCCCGGATTGCCTTGGCTTCCGCCAGTGACTGGCGAAGATTGGGCTCGACGAACTCGCCGATTGCAGCCTGCAGGGCAGTGGTGTCGTGTGTCTCCGGCATCCGGTAATTCTAGCCCGTAACGCGCCGGGATCGCGCACCGCTTGTGCGATAATTGCGCCATGCCACGCCAGCTCCTCGTCACCAGCGCCCTGCCCTACGCCAACGGCCCCCTGCACCTCGGACACATCATCGAGGCCGTGCAAACCGATGTCTGGGTGCGCTTCCAGAAGATGCAGGGCCACGACTGCCTCTACGTGTGCGCCGAAGACACGCATGGCACACCGATCATGATCAAGGCGCAGACGGAGGGCGTGACCCCGGAGGCGCTGATTGCGCGCGTCGCCGAGGAGCACCGCGCCGATTACCGCGACTTCCTGATCGGTCACGATCACTTTCACTCCACCCACAGCGACGAGAATCGCTACTTCACCGACCTGATGTTCGAGCGGCTGAACGCGGCCGGGCACATCACGCGGCGCAGTGTTCGCCAAGCCTATGACGCGACCGCCGGCCTGTTCCTGCCCGACCGTTACGTCCGTGGCACCTGCCCGACCTGCAAGACGCCGGATCAATACGGCGACAGCTGCGAAGCCTGTGGCGCGACCTACACCCCCGCCGATTTGCTGGAACCCAAGTCGACGATTTCCGGCACGCCCCCCGTATGGCGTGAATCCGAGCATCTTTTCTTTGCCCTTGGGCATTTCGACGCCATGCTTCGCGAGTGGGTGGCAAGCGGTTCGCTGCAGCCCGCTGTTCGCGCCAAGCTCGAGGAGTGGTTCGCCGCAGGGCTGCAGGATTGGGACATCTCACGCGATGCGCCGTATTTCGGCTTCGGTATCCCAGGGCATCCGGGCAAATATTTTTACGTCTGGTTCGATGCGCCGATCGGGTACCTCGGCAGCTTCAAGGCGCTGTGCACTCGCGTGGGCCTCGATATGAACCACTACCTGAAGGCGGACTCGCCGACCGAGTTACATCACTTCATCGGCAAGGACATCAGCTATTTCCACACCTTGTTCTGGCCTGCCGTGCTGCACGGTTCGGGCTTCCGCCGCCCGACCGCAGTGCACGTGCATGGGTTTTTGACCATCAACGGTCAGAAGATGTCCAAGTCGCGCGGTACGTTCATCACTGCGCGTCGCTACCTCGAGCATCTGCCTGCCGAGCCGCTGCGTTATTTCTTTGCCGCCAAGCTCGGTCCAGGCGTCGACGACATCGATCTATCGCTCGAGGACTTCACTGCTCGCGTCAATTCCGATCTTGTCGGCAAACTCGTCAACATTGCCAGTCGCTGCGCAGGGTTCGTCGCGCGTGCCGGCGGTCGCTTGGCCACGAGCCTGCCTGAGCCGGATCTGCATAGGGAATTCGCCGCAGCCGCACCGCGAATTGCCGCCCTCTACGAGGGGCGCGATTACTCGCAGGCGATCCGCGAAATCATGCAGTTGGCCGATCGCGCGAATCAGTACGTCGACGCTCGCAAGCCTTGGGCGCTGGCGCGCGACCCCGCACAGGCCGAGGCGGCCCTGGCAGTGGCCACACAAGGCATCAACTTGTTTCGGGTGTTGATGCTGTACCTCGCGCCGGTATTGCCGCAGATGGCCTGCAAGGCCGCAGCGTTTTTGGGCACGCCGCTCGCGCGCTGGAGCGAAGTCGATACGCCACTACTCGGCACGGCGCTCGCCAGTTACGAGCCGCTGGCCACGCGACTTGAGTTGAAATCCGTTGCCGCACTCGTTGCACAACCGGAAACACCCGCAGCACCTGCAGCAGTCACAGCGGTCGCAGCCCGCGTCGCGACGCCGAAAGCTGTGACCCCGACGATCGCCAGCGAGCCGGGCATCATCGGTATCGACGAGTTCACCAAGGTGCAGTTGCGTATCGCCGAAGTGTTGGCCGCCAGCACGGTCGAGGGCTCAGACAAATTGCTGAAACTGACGCTCGGCCTTGGCGACACGCAACGCACGGTGTTTTCAGGCATCCGCAAGTCCTACTCGCCGGAGTCCCTGATTGGCAAGCGCGTGGTGCTCGTCGCCAACCTTGCGCCGCGCAAAATGCGCTTTGGTATCTCGGAAGGCATGGTGCTGTGCGCAACGGACGAGAACGACCGCGTCTTTCTGCTGACGGCAGACGACGGCGCCGCCGGCGGCATGCCCATCAGTTGAGTGTCGCGACATGAGGCACACAGCCAGCGTCGAAGCCATTGACGCGCTGCTGCCGCAAACGCAGTGCACACGCTGCGGGTACAACGGTTGTCTACCGTATGCCGAAGCCCTGTCGCGCGGCGAAGAGGCCCTCAACCGCTGCCCACCGGGTGGCAGCGCCACCATCCAGCGACTCGCCGCGCTGCTCGATACCCCCGCACTACCCTTGGATACCCGTTGCGGAGTGGAGGCGGCGCCGCAGGTCGTGTGGATCGATCCAGAGCGCTGCATTGGTTGTGCACGCTGCCTACCTCCTTGCCCGGTCGATGCCATCGTCGGTGCGCAACGTCAGCTGCACGTGGTGCTCGAAGATCGGTGCACAGGATGTGAGTTATGCATCGCGCCCTGTCCCGTGGACTGCATCGTGCTGCGCCCTCGACAGACCGAACACGGCCCTGCGCCCTTGCCTACCGACAATCGGCAACGGCATCACGCCCATCGCAGCCGCCGCGAGCGACGCGAGGCGGAGCGTCTCGCCCTGCTCGCCGAGCGCAAGCGCCTGCCTCAGTCGAGCCCCCCATAAGAGGCATTGCCGATGAGCCACATTGAATGAAACCCGCTGCGCGACAGACGATGTTCGAACGCCTGCGGGCGCGTAACCCAAATCCCACTACAGAGCTTGAGTACGCAACACCGTTCGAATTACTGGTCGCAGTGATTCTGTCTGCCCAAGCAACCGATCGCAGCGTCAATATCGCCACACGCAAACTGTTCCCGATTGCCAACACGCCGGCGACGATCCTGGCGCTCGGGGATGGCCTCGCCGATTACGTCAAGAGCATCGGCCTTTACAAAGGCAAGGCCAAAAACATTCTCGCCACCTGCCGCCTGATTCTCGAGCAGCACGGCGGCGAGGTGCCACGAACAAGGGAATCGCTCGAAGCGCTGCCCGGAGTCGGTCGCAAGACAGCGAACGTGGTCCTCAACACCGCCTTCGGCGAACCGACGATGGCCGTCGACACGCATATCTTCCGTGTCGCGAATCGCACCGGGCTCGCGCCGGGAAAAACCGTACTGGCGGTCGAGAAAAAGTTGCTCAAAAATATTCCCGCGGAATTTCTCAAAGATGCCCACCACTGGCTGATCCTGCACGGGCGCTATGTGTGCAAGGCGCGAAAACCCGCCTGCCCCGTCTGCTGTATCGCGGACCTTTGCTCGTTTCGGCACAAGACTCGGACGGATCCATGAGCCTGCTATTCGGCGGCTCACGCGATGAACTGCGACGTGGCTGGCTGCAGGCCTGGCAGCAGTCCCGCGCAGGCGCTGTGCTGACGCCGCTCGAGGCACAGCTCGCCGCCATCGTCGGTGAACACCCCGAATATCACCGATGGCTGGAACAGGGCGATGCTGCGCTACAGGCCGAGTTCAGCGCCGACAGCGGAGGCACGAACCCGTTTCTGCATTTGTCGATGCACATGGCCCTGCGCGAACAGGTGGGTACAAATCGACCGGCGGGCATTCAGCGAATCCACACTCGCCTCGCAGGCCAATTTGGCGCGCACGAGGCCGAGCATCGCATGATGGAGGCGCTCGGTCGCGCACTCTGGGAGGCGCAGCGAGCGGGCGCGGCGCCCGACGAGCGCCGCTACCTCGAAGATCTCGAGGCACTCAACACCCGTCGGCGATAGGCCTACTTTTTCTTGGGGATGTAAAGGTCGGTGAGCGTGCCTTCAAAGGCCTCTGCCGAGAAGGCAATTGACTCCGAAAGGGTGGGATGCGGATGGATCGTCAGACCAACATCCGCGGCATCTGCGCCCATTTCGATGGCGAGCGAGATCTCGCCAATCAACTCGCCCGCATTGGGTCCGACGATGCCGCCGCCCAGCACTCGGTGACTCTGCGGATCGAAGAGCAACTTGGTGAACCCCTCATCGCGACCCTGAGCGAGCGAGCGACCACTCGCAGCCCAAGGGAACACGCCCTTCTGCACAGCGATGCCCATCGCTTTCGCTTCGGTTTCCGTCAAACCCACCCAAGCCACTTCAGGATCGGTGTAGGCCACCGAGGGAATGACCCTTGCGTCGAAAGCGCGCTTTTCCCCAGCGATCACCTCGGCCGCGACCTTACCCTCGTGACTGGCCTTATGGGCCAGCATGGGCTGACCTACCAAATCGCCGATCGCAAAGATATGCGGCACGTTGGTGCGCATCTGCTTATCGACCGCGATGAAACCGCGTTCGTCGACGCTGACGCCCGCCTTGCCCGCATCGAGCAGTGAGCCATTCGGCTTGCGTCCGACGGCCACCAGCACCCGATCGTAGAGCTGCGGCTCAGGCGCACCCTCGCCCTCGAAACTGACGCGAATCCCCGCAGCTTCCGCCGTTACGGCCTTGACCTTGATTCCGAGCATCACCTGCTCGTAACGCTTGCGCAGCCGCTTCTCGAGCGGCTTGACCAGATCCGGATCGGCACCCGGCATCAACTGCCGCATCAACTCGACGACGCTGACCTTGCTGCCGAGCGCCTCGTAGACACAGCCCATCTCGAGCCCGATGATGCCGCCGCCGATGACGAGCATCCGCGCCGGAACATCCGCAAGTTCCAGCGCCGCCGTCGAATCCATGATCCGCGGATCCTCGGGCAACCCAAGCAGCCGTACCGGCATCGAACCGGCCGCGATGATGCAATGATCAAAGCTCACCGTACGCACGCCCTCTGCGCTCTTCACCTCGATGACCCGAGGCCCGACGAAACGACCCTCGCCCTGCAATACCGTGATCTTGCGCTGGCGCGCGAGCGAGGACAGTCCGCCGGTCAGCTTGCCGACCACCGAAGACTTCCACGCCCGCAACTTGGGCACGTCGATCTGCGGCGCACCAAACACGATGCCGTGCTCGGCCATCGCATGGGCCTCATCGATGACCTTGGCCGCGTGCAGCAGCGCCTTGGAGGGAATGCAACCCACATTCAAACAAACGCCGCCCAAGGTCGCTCCCCGCTCGACGAGCGTGACTGCAAGACCGAGATCCGCCGCCCTGAACGCGGCGGTGTAACCCCCCGGCCCGGCGCCGAGCACCAGCAAGGGCGCGTGCTGATCCGCACCGGCGATGGGACCCGTTTCGATTCGTGGTGCGGCGATCGGCGCCGCCGTTGCGGGCGCAGCGACGGGGGTTGCTGAAGCCGCAGCGACGACGCCGGTACTCGGTGCTGCAGCAGCGCTCACCACAGCGATGCGAGCAATGACGCTGCCTTTGGACACGCGTTCGCCTTTGCCGACGCACACTTCGACGATCGTGCCGGCCATTGGCGTCGGCACATCCATCGAGGCTTTGTCGGTCTCGAGCGTGATCAGCGGGGCTTCGGCCTCGACGCTCTCGCCCACTTTCACCAGCACATCGATGACGGGCACATAAGCGAAGTTGCCCAAATCCGGAACGCGGATCTCTTGTGTGCTCATGACCGACCTCAGCTACGCAGGGCCGGCACAAGGGCCGCGGGCTCGGCCAACGCAGCCGCGAGCCAAGTGGTGAAGCGAACGCCCTCTGCACCGTCGATGACCCGATGGTCGTACGACAGCGACAACGGCAAAATCAGCCTCGGCACGAAATTGCCGTCGCGATACACGGGCTTGGTCACCGAGCGCGATACACCAAGGATGGCGACTTCGGGGGCATTGATGATCGGTGTGAACGCCGTGCCGCCAATGCCGCCGAGACTCGAGACGGTAAAACACACGCCCTGCATGTCGGTGCCAGCAAGCTTGCCGCCCCGTGCACGCTCCGAGAGTGCCGCGAGATCTCGCGCGATCGCGAATACATCCTTGCGTTCGACGTCACGGATCACAGGCACCAACAGACCGTTCGGCGTGTCGGCTGCGAATCCCAAATTGAAATATTTTTTATAGACCAGGCTCTGCCCGCTCTCATCGAGCGAGGTGTTGAAGTTCGGAAACTCAGCCAGAGCTCGCACGCATGCCGCGATGATGAACGCGAGCGGCGTGAGTTTCACGCCCTGTGCTGCGGCCTCTGACTTCAGCGAGACCCGAAGCGCCTCGAGCTCGGTAATGTCCGCTTCGTCGAACTGCGTGACATGCGGAATACTCACCCACGACGCGTGCAGTCTTGGACCTGAAATGCGCCGCACTCGACTGAGCGGTTGCGTGTCGATCGCCCCAAACGCGGCATGATCGACTACCGGCACCTTGGGCAGCGCCGGCGCCGCCGGTGCGAACGCGCCTTGCAGCGCCCGTTTGACCCAGGCCTTCACATCCTCGTGAGTGATGCGCCCCTTTGGCCCGGAGCCTGCGACACGCGCCAGATCGACGCCCAACTCGCGCGCAAGACGACGCACCGAGGGCCCAGCGTGAGCGGTGGTAAACCCCGCTTCCTGAATCGGCGGCAGCTCACCGCGGATCGCGCCGACGGTCGTCGGCGCCAGCGTCGGTGCCGGCGGTGCGGCACTGGGTGCGACCGGCGCGGGCACCGCAGCAGCCGGCGGCGGTGTTGCCTTGTCCGGCGCAGCCTGCGAGATCGCTGCCGGCGAAAAGACCGCACTGCCCTCAAGCGTGGCGACGAGGTCCCCCGAATTCACCGTGCCGCCCCGCGAGATATGCAGCGCCGTGACGACGCCTGCGGCAGAGGACGGTACATCCATCGTCGCCTTCTCGGTCTCGAGGGTCGCGATCGGCGTATCCACCTCCACCTGATCGCCCGGCTTGACGAGCAGGTCGATGACGATCACATCTTTGAAGTTGCCGAGATCAGGGACCTTGATGTCGATGCTTGTCATGAGTCGTTCCGTCAGGCCGCGAGCGGGTTGGGTTTAGAA
>JBJTBK010000026.1:0-3585 GCA_046091245.1 Nevskiaceae bacterium | reverse complement strand
GCGCTCGGTCTCGAGAGCGACAAAGTCAGTTTGGCCGACCTCGAGTTTCTGACCGCAGAGCTCAGTCTGCTACTCGACAGCGGCGTGCGCATCGATCGTGCGATCGGCATTTTGCAGCGTGCGGGCAAGGGTGGGGCGATGTCGCGACTCCTGAACGCGCTTTCGGCGGATCTCAAAAGTGGCCGCCAGCTCTCCGAGGCGACGGCAGCGCACCCTGAAATCTTTGACAAGCTGTACGTCAATCTGGTGGCGCTCGGCGAGGCGGGCGGGCGTCTGCCCGAGGTCTTTCGCGGGCTCGCGGAAGACCTGCGCTTTCAGCGCGAACTTCGTCAAAAGGTGCTCTCCGCAGCGACCTATCCGCTCGTGGTGGCCGGTGTGTGCGTGCTGGCCTTGCTCTTTATTTTCAATTTCGTGGTCCCCAATCTTGAGAGTCTGTTCGCCGACGCCACAGAGCTGCCTTGGTACACGGCGGCCTTGTTGGGCACCAGCGAGTTCATGCGCGACTGGCAATGGTTGGTCGGCATCGCGGTGGCTGCTGCAGGTTACCTCGTATGGCGCTTTCGCAAGTCTGCTTCGGTCGTCGATTTTTTTGATCGTTTATTGCTTGATACACCCGGCCTCAGAGACGCACTCTCGATGGTCGAGCGCATCCGTTTTTCGAGTGGTCTCGGGCTCATGCTCGATGCCGATCTGCCGGTCGATCGTGCGCTTACGCTGGCCACCGGCAACATTCGTCACGGCACGCTGCGGCGCGAGATGAACGCCGCCGTCGAAAAAGTGAAGCGCGGCGAGCAGCTCTCCAAAGTATTGCGTCAGACCCGATTATTCCCCGATTACTATGCTTCGCTCCTCGAAGTGGGTGAAGAGGGTGGTGAGCTCGCCAAAGTATTCACCGAGATCGCTCGCCGTAGCCGAGACTCTTTCTCGGCTTGGGCGCTGCGATTGACCACGCTGCTCGAGCCGCTGCTCATCCTCATCATGGGTCTCATCGTCGGTGGCGTGGTCGTGATCATGATGCTGAGCATCACCTCGGTTACCGAGGTGGGCCTGTAGACCAGGCGTCATGAAAATCCTGCTGATCCACAACCGCTACAGCCGGGCGGCACCGGGCGGCGAGGATGTCGTCGTCGATGCGGAGCATCGGCTGCTCGAAAACGCGGGGCACCAAGTCGTTCGCTATGAACGTAGCCTCGATGAAGTGTCCGAAGCAAATCCGCTGGACCTTCTCTCCACGGTCCTCGAGATGCAGGGATCGCGGCGGACGCAGCGCGAGCTCGCCGAGCTGATCGAGCGCGAGCGACCCGCACTTGCGCACGTGCATAACCTGTTCCCGCTCATCAGTCCGAGCGCCTACGAAGTCTGTCGCGCGGCGCGGTTACCCGTGGTGCAAACGGTGCACAACTATCGTCTCTCCTGTGCTGCCGCGACGCACTACCGTGCGGGCGAAGTTTGTGAGTCTTGCACTGGTGCGCAGGTGTGGCCCGCGATCCAGCATGGCTGTTTTCGGCGCTCGCGACCGGCAACGCTGCCCGTGGCGATCCTGCAGCGCCGCTTGCACCGGTCGGGCGTTCTGCAGCGAGGAGTGACTCGGTTTTTGGCGCTCACGGAGTTTGCGCGCGATCGCTTGCTGAGCCTTGGCATCGACTCGCAACGGGTGGCGGTGCGCGCAAACTTCATCGAGCTGCCTGCCAATAGGGGCCAGCTGAACGAGCAGCCGCGCCCATCCCCACCGTACGCCGTATTCTCTGGGCGCCTCACGGAAGAGAAAGGGATTCTGACCTTGCTCGAAGCTTGGCGCGGCATCGCCGGCATGTCGCTCAAGGTGCTGGGCGAGGGTCGATTGAGACGAATCTGCCAGCAGTTCGCGACCGAACATCGCTTACCCGTCGAGTTTCTCGGTAATCTGCCGCGCGCCGAGGCGCTGCAGATCGTTGCCCGCGCAAGCATGCAGGTTGTGCCCTCGCGCTGGTTCGAGGGGATGCCGTTGGTCATCCTCGAAGCATGGGCGCTCGGTGTGCCGGTCATTGCCTCGCGCCTAGGTGGCATGGCAGAAATGATCGGTAACGACGAGCGCGGACTCACCTTTACCGCGGGCGATGCCTCGCATTTGCAGCAGCGGATGATGCAGCTCTTCGCATCACCCGCGCTTGCGGAGAACCTGCGCGCAGCGGGCCGCCGCCGGTACGAAGCCGTGCATACCCCAGAACGCGGGCTCGAGTCCCTGCTTGAGCAGTATCGACAGGCGCTCGGGGCATATCGGGCGGATCAGCTACCATAAGTCGACTATGGAAAAGACGGCCCTCATCACCGGCATCACCGGCCAAAATGGTGCTTATCTGGCAGCGTGGCTGCTTGAGCAGGGCTATGTCGTGCACGGCCTCAAGCGCCGCACATCGCTCTTCAATACCGATCGCATCGATCACCTCTACGAAGATCCGCACGACCCCGATCCGCGTCTGCATCTGCATCATGGCGACATGACCGACTCGGCCAATCTCATCAGGATCGTGCAGCAGACCCAACCCGACGAGATCTATAACCTCGCGGCGCAGAGTCATGTGGCCGTGTCCTTCGAGATGCCCGAATACACTGCGAACGCCGATGCGATCGGCACGCTGCGTTTGCTCGAGGCGATACGCATTTTGGGTCTGGAGCAGCGCACCCGCTTTTATCAAGCCTCGACCTCCGAAATGTTTGGTCGCGTGCGCGAAGTGCCGCAGACCGAGACCACGCCGTTTTATCCGCGCTCGCCCTATGGGGTCGCCAAGCTCTATGCGCACTGGATCACGGTGAATTACCGCGAGGCCTACGGTCTCTATGCCTGCAGCGGAATCCTGTTCAATCACGAGTCGCCGGTGCGCGGCGAGACCTTCGTGACGCGCAAGATCACCCGCGGCCTTGCGCGCATTCGTGAGGGGCTCGAAGAGAGCATTTTTTTGGGCAATCTTGATGCCCGCCGTGACTGGGGTCACGCGGCCGACTACGCACGTGCCCAGTGGCTGATGTTGCAGCAGCGCGAACCTGACGATTACGTGATCGCCACCGGGGTTCAACACACCGTGCGTGAGTTTGCGACGCTCGCGGGGCGTCTGCTCGGTTTCGAGCTTGAATGGCGCGGCGAAGGCGTCATGGAGCAGGGTGTTGATCTCGCAACCGGCAAAACTCTGGTGCGTATCGATCCGCGTTATTTCCGGCCGACCGAAGTCGACTCATTGCTCGGTGACTCATCGAAGGCGCGGCGAGTTCTCGGTTGGCAGCCGCAGCACAGCTTCGAAGGTATGGTGTCCGAAATGATCGAGAGCGATCTCGAGCTTGCGCGCCGCGAGGCCCACATGCGCCGCGAGGGTTTCAAATTATTCCGTCGTCATGAGCCCTGAGTCATGACAGGTTCGGAGCGTATTTTCGTCGCTGGCCACCGGGGGCTTGTGGGCAGCGCCATTGTGCGTCAACTCTCGCCTCTGGCTGCAGATCGCCTGTTGCTACGCACGCGCGCTGAGCTCGACCTGCGCAATCAAGCGGCCGTAGACTCGTTCTTTAAAGAATTCGCGCCTGATCAGGTCTATCTGGTGGCCGGGTGCGTCGGCG
>JBJTBK010000025.1:0-3699 GCA_046091245.1 Nevskiaceae bacterium | reverse complement strand
TATCGCGACCAGGATACGGATGGGCGCGCCCAGCTCTACTTCGTACGCTTCACGCTCGGTAGTTCGGGTGTTCAGTTGATCGACACAGTGGGTACGAAGATTTCTTTGAATCCCACGAGCTATGAAGGTCTCAGCGCATCCATCGCTTATAGCGGTAGCGGCGATGATTTCTACATCGCTTTGTATCAAGGCGGCACGTCAGCGACCGGGCAGCCGACTAACACGCAGCAGGCGGTGACGCTGGTCAAGCTCAACCACGCGACCCGCACGCTGTCGGCTTTGGCGGGCCCCTACGTGGTGTCGGGTTGGGTGGGTACCAACAACCTCGGCGATACCCAAGGTGTGCAGAGCTCCTTTGATTCGCAGACGAGCCTCACGGTCAGTTGTGATGGCAACGTGTATGTGGCCGCTGCGCTGCGCGAAGGCGCGGAGCGTAGGACACTGCGAGTCTTTAAGCACCGCGTCAGCACGACTAACACCTGCGGTACGAGTAGTAGTGGCCCGCGCGAGGTCACCCAGTCGTTCAGCGGTGACAGTAAGCGCTACGACCTCTGGGACTACAACGGACGTGTCGCCGCGCAGGGTTGGAGCTACACGCCGTACAAGGTTTTCGATAAGACGCTAGGCACGCTGACGGCGGTGAAGATCAATACGACTATCACCGGTACGCGAGACGATGCTTCGCGCGAAATTTCGATCCGCCAGGCGTTTTTCACGGGCTGGTCGCCGGCGGACTATCAGTTCTACGAAGGGTTCACGCTGCCTGCGGGCTCGACGGCGATCAATTACGACAAGGAAATCACCATCACCGATGCGGCGGCATTAGCTAAGTGGACGACCTCGCTGGTCGTGGGAACGGATGGGCTCGGCAACAATTACTTCGAAGCCGTGGGCTATGGCGCGGGCTTCACGCTCGGCCGTCGCACGACGCTCACCTTCGTCTATCAACCGACAACGGGTGGCGCGGCGCTCGACGTGTCGCGTACGGTCAGTGATCCGTTGTGGGTGACCATCCCCGTCGAGCAGCCCGTGGCCACCGAGGCGAGTGCTCCGCCGTTGGCGCTGACCCTCGGAGCGGCGGGCGCCCCAAGCAACGGTAAGACGGCTGCATCGACGACTGGCGCTGAGGATACGGTCCACTCGTCAGCAGACGAGACCAGTGCCAGCACACGCTATGTGCTCGTGAGCCGCAGCGTCGAGGCCAGCCGTGAGTGGCGCCTCGAACAGCGCGACGGTCTTGATCGTGTGATCGTCGCGAAACCGCTGACGCCCACGAGCGATGTGCTGTGGCGCAGGCCGGATGGTCTACCGGGCCGGACCTTGCCGAGCTCGGGCTGGGTCAGCGTCTGCGCGGGCCAGGTGATGACGGTGCAAGATGGCTACGCACTGATGATCGGCGGTCACAGCGCCTCGCTCAGCGGGGGCTGGGCCGCTGAAGTCGGGTTGACCGGTCGGCCAGAGGCCGTGGTGGTCAGTGCTGTGCAGTGCGTAGGCGAGGGTCTCAAGATCAATGGCTGGGTACTGCCGGTCGATGCGCAGAACCCGCGACTGTCTGCGGGCCCCGTGGCCGGTCAGGCCTTCAGCGTGGTGGTCGACGCGGCGGGTGAGGCGCTGAGTCGGCAACTGCGAGCCGAAACGGTCTCGCTGGATCAGCACTGCGCCGGGCCAAGGGCTGAATCCAGCGGCTTCTGTGCCGCCTGGCGGGGCGCCCGAGCGGAGTGACCAGTCTGTTGCGAGGTTGCAACGCGGTGGTTTTTTGTCAAGAATAGTGTGAATTTGTTATCCTAACGCGTATTTTGCAGGGTGATGGCGCTACGCTAGCGTCCGCCTGCGTGGTCCGGTTTCGGTTTCCGCAGGGAAACAATACTTAAGAAGGGGCTTGGAGGTCTCACGATGAAACTTAATAAACTCGCCGGTGCGGCTGGGCTTGGCGCGCTGTCCGTGGCGTTGCTGTCCACCTCGGCGTTGGCGGCATCCACTCCGCTCAACGTTCCCAAGAGCGTCGACGCCTACAAGCAGGCGATCGAAGACGCGGAGTTGCCTGCCGAATGTTTGACGTCCTACGAGGCGTGGTTGAATCGCGCGCAGTGCGTCGCGAAAAGTGAGGCCGCGACGTATAAGGAAGAGGAACTCGACCCTGCCAAGGGTGCAGTGACGGATGCCAAAACGGAATACGACTTGGCGGTTAAAGCCGATCAGGACGCCTTGGCAGCATTCAAGACGGAAGAAGCCGCGAAGAAGACGGATCTCACCACTGCTAAAACCGAACTCGCGACGGCGAAAGCCAGCATCACGACGTTGGAAAAGGATGTCGAGACCGCTGCACTCGCGGTCAATGCCGCGGAAAAGACCCTCATCCCGAAGGCAACGGCAGCTGGTTTGACCGTTTCGGCGTATGTTGAAGAGAACCCGACGGACGCAGACGTCGTCACCTATGCGAGCAAAGTGACCGCCTACGAGACCAAGTTGGGGTCGTTGGTAACGGCCCGGGAGCCTATTGAAGGCCTTGAGACTGCCGTGGACGAGGCCGAGACGGCTCTTGAAGAGGCGAGTGGTGCGGTAACCGGTTTCACCCCGGAGGCGGATCGTACGGAGCTCACCGCCGCGGAAACGGATCTGGCGGCCAAGCAGAAGGAATACGACAAGCTCACCGCGGCCGCAGCCAAGCCGCTCGCGCTGGGTAAGGATGCGAACTACGACTTGTTGAAAGATCCGAAGAATGCCAGCAACCCCGCCAAGGCGGTGCTGACTGCTGCGGAGTGCGTCGCTAATCCGGAAAGCGAGGCCTGTGTGACGGCCGCTACGCTGATTGGCAAGGACGACGTCGGTCAGGCGATCGTTGATGGCTTCGACCAGCTCTACAAGGCCGATGCCACGCTGCAGACGAACATCGACAACGAAGTGGCGGCTCGCAAGGCGGCCGACGTGACCTTGCAGCAGAACATCGACAAGGAAGTGGCGGACCGCAAGGCGGCCGACGTCGTGCTGCAGAAGAACATCGACACGGAAGTGGCGGACCGCAAGGCCGCGGACGTCGTCTTGCAGAACAACATCAACAAGGTTGATGCCGACCGCAAGGCGGCGGATGTGACCCTGCAGAACAACATCAACGCCGAGATCGCGGCGCGTACCGCGGCGGACACGACCCTGCAGAACAACATCAACACCGTGAACACCCGCGTCACCCAGTTGGGCGAGCGCGTGGATTCGCTGACCAAGGAAAGCCGTCAGGGTATCGCCATGGCGATGGCGCTGGCTGCGATCCCGACCGTGAACTACGGCAAGTTCAGCCTCGGTCTTGGCGTGGGCACCTTCGCGAGCGAGACCGCCGCGGCCCTCGGCATGGACTTCGTGGTGAGCGAGCGCGTCAAGTTCAAGCTCGGCGTCACCACGACCGGTGACGAGACGGGCGGTTCAGCCGGTATCGCAATCGGCTTCTAAGACCGACCTCCAAGCCTGATGAGTGGACGGCCCCGCAAGGGGCCGTTCATTTTTCGGCATCTCGAAGAGGTATAGTCGGCTCATGCGGTGTCGTCCCGCCACAGCCCTTTCAATGCTGGTCCTGCTCGCGACGGTGGTCTGGCCGGCGGGTTGGATTCGGGCGCGGCCGGCGGCTGGCTCGGTGACGGGGTGGGCGGCGGGGGCGACGGGGGGCGGGGGGGGTGCGGGGCGCGGCGGGTGGGGGCGCGGCGGCGGCGG
>JBJTBK010000024.1:0-3289 GCA_046091245.1 Nevskiaceae bacterium | reverse complement strand
GATCGGCACCGATGCGCCTTCTGTTGATCCGCAAACCTGCACGGCTCTGCGCGCACACCATGCGGCACACCGCGCCGGCATGGCCATACTGGAGGGACTCGTGCTCGATGCAGTCCCTGAGGGACGCTACGAACTGATCGCTTTGCCGTTGCCCATCGACGGCATCGAGGCAACGCCTGTTCGTGCGGTGCTGCGGGAGTTTCTCTGATGGCACCGCGCAGCAGGCAAGCCTGCATCGCACTCGATGAGGCCGACCCGCTCTCACCGCGAAGGCAGTTGTTCGACCTGCCGCCCGGGGTGATCTATCTCGATGGCAATTCGCTCGGTGCATTGACGCACGCGGCCGAGCGCCGCGTGCAGCAGACCTTGCGCGCCGAGTGGGGTGCAGATCTGATCAAGAGCTGGAACACCCATGACTGGATCGAGTTTCCGGCGCGTCTCGGTGCGCGCATCGCGCCGCTCATCGGTGCTGCCCCGGATGAAGTGATCGTATGTGATTCCACTTCAGTGAATCTCTTCAAGATCGCCGCTGCCGCGGCGCGCATTAGGGGTCAGCGCCACCGCATCGTCACGGAGCGCGGCAATTTCCAGACCGACCCGTATCTCTTGCAAGGGCTCACTGCACTGGTGCCGGGCTTGGAGCTCGTTTGCGCGGAGCGCGAACAGCTTGATCAAGCGACCGACGAGCACACGTTCCTCGTCGTGCTGACCCACGTGCATTACGCCACCGCCGAGATGTTCGATCTGAGCGGCGTGACGGCGCAGGTGCAGGCGAAGGGTGCACGAATTCTTTGGGATTTGTCACACTCGGTGGGTGCCGTACCCGTCGACCTCTCGGCCGCGCGGGTCGATTTCGCCGTGGGCTGCACTTACAAATATCTCAATGGCGGACCCGGTGCGCCGGCATTCATGTATGTACGTCGCGATCTGCAACCCGATCTTCAGCCCGTGCTGTCGGGCTGGCTGGGGCACGCACGACCGTTCGACTTCGTCGACGAGTACGTGCCCGCCGCCGGTATGGCACGGCATCGATGCGGCACGCCACCGATCCTCGCTTTTGCGGCGCTCGAGGGCGCGCTAAGCGTGTTTGAGGGTCTCGACGTGGCAGCGCTTCGAAGCAAGTCTGTGGCGCTGATGGAACTCTTTGTCGAGCTCGTCGAGTCGTTTGGTGAAGGCTTCGGCATCACCCTGGCTTCGCCACGCGATACTGCGCAGCGCGGCAGCCACGTTTCGTTCGCTCATCCAGACGGCTACGCGCTGATGCAGCAGTTGATCGCGCGCGGGATCATCGGCGATTTTCGCGCGCCCGACCTGCTGCGTTTCGGCTTCACGCCGCTGTATCTGCGCTACGTCGATGTCTGGGACGCTGCGCAGGGACTGCGGGAAGAGTTGGAGCGTTGGCGGAAATTCGGCCCGGCTGTCGTGGTCAGACAGTCGGTGACCTGAACGTCACGCGACACGATCAAAGAGTATTGGGAGGCAATCGTATGTCTGTAACCGCAATGGTGATGATCAAGGCTCAACCCTCGCGCAGCGCGGCCTTGGCGGCCGAGATCGCCGAAGTGAAGGGGGTGAGCGAGGTGTTCTCGGTGGCGGGGCGTTATGATCTTGTGGCCATCGTTCGCGCTCAGCGCAACGAGGATCTGGCCGACATCGTCAGCGGCAGCATCCATTCACTGTCCGGTATCGTCGAATCGGAAACGCTGATCGCCTTTCGCGTCTACACCCGCCGCGAATTGACCGAGGGCACGGCGCTGTTCATGGATGAGTGAACATCCAAGTAACAGGCCGCACCTGCGGGTCTGCGGAGTGAGCGTTACAGTTTGCTGGCGGACAGGGTCAGCGCGTAGCCCGGCTTTGGGTTCTGCACACCGAGCGAGAGTTTGGCGGGTGACGTCGTGTCGTCGATGAACATCAGCCCAGAGGCGTTGGTGCCGTTGAGCGCTGCTTTGTCGCCTTTGCAGCCGCTGAAACTCAGGCGGGTCGCGTAAGCATTGAAGCGACTGTCGATCACCGCCACTGAGCCGTTGATGACGCAACCACTCGCGTCTTCCTGCGAGAACAGCACACCGGTGGCATTGATGTTGATGACGGCGCCGCTGCCGACGTTCTTGTAGTTACCCGCAGCTTTAGCAAGCGAACTGCCACGCGTGTAGAGGGTATCGAAGGCGAGACTGAGGTCGCCGCTTTTCGGATTGCCGCTCTTTGGCGCCAACGTGGCTTTGCCGTTAATGGAGTTGCCGTTCTTGATGGTGGCTTGGATTTGCACGCCACCCTGCACGCCGTTGGCGTTTGCGACGGCAAGCATGGCGCTGAATCGTTCATCTTTGACCGCGGCTGGACCGAAGTATTGGCTCCCATCCTGCAGCAGGAACAGCGCCTGTCGATTCTCTGCGATCAGACCGACCAAGGGCTTGCCGGAGAACGGATCGTTACCACGCCACAGGCCACCCTGCATCGGGCGTTTGCCGTCCGCGACGATGCCAACGGTCGCTGCGGCGCTGGCGAAGTTACCCTCGAGGGACAGCACTGCCAATTTCGGGCCTTCAGTAGTCGGCTTGTAGACGATGGAGATATTGCAGTCGGCGCCCGGCGCGAGTGCGCTCGAGCACGTATTGGTTTGGACGAAATGTGTAGCGTCTGGTCCTGCCAGCGTGATCTTGGTGAAGCTGAGGGCAGCGTTGCCTTGATTGGAGACCTTGACGGTTTTCGCAGCGCTGGAGCTGCCGACAGCCTGCTCCTCGAAGGCGATCCGAGGCGCACTGGTGGCGAGGCGCGGACCGTTTGCCGTACCGGTGAAACGCGCGGTGGCCGGCGCACCGATCGCGGCACCGCTGATGACGACAGCGCCCGCTTTGTCACCGGGCGTACGTGGGCTGAAGGTGACGCTGATTTCGCAGCTCTTACCACCGGCGAGCGTCTTGCCGCAGTCATGCTTGACCGTGAAATCAAACGGATCCTTGCCAGAGGGCAGCAGAGGACCCAGGTTGAATTCCGCAGTGCCGGTGTTGCTCAGCGTGAGTTTCTGGGTTGCGCTTGAAGATAGGATCGCTTGCGCACCGAACGACAGCGATGCAGGAGTCAGTGAAATCTTTGCTGCAGCCGCGGCGACAGAGCCGGAGAGGCTGACAGCGAGCGCCTTGTCACTGGTGGCGATATCGAGCGTTGCCGCGCGAGAACCGGTAGCCGTCGGCTTGAAGGTTACAGCCAGGACGCAAACCTGATTTTTTGCCAGTGCCTGACGGCAGGGATTGGCGACCGAATAATCAGCGGCGGCTGCGCCGCTCAG
>JBJTBK010000023.1:0-4532 GCA_046091245.1 Nevskiaceae bacterium | reverse complement strand
TTCAAGCGGATGAACCCGGCAATCGATTGGCCGATGTCATCGAGGTTCTGACCCATGAGCCCGAAAGAGAACACCGCAAGGCCGTTGTCGTAGAGCGCGCCCGCGGCGAGATCCTCCGCCTCGTACTCACCGTCGTAGTTGACCGCCATCAGATGCACGTCGATGGCCGACACGTAGCGCGGCACCTCGAAGCCTTCTTTCAGGGTCAGTGAACCGAGCTTCTTGCGCCGCGACAACTTTGCGGCCGTGTCTTTGAGCTGCAGCCGATTGCGCTCTAGCGGCGGGAAGACCGACTGCCAGACCATGTCTTGGGCGGTTACCCGCACGCTCGAATAGAACTTGAAGTACTCGTTGGGCTTGATGGCCTTGTGAACCTCGGGACCAGTGGCCGGCGCGCGCCCGGCGGCACGGCGAAACCCGGGTTCCACCGCGGCGTCGTACACCGCGCGCATGCCACTCGCCATGTCGTTGAGCACGTGGGCACGCAGGCTCGACACGAAGTTCATGCGCGCCTTTTCGTCTCGGCTCTTGTCGAGTTTCAGTTCGTGCTTCAGTTCCAGCATGTGACTCTCCGCTACCGTACTCAGTGATCGGTCAGTAACCGACCAAACCCTTCGATCCGATCCGTGATGCCGTTGGCCCGCAGTGCGTGCCAATACGTTGCCGCGTTGATGGCGATGACAGGCTTGCCCAGCCAACCCTCGGCCTCGGCCGCCAAGCGCACCATCGACAGGTTGGTGCCCACCTGAATGATCGCATCGACATCCGGGCCGTCAAGTTCGCGCAGCACCTCGCGGCAGCGCGAGGTCGGGATCTGCGCAATGCCCGTCCAGGAAGAGGCTCGCATCGGCACATCGCGGACCGTCTCGTAGCCCATGTCCGCGAAGTAACCCCGTACCTCGGCGTTCGCCACCGGGTAGTAGGGCGAGAGAAACGCGATGCGGCGGATGCCGCCGTAGGCTTTGAGGGCCGCAGTGCAGGAGTGCGAACCGATCGAGATCGACACCCCGGATTCCTTCTCGACCATGCTCTGGAAGGCGTCAGCCCCGGCTGCACCGCCGTAAAACGTGATCGCCGACATACCCATGACCAGGTAGTCGGGCTCGCAGGTCATGACGCTACGCACCGCATCGATCACGCCTTGAGAGATCTTCTGCGTCGCTGCCATAAAGGTCTCGTCCGATACGGCGCGGGAATTGGGGGTGTAGATGCGACTGTAGTGATTGGTAACGCCATGCGGTCGCATGTCGTCGAAATCCGGCTGCACGATCGTGTTGGTTGAGGGACCGAGCACCCCGAACAGTTTCCGATACCCCTGCGCGTCCTGACCCATCGTATTGGCTCCCGTGATTAATCAAGTGCAGGCTAGCACGCGCCAACATCGGCGGAAAAACACCCAAAGTCCGTTTGCGCGCTGCGGTCAGCCCCGGCCACAATGCCTGCATGACTCGCTCAACCGTGCTGCTCACCGTCACCTTGCTTGCCGGGCTCGCGGCAGCCTCCAGTTGGCGATCGCCCCCCTCGCAAGGCAGCCCCCCCGATCGATTGCGGCTTGCCACCTGGAACCTCGAATGGCTCATTGCGCCCGAGGAATTTCGCGCCCTCGCACGCGATTGCGTCCCGCGCGATGCCTCGCCGGGCCCACGCCGTCGGTTCATACCCTGCAATGTGGCGGCCGAGCACGAACGAAGCACGGCCGACTTTCGCGCTCTCGAACGCTACGCACGACTACTCGATGCCGACGTCGTCGCACTGCAGGAGGTCGACGGCGAGAAGGCCGCCCGCCTTGTCTTCCCGGATCACGAATTCTGCTTCACGCAACGAGAGGGCGTGCAAAACAATGGCTTCGCCATTCGTCGCGGGCTAGCCCATCGCTGCGGCGAGGACTTATCAGCACTCTCGCTCGGCGGCCGGGTACGCAGCGGCGCCGAGTTGATCCACTTCCCGGGCACAGGACAGGAGATGCGCTTGCTCTCCGTGCACCTGAAATCCGGCTGCCCCCGACGGCCACTCGATGACCCGCGCGATGCCTGCGAGACGCTCGCGAGGCAAGTGCCCGAACTCGAGCGCTGGATCGACACCCAGGCCGAAGCGGGGCGGCGCTACGCGATCCTCGGTGATTTCAACCATGACCTGCTGATGGGTCGCGGACCCGCGCGCAATGATCAGGGTCAACTGCGCCACTTCTGGGCCGAGATCGACGATGGCGAACCCGCCGGCGCCCGTCTCGTCAACGTGGCGGCAGATCAGCCTTTCGTCAACTGCGCGGCGGGCCAAAACTACACGAGTTACATCGATCACGTGATCCTCGGCGAATCGCTCGCGGAATGGCGACTGGCCGGGTCGTTCATTCGCGTGACCTACGACACGCGCGATGCCTTGCAACGCAAGCTGACCGATCATTGTCCGGTAGGCGTGGACCTCGCACCACCTCCAACGGGCACGCCCGCCGCAGGAGCTAAGCCGTGACGCTGGATACAGTCTTCGAAGGTGCCACCGTATTCGATGGCACCGGGGCTGCGCCCTATACCGCCGATGTGGGCGTGCGCGATGGACTCATCCAGGAAATCGGTACGGTGCGGGCGGCGGCCGCTCAACGCATCGATGCGCGCGGCGCGTGGCTGACACCGGGCTTCGTCGATCTGCACACCCACTACGACGGTCAAGCGAGCTGGGATCCAACCTTCAGCCCGAGCATCCATCACGGCGTCACCACGGTGCTGTTCGGCAACTGCGGTGTGGGCTTCGCACCGCTCGGCAGCGGTTCGCGCGAGCGCGCGGTCGACAACCTGATCTCGCTGATGGAGGGCGTCGAAGATATCCCGGGTGCCGTGCTGGCCCAAGGCGTGAGTTTCGACTGGCAAAGTTTTCCCGAGTATCTTGATGCTCTCGAGCGCAGACCTCACAGCCTCGATTTTTTGGTGCAGGTACCACACGACCCGTTACGCATGGCGGTGATGGGCGAGCGCGCACTGGAGCGACAGCCGGCGACACCGGAAGACGTTGCGGCGATGCGCCAACTCTTGCGCGAAGCGCTCGAAGCCGGGGCCGCGGGCTTCTCGACCGGCCGCACCGATAACCATCGCACCACGCGTGGACTCCCGACTCCCGCTGCCGAGGCCGATGCGGCGGAGCTGCGGGGCCTCGCCTCCGCCTTCGAGGGTCTTGGGTTTGGCGTGGTGCAGCTCGTCAGCGACTTCAACTTGCTGGAGGGCCCGAGCGGGTTCGACGCCGAGTTCGATCTTGTCGAAACCCTCGCGCGTCATAGTCAGCGACCGCTGTCGATGACCTGGATGCAGCGTGAACCGGGCGCCGAGCAATGGCGAGCGATTCGCGCCCGTACCGAAGCGGCCGTGGCCCAAGGACTACCGCTGTGGTTGCAGACGAGTTCGCGTGGCATCGGCGTGATCCTGGGTCTCGACACGAGCTTTCATCCGTTGATGGGCTTCCCCGGTTACCTCGAAGTCGCGCACTTGCCGCTCGCTGCGCGTGCGGCAGCACTGCGTGATCCGGCGCGCAAGGCGCGCATCCTAGGCGAACGCTCGGGGCGCCTTGCCGGCGATGGCAGCGCAATCCCGCCCATCGTCGATCTGATGCTGGCGCGCATCGAACTCATCTCCGGCCGCATGTTCCCGCTCACCAGCATTCGCGCCGATGGCAGTATCAGCGTCGACTACGAGCCCTCGGTCGCACAGAGCCTGCTCGCCATGGCCCGACGCCGCGGATGCAGCGCACTCGAGGCCATTTACGATTACCTCGCCGAGGGTGGCGGCGAGCAGCTCATTCATTTCCCGATCTTCAATTACATCGACGGCTCGCTCGAGGCGGTGCGCGAAATGCTGCAACACCCGCGCGCGCTGTATGGTCTATCCGATGCCGGCGCGCATGTCGGCACGATCTGCGATGCCAGCAGTACCACCTTTCTGCTCAGCCACTGGAGTCGCGATCGACAGCACGGCCAACTCGAAACCGCGCGGCTCATAGAAATGCTCACGCAGCGTAACGCCCGACATCTCGGGCTCACGGATCGCGGACGCATCGCCTGCGGTCTGCGCGCCGATCTCAACCTGATCGACCCCGCGCGCCTCGCGCCCGGGGTGCCGCAACTCGTCAACGATCTACCCTCGGGCGGAAAACGACTGCTGCAGACGGCGTCGGGCTACCTAGGCACCTGGGTCCGCGGCGTACCGGTCATTCGTGGCGGCGAAATCACCTCACATCGTCCGGGCACGCTCGTGCGAGCGCACTGATCTAGGCGCGAGTCTCGGTCACCAAGGGATCACGCTACCGTCGTAGTTGATGACTTTGTCGTTCGACTCCAGCGTCATCCGATCGATGACCTCGATCATCCCGCGCACGCTCTGCTCGGCCGTGATGCCCCGCCCAGGAAACCCTGAAGCGCGCAGCAAGTCGGTCTCGACCATGCCGGGCGCGATGATGCCAACCATGATGCCTTCGGCACGCCAATCAGCTGCGAGTGCGCGAAAGCTCACATTCAGCGCTGCCTTGCTGGCGCGGTATCCATAGAAATC
>JBJTBK010000022.1:0-4482 GCA_046091245.1 Nevskiaceae bacterium | reverse complement strand
GTTGTTTTCTTTATCTTGGCGCTGTTCACCATGAAGTATGTGTGGCCACCGCTGATGAAGGCACTCGACGAGCGCGCTAGCAAAATATCCGAAGGCTTGGCGGCTGCCGAGCGAGGCAAGCACGAACTGGCTGTCGCTGAGAAGCGGGTCCAGGTCGAGCTGCAGCAAGTGCACGAGGAAAGCAGTCGACGCATCGTCGACGCTGAGCGACGCGCCGCCGACATTATCGAAGAGGCCAAGCGCACTGCGTCCTCGGAGGCAGCCGGAATTATTGAGGCTGCTCGGCACGACGCTGCGGCAGAGGCAATTCGTCTGCGCGACGCGCTGCGCAATGATGTTGCCGCGCTTGCCGTAAAGGGCGCTGAGCAAATCTTGCGGCGCGAGGTGAATGCCTCGGCGCATGCCGATTTGCTTGAACAACTCAAAGCCGAGCTATAGCCATGGCGGAACTCGCAACTATCGCCCGTCCTTACGCTGAGGCCCTGTTTCGAATCGCGCGTTCGTCCGACCTCAATGCTTGGGCAGACTCGCTGTCCGTCATGGCGCAGGTAGCTGCTGTGCCCGAGGTCGGTGCAATGGCGCGCGACCCGCGAGTGCCGCGCGAACTCATCACCAAGACGTTTCTTGATGCGGTGAAAGCCAACGTGGGTGCCGAGGCCAAGAACCTGGTCGAAATGCTGGTTGAAAATGGTCGTCTGTCGCTGTTACCTGCGATCGAGCATCATTTCCACGATCTGAAGAACGCCTACGAGAGCACAGCCGACGCCGAGGTGCTCACCGCGTTTCCCATGAGCGAGGAGCAACTGGCCTCGCTACTGTCAGTGCTCGAAAAGAAATTCGGTAGAAAACTCAAGCCGACTGTGTCTGTTGACCCGCAGCTGATTGGCGGCGTGCGCGTCACCGTCGGTGATGAGGTGCTTGATCACTCAGTCAGTGCGCGTCTGGAGCGTATGCATACCGCGTTAGTGGCCTGAGTAACGACTTCACTATTTCATGTAATGGCGAGACTGATGCAGCACCGGTCTCCAACAATCAGGAGTTAACATGCAAGTCAACCCGTCCGAAATCAGCGAGCTGATCAAGAGCCGGATCCAAGGCTTGGGCGCTGGTGCAGAGATCCGCAACCAAGGCACAGTGATCTCGGTAACCGATGGCATCTGCCGCATTCATGGCCTATCCGATGCGATGCAAGGCGAGATGTTGGAGTTCCCCGGCAATACCTTCGGCTTGGCGCTTAATCTCGAGCGTGACTCGGTTGGCGCGGTTATTCTCGGCGGCTACGAGCATATTTCCGAAGGCGATACTGTCAAGTGTACGGGTCGTATTCTCGAAGTGCCGATCGGCCCGGAGATGCGCGGCCGCGTCGTCAATGCTTTGGGTCAGCCGATCGACGGCAAGGGCCCGATCGCAACCAAACTGACGGCACCGATCGAAAAAATCGCCCCCGGCGTTATTGCGCGTCAATCTGTCTCGCAGCCATTGCAAACCGGCTTGAAGGCGATTGACTCAATGGTGCCGATTGGTCGTGGTCAGCGCGAACTGATCATTGGCGACCGTCAGACGGGCAAGACCGCGGTCGCGATTGACACCATAATTAACCAGAAGGGTCAGGACTGTACTTGCATTTACGTTGCAATCGGCCAGAAAGCGTCGTCGATCAAAAACGGTGTGCGTGCGCTCGATGAACATGGCGCGCTCGACTACACCATCGTCGTGGCCGCATCGGCCTCCGAATCAGCCGCGATGCAGTATGTGGCTGCCTACTCAGGCTGCGCCATGGGCGAGTACTTCCGCGATCGCGGTCAAGACGCGCTAATTATTTATGATGATTTGTCCAAACAAGCGGTGGCTTATCGTCAGGTATCGCTGCTACTGCGTCGCCCACCAGGCCGCGAGGCTTTCCCTGGCGACGTGTTTTATCTCCACTCCCGTCTACTCGAGCGTGCCGCGCGTGTAAATCCCGAGTATGTCGAGGCGTTCACGCATGGTGAGGTAAAAGGCAAGACCGGATCATTGACCGCGCTGCCTATCATTGAAACGCAAGCAGGTGACGTGTCGGCCTTCGTCCCGACCAACGTGATCTCGATTACGGATGGCCAGATCTTCTTGGAGACCTCGCTGTTCAACTCCGGCATTCGCCCCGCGATTAACGCAGGTATTTCGGTGTCGCGCGTCGGTGGCGCAGCGCAAACCAAAATCATCAAGGGTTTGTCGGGCGGTATCCGTACTGACCTCGCGCAGTACCGTGAATTGGCCGCGTTTGCGCAGTTTGCGTCCGATCTCGATGACGCTACCCGCAAGCAGCTGGATCGCGGCGCTCGGGTTACCGAGCTGCTGAAGCAGCCGCAGTACACGCCTTTGCCAGTGTCATTGATGGCCGTGTCACTGTTCGCGGTGAACAAGGGCTACTTGGAAGACATCGATGTCAATTTAGTGCTGTCGTTCGAGTCGGGCCTGCACGCCCACCTCAAAGACAAGCACGCCGCTCTGGTGGCCAAGCTCGACAACGACAAGGCCATGGACAAGGACGCTGAAGCCGCTTTGACGGCCGCCATCGCCGAGTTCAAGAAGACATTCGCTTAATTCCCTGACTGACGAAGGAGCCCTTCATGGCAGCAGGCAAGGAAATACGCGGCAAGATCAAATCGGTGGAAAACACCAAGAAGATCACGAAGGCCATGGAAATGGTCGCCGCATCCAAAATGCGCAAGGCGCAGGACCGGATGCGTGCCGCTCGTCCCTACAGCGAAAAAGTCCGCAACGTCGCGGCCAACCTGAGCAAGGCCAATCCGGAGTACGTGCACCCGTTCATGCAGCCCAACGAGTCGAAAACGGCGGGCTTCATCGTCGTCACGACCGACAAGGGCCTGTGCGGTGGCATGAACACCAACGTGCTGCGCGCGGTCACCAACAAGATCCGTGACCTGCAGGCGCAGGGCACCGGCATCGAGGCGGTGGCCATCGGCAACAAGGGTCTGGGCTTCCTCAACCGCGTGGGCGCCAAGGTCGTGTCGCACGTCACCCAGCTGGGTGACACGCCCCACCTCGAACGCCTGATCGGCCCCGTCAAGGTGCTGCTCGACGCTTACACCCGTGGCGAGATCAACGCCGTGTACCTCTCGTACACCAAGTTCATCAACACCATGAAGCAGGAATCGGTGGTGGAGCAGTTGCTGCCGCTGTCCTCCGAAGCGCTGGAGCCGTCCGAGAGCGAGCACGCCTGGGACTACATCTACGAGCCCGATGCACAGACGGTCATTGACGACCTGCTGCTGCGCTACATCGAGGCGCTGGTGTACCAGGCTGTGGCCGAGAACATGGCGTCCGAACAATCGGCACGCATGGTGGCCATGAAGGCGGCAACCGACAACGCCGGCAACGTGATTGCCGAACTCAAGCTGGTTTACAACAAGACGCGTCAGGCGGCGATCACGAAGGAACTCTCCGAGATCGTGGCCGGTGCCGCGGCGGTTTGAGACGGCAAACACACTGATTCAATTACTGGAGCAAACACATGGCTCAAGCTAAAGGCAATATCGTTCAATGTATCGGCGCCGTGGTGGACGTCGAGTTCCCGCGTGACCAGATGCCCAAGGTCTACGACGCCCTCAAGATGGAAGGCAGCGCACTGACCCTGGAAGTGCAGCAGCAGCTGGGCGACGGCGTGGTGCGTACCATTGCGCTGGGTTCCTCCGACGGTCTGCGTCGCGGCATGCAGGTGTACAACACCGACGCCAACATCACCGTGCCCGTGGGCAAGGCCACGCTGGGCCGCATCATGGACGTGCTGGGCAACCCCATCGACGAGCGTGGCCCGGTCGACCAGACCCTGACCGCCCCCATCCACCGCAAGGCCCCCGCGTACGACGAACTGTCGCCCTCGCAGGAGCTGCTGGAAACCGGCATCAAGGTGATCGACCTGGTTTGCCCCTTCGCCAAAGGCGGCAAGGTGGGCCTGTTCGGTGGCGCCGGTGTGGGCAAGACCGTGAACATGATGGAGCTCATCAACAACATCGCCAAGGCGCACTCGGGTCTGTCGGTGTTCGCTGGTGTGGGTGAGCTTACCCGTGAGGGCAACGACTTCTACCACGAGATGGCCGATTCCGGCGTCGTGAAGCTGGACAACCTGGCCGAATCCAAAGTGGCCATGGTGTACGGCCAGATGAACGAGCCCCCGGGCAACCGTCTGCGCGTGGCCCTGACCGGTCTGACCATCGCCGAGTCCTTCCGTGACGAAGGCCGTGACGTGCTGTTCTTCGTGGACAACATCTACCGCTACACCCTGGCCGGTACCGAAGTGTCTGCCCTGCTGGGCCGTATGCCTTCCGCCGTGGGCTACCAGCCGACGCTGGCTGAAGAAATGGGCCGCCTGCAAGAGCGTATTACGTCGACCAAAGTGGGCTCCATCACGTCCATCCAGGCCGTGTACGTGCCTGCCGACGACCTGACCGACCCGTCGCCTGCCACCACCTTCGCCCACCT
>JBJTBK010000021.1:0-2244 GCA_046091245.1 Nevskiaceae bacterium | reverse complement strand
TGGCACGAGGATGACGTGCAAGCTGCGCAGTGAGGCGAACGCGCTGCCCTGAGGTTCGGCGATGCCGTAGCGATTGCGCTGCCAGCGCCCGGTCAGGGCGACGAAGCGCATTTGCCGCTTTCGCCAGTGGCTGATGCGCGGCAGGAAGATGCGACAGTGCCGCCGCTCGGCAAGCCGCAGCGCTGGGCTGCAGCTGATCTCCGGGCCGAATGCGGCGTAGCCCGCGATTCGGTTGCCCGCGGTGATCAAGCCGCTGTGTTCGAGGTGCCGTGCGATGGCTCGTTCTGCGGCGCGACGCACGGCAGGGGTGAGCGCAGCGCGCGCGGCCCGCAAACGTTTGCGCTCGATCGCCCGATCGCTCAAGGTCAGCCACTCCGTAGGTGCAGCGCGTGGGAGAAAAGGGCGTCGCCCGCCTGTGCCGGTGTGAACCGTTGCTCTCGACACAGAGCAACAAGTGGGGCGGACTGCGCCAGGTAAGGCTTTCCGCTCGAGGCGGACATGCACAGTGCTGGCAGCAAGCCCTGGGGCCCCGGGGCGTTCCAACTTAGGGTCGAGAGGTAACCCGATCCACTATCGAACACCGCAGGCGACGCCCAGGCACTCTACACCAGAATTCAGGACTCGAGAGAACTCACAACTCGAGTTGTCGGCCGCGAGCGAGCTCGCCCTCGATGCGATCGCGCATGGCCCGAACCCGGTTGCCGAGATCAGCCTCGGTCTGCTGGTCGCGGTTTTGCAGCCGGATGAGTTCGTTGGCGATATTGAGCGCGGCGATAACCGCGATGCGATCGAGCCCTACGACCTTGCCGCTGTCGCGGATTTCGCGCATGCGGGCGTTGAGCAACTCAGCCGAATCGAGCAGCGCCGAACGTTCCTCGTGCGGGCAGGCGACGAGGTATTCCTTCTCGAGAATACGGATGTTGACCCGCGCGGAGTCCTTGTCGCCCGACTTCTCGGCGCCGCTCACGAGCCGTGCTCCAGGGTCTTCAGGCGACCGATCATCGCCTCGACGCGAGTGCGGACCTGCTCGTTGCGTTGCATGAGACTCGCGCGTTCGTTGGCGAGATTGTCTTGCCGGTGCCGCAATGCACGATTCTCTTCGCGCAGCGCGCCGATCGTGGCGAGCAGTGCATCGACCTGTTTCTCGAGGCGACGCAATTCGCCATCGAGGCCGTTCTTGTCGACTGGGGGCTTCTCGCTCATGGTGAAATTTATAGGCCGGAGTCGGCGCCGATCAATGGAGAACGCGTGCTGTAGGGCATAATTCCCTCATGAGCGAACCGGAATACCACGAAATCGAGCGTCGGCTTGCGGCTTCTCGGGTCTTGACCGACCTGCCCGAGGCCCATGGCACGCTCGCTGGGGCGCTCTGCGCGACCCATACCGTCAGCCTGCAGGATTGGCTGCGCGAAGTGGTCGCCGACGGCGTCGCCGGGGAGGCCGAGTCGACCATGCTCGCGCTTTTCGAGTGGACGCGCCACGTGCTCACGGCGGGGCAACTCGAATTCCGTTTGTTGCTGCCCGGTGATGAGACGCCGGTCGCCGAGCGGGCGGCGGCACTCTCCCAGTGGTGCCAAGGGTTCTTATCTGGACTCGGCTCAAGTCCGCTGCCGGACATCGAGCAACTGCCGGAAGAGGTGGCCGAAATCGTTCGCGACCTGACCGCACTCACCCAGATCGGCGTCGATGCCGATGAGCCGCTCGAGGAGAGCGAGCAGGCTTACGCCGAACTCGTCGAGTTCGTCCGCGTCGGTGTGCAGTTGCTGCACGATGAGCTGGCGCGGTTCCGTGACCCGAGCGCCGATACCGAGGTCGATGATGCGCCGCGCTCGCTCCACTGAGGCTGCACTGCGGCCCGTCGCGGAACCTGCGCCCATCGGTCGCGATGAGTTCGCGCGGCGTCGAAGGCAGCTCATCAAGGCGATGGGGCGAGACGCTATCGCCATCATCCCCGCAGCGCCCGTGCATCTGCGCAATAGCGACGTCGAGCACGCCTATCGGCAGGACAGCAATTTCTTCTATCTCACGGGCTTCGCTGAACCCGAGTCGGTGGCGGTACTGGTGCCGGGGTGGCCGCAGGGCGAGTATCTGCTGTTCGTGCGAGATCGCGACCCTGCGCGTGAGACCTGGGACGGTCGGCGCGCGGGCCCGGTCGGGGCGCGGCGAGATTTTGGCGCCGATGATGCCTTTCCGATCGGTGACATCGACGACATCCTGCCCGGCTTGATGGAAGGTCGTGCGAAG
>JBJTBK010000020.1:0-20692 GCA_046091245.1 Nevskiaceae bacterium | reverse complement strand
ACGAGGCGCAGGGCGTCGTCAGCCGGCATGGGTTCATCGGCGATCTCGGTGACGAGTTCGACGTTCTCGCGCGCGGTGAGGCTCGCGATCAGATTGTAGAACTGGAATACGAAGCCGACATGATGCCGGCGGTACTCGGTGAGCTCCCAATCGCTCGCCGTCGTGATCTCGAGCGCACCAAAGCGCACGTTGCCTTCAGTCGGCTGATCGAGACCGCCCAAAATATTCAGAAGCGTTGATTTACCTGAGCCCGACGGGCCGAGCAACACCAGCAGTTCCCCGGGGTCGATATGCAGATCGATGCCGCGCAAGGCGTGCACGGCGGCTGCGCCCTCCCCGTATGTCCTGCGCAGCCCACGTATCTCGAAGACGGGCGTGCGCGGAGCGCTCATCCGACCCAGACCCTGGCGTTACGGAAGAGCCGCATCCAACCCGAGAACTCGCCGCTCTGCGGCGCGCGCCAAGACATCTGCACCGAGCGGAACACGCGTTCAGGGTGCGGCATGGTGAGTGTGACCCGCCCATCGAGCGAGCAGAGCGCCGCGAGCCCACCCGGCGAGCCGTTCGGGTTCTGCGGATAGCGCGTAGCGATGTCGCCGGCCCGATTGACGTAGCGCAGACCGATGGTGCCCGAAGCCTCGCAGGCCGCCTGCTGCGCGGCATCGGCGAAGGCCGCGCGGCCCTCGCCATGCGACACGGCGATCGGCAGCACAGAGCCGGCCATACCGGCCAACAGGATCGACGGGCTGCGAGTGATTTCGACGAGCCCTGCACGCCCCTCGAATTGCTCGACGCGATTGCGCACGAACCGCGGCCAATGCGCTGCACCCGGAATGATGGGCGCGAGCTGCGCCATCATCTGGCAACCGTTGCACACGCCGAGTGCGAAGCTGTCAGGCCGTGCAAAGAATTGACTGAACGCCTCGCGCAGCGCCGGGTTGAAGAGGATCGACTTGGCCCAGCCCTCGCCCGCGCCGAGCACATCACCGTACGAGAACCCGCCGCAGGCCACGAGACCCACAAACGTATCGAGCGTGTGCCGACCTTCGATGAGGTCGGTCATGTGCACATCGTGCGTTTCGAAGCCGGCGAGATCGAACACCGCCGCCATCTCGGATTGGCTGTTCACGCCCTGCTCGCGCAATACCGCAAGTCGCGGCCGCGCACCGCGCGCGATGTAGGGCGCGGCGACGTCTTTTTCAGGGTCGAAGGCGAGTGTGTTCTGCAGCGGTGGCGAGAGACGCTCGCAGGCAGTTTCGTACTCCTCGCGCGCGCAATCGGGATCATCGCGTAGCGCGCGCATGCGCCAGGAGGTCGCCGACCACTCGCGCTTGAGAGCCTCCCATGACTCATCGATCAGCACCTTGCCCGCACTGATGCGGATGCGATCGGAGTCAGGCTCGACGCTACCAATGACCGCGCTGCAATGCCCCACGCCATGGGTCATCAGCGTGCCGATCACCTCAGCCGTCTGATCGAGTGGCACCTGCAACACGACGCCCAGCTCTTCGGAAAAGAGCGCAGCGATCGCCGCAGCCTTGTTCTTGCGCTCGTTTTCGTTGCGCAGGCCGATGTTCACGTCGATACCGCAATGACCGGCGAAGGCCATTTCGATGAGCGTGACGGCGAGTCCGCCATCCGAGCGGTCGTGATACGCCAGCACCTTGCCTTGGGCCCGCAACTGCACCAGTGCCGTCGCAAGACCCCGCAGCAGCGCAGGATCGACGAGGTCCGCAGGCTCCGTGCCGAGCGCGCCATAGACCTGCGTGAGCACCGAGCCGCCGAGTCGATTGCGACCTTCGCCAAGATCCACGTAGATGTGTGCCGTGTGGCCACAGTCCGTGCGCAGCTCCGGTGTCCAGCAGCGACGCACAACGGACACCGGCGCAAACGCCGAGACGATCAGCGATACCGGCGCAACGACGGATTTCGGCACACCCCGATCGCTCCAGGCCGTGCGCATGGACAGAGAGTCCTTGCCGACCGGAATCGCGATCCCGAGCGCCGGGCAGAGTGCCTCACCGACGGCGCGCACGGCGGCGTAGAGCGCAGCATCTTCCCCGGGCTCACCACAGGCGGCCATCCAGTTCGCCGACAATCGCACATCGGCCAGTTGACGCACGTCCGCCGCAAGAATGTTGGTGATCGCTTCGCCTACGGCGAGCCGCGCTGCCGCGGCGCTGTCGAGCAGCGCCACAGGCGTACGCTCGCCCATCGCCATCGCCTCGCCCGCATAGCCAAAATAATCAACCGTCGTCACGCCGCAATCAGCCACCGGCACCTGCCAGCGACCGACCATCTGATCGCGACTGATTAGGCCACCGACCGTGCGATCACCAATGGTGACGAGGAAGGACTTATCCGCCACCGCCGGGCAATGCAGCACGCGCCGCAGCACTTCTCGCGCATCGAGCGTCGCCACGCCGAAGGGTTTGCTGCGACTCTCGGCCGAGGTGACATTGCGCAGCATCTTTGGCGGCTTGCCGAGCAGCACCTCGATCGGCATATCGACTGGAGTTTCGTCCAACAACGAATCGCGGACCTGCAAACGACCGTCATCAGTCAGGGTACCGATCACCGCAAACGGGCAGCGCTCGCGGGCGCAGAGCGCGGCAAACGCCTCGATGGCTTGAGCGGCTACCACGAGCACATAGCGTTCCTGCGACTCGTTGCACCAGAGCTCCATCGGCGACATGCCCGGCTCATCACTCGGGATCGCGCGCAGATCAATGATGGCGCCGCGGGCGCTGTGCGCCACGGCCTCGGGCACGGCGTTCGACAAACCGCCCGCGCCCACATCGTGAATGAGCTGGATCGGGTTCGCATCACCCAGCTCCCAGCAGCGATCGATGACTTCCTGCGCGCGGCGCTGCATCTCGGGGTTGCCGCGTTGCACGGAGGCAAAATCAAGATCGGCGGCAGAAGTACCCGCGCCCACCGACGAGGCGGCGCCTCCCCCTAGACCGATCAGCATCGAAGGCCCGCCCAGCACCACGACTCGAGCACCGACGGTGCACTCGCGTTTCTCGACGTGCGGCCGGCGGATGTTGCCGAGGCCGCCCGCAATCATGATGGGCTTATGATATCCGCGATGCCGGCCGGGCGGATCGCTGTCGAGACGCGTCTCGAGGGTGCGGAAAAAGCCGTTGATACACGGCCGACCGAATTCGTTGTTGAAGGCCGCGGCGCCGATCGGTCCTTCGAGCATGATGTCGAGTGCCGAGGCGATGCTCTCCGGCTTACCCACCGGCTCGCGCCCCGGGGTGAGTTCCCACGGTTGCAAAAATCCCGGGATACGCAAATGCGACACCGAGAAGCCGACGAGCCCGGCTTTGGGTTTGGCCCCAATGCCGGTGGCCCCTTCGTCGCGAATCTCGCCGCCTGAGCCCGTCGCCGCTCCCGGGAACGGCGAAATGGCGGTGGGATGGTTGTGCGTCTCGACCTTCAGCAGGATGTCGATGGGCTCGCCCTGCGAACGATAGATGCCGCTCTGGGGATCGACGAACCAACGCCGGCCGATGATGCTGCCCTCGATGACGGCGGCGTTGTCGCGATAGGCACTGAGCACGCCCTGCGAGGCCCGGGCATGCGTGTTGCGAATCATGGCGAACAGCGATTTGGCCTGCGGCGTGCCGTCGATCACCCAGTCGGCATTGAAGATCTTGTGGCGACAATGCTCGGAGTTCGCCTGCGCGAACATCATCAGCTCGACATCGCTCGGGTCACGGCCGAGGGTGCGAAACGCCTGCAGCAGATAGTCGATCTCGTCGTCTGAGAGCGCAAGACCCAGCTCCGCATTGGCAGCCACGAGTGCCTCGCGGCCACTGGCCAAAGAAATGCGCCGTAGCGGTCGAGGCGGCTCGCTGGCAAACAGTTGCTGGCCCTGCGCGAGATCCTTAAGCACCGCCTCGGTCATCCGATCGATCAGCAGCGGTGCGAGCGCCGCACGTTGCGGCGCATCGAGTGGCGCGCTTGCGTGGATGCGGTATTCGATGCCGCGTTCGATGCGGCGCACCGCCGTAAGTCCACAGACCTTGGCGATGTCCGTAGCCTTGCTGGCCCACGGTGAAATCGTCCCGGGGCGCGGCACGACCCACAGCGACACCGTCTCGTCGATGCGGCTCGTCGGTGAGGGGGCACTCGGCTCGGTCGTGACGCCGTAGCTCAGCAAGGCGAGCAGCGTCGTGCGCGAGGACTCATCGAGCGAGTCGCCCCCATCGATGAAATGCACCCACTGCGTCTCGAGCGCGCACACCGCAGGCGCCACCGACTGCAGACGCTGCAGGAGCTTGGCGATGCGGAAACCGGACAGCGCGGGAGTGCCGCGAACGATCATGGGCGCGCGTGACCTACTTCTTCGAGCCGTCGCCCACGGGCGGGGTCATCATCGGCATCGGGAACTGCGCGACGTTCGCGCCTTCGTAGGTGCTGATCTTGCTCACGCCCTGCTTTTTGACTTCGTCGATGCGCAGCACCGAGTGCATCGGCAGGTAACTGCGCTTGACGCCCTCGAACTCCGCCTTGATGCGCTCCTCGGTGGGATCGAGCACCACGGTCGAGCGTTCACCGAACACCAACTCTTCGATCTCGATGAAGCCGAACAGGTTGCCGTGACTGACCTTGCGGGCATAGACCTCGTAGGTCTTGCCCTGGTTGACGAACATGACCTTGTAGATGTGGCTCGCGGGCATGGTGTCGGTCGCTGGGGGTGAAAAGTGGCGGAGAGGGTGAGATTCGAACTCACGTGCCGGGATTAACCGACCATCCGATTTCGAGTCGGCGCCGTTATGACCACTTCGGTACCTCTCCGGAGCCGGGTATTCTACCCCACATGAACCGGACCGGGACAGTTCGTCTCCTCATCGGGGCGCTGTTAGCGCTCTGCCTGCTCCTTACGGGCTGCGATCTGCTGCGCTCTGACCGGCTGGAGGAGATCCGGGCCCGCGGCGAGCTGCGGGTGGCCACGCTGAACTCGCCGACCACCTACTTCATTGGCGCCGAGGGGCCTGAGGGCCTGGAGTACGCGCTTGCCGAGCGCTTTGCGACCTCGCTCGGCGTCAAGCTTGTCATCGTCACAGCTGCTGATCGGGCGGGCCTGCGCGCCGCGCTCAAGGAAGATCGCGCCGACCTCGCCGCCGCCCAGTTGAGCTGGAGCAGCCCCTGGCGGAGCATCGCCCAGCCCTCCGAGTCTTACTCGGACTCACCGCTCTTCTGGGTCTACAACCGCAGCAAACCGCGCCCGAAGACACCCGCCGACATTGCCAAGTTGAAGATGGTGATCCTCGAGGACAGCGCCGAGTCGAACTACCTCGAATCGCGCGCGCGCAAAGAGTTCGCGGGGTACAAGTGGACCGTGATGCCGCGCAGCCTCGGGCTAGACCAACTGGAGCTCGTCGCCTCAGGCCGTGCCGATGTCACGCTGATGGATGGCCGTGAGTTCGCCGCCGAACGAGTCATTCACCCGAATGTCGATGTCGCCTTCCCGCTGCCGCAGCAGCGCCCGCTGTACTGGATGGTGCGCAAGGATGGCCGCGATCTACTCGAGGCGGTGAACCGCTTTCTGGCGGATGAGCGTGAGGCCACGCGGATCCCGACGCTCTCGATTGAAGCGCTGAGCGCGCCGCCTCGATTGCCCACCGCCAACGCGGACCAACTCGCTCTGGATCTCGAGTTGCGCTTGCCGGAATTGCGCCTCTACTTCGAAGAGGCGGCCATCGAGAGCGGGCTCGCGTGGACGCTGATTGCCGCGGTGGGCTACCAAGAGTCGATGTGGAAAGCCGACGCTCGTTCGCCGCATGGTGCGCAGGGCCTGATGATGATCATGCCGCGCACCGCACGCTCGCTGGGCCTCAGCGATCCGTTCGATGCGCGCGAGAGCATCCGCGCTGGCGCCCGCTACCTCGCCGAACTTCGCGGGCGTGTTCCAGGACGGATCGGCGAACCTGATCGGACGTGGATGGCGATTGCGGCCTACAACATGGGGATTGGACATCTCGAGGATGCGCGCGTGTTGACCGCGCGGCAGGGCGGTAATCCGGATCTCTGGGTCGATGTACGGGAGCGGCTCACGCTGCTCGAAGAAGAGTTCTGGTATCTGCAGATGAAAAACGGCTACGCGCGTGGCTGGGAGACCCAGCTGATGGTCGATCGGGTGCAGCAGTACCTGAAGCTGATCGAAGCTGCGGAGGCTCAGGCGGCCGCAGGCGAGCGCATCTTGGCCGTGCGCCAGGAGCCTTGAAGGTAATAGAGCACTGAGAGAGTCGCGGCGATGATGGCGGAGATCGAGAAGCTCCACCACACGCCATCGGCACCCCAATGTGTGACGCTGTACTCGGCGAGCGGTGCGCGCACGATGAGTAACGCGATCACCAGAATCACCAGCGGCACCATGACGGCCCCGGCCGCGCGCACCACACCCGAAAGCACCATCGAGATGCCGAACAGCGGGAACGACCAAAGAATGATGTGATTGACGTGGATGGCGATATCGAGCGCGGGGCTCCCCGCCGGTAGGAAAATACCAATCGAGTACGTCTCGGACAGATACAGCAGGATCACCGGGATGCCGGTCAGCAGCAGATTGAACACCACCGCGTACTTGGCGATCTGCGAGACCCGATGCCAGTGACCCGCGCCAATGTTCTGCGCCGCCATCGCCGAGACGGCCGCGCCCAATGCCAAGGCCGGCATCTGCACGTAGTTCCACAATTGCATGTCGGCGGCAAAGGCCGCGGCGGTATCCGAACCGAAGCGATTCACGACACGCAGAAAGAGCACCATGCTCGATGAGAGTACGATCATCTGCAGACCCATCGGGATGCCCTTGGTAACGATGCTGCCAATGATCGACCAGTCGATTTTCAGCATCGCCCCCTCGCCCACGTGGATCGCGAGCGGGTGTTTGATTTTATAGACGTGACGCAGGATCGCCGCGAGCGCGACGGACTGCGACACCAGCGTGGCCAGCGCCGAACCCGAGAAGCCGAGCGCCGGAATCGGACCCAGACCAAAGATGAACAACGGGTTCAAGGCCACATCGAGCACGACCGACAACACCAGAAACTGAAACGGCGTCTTCGAGTCCCCGGCACCGCGCAATGCCGCGTTGATGAAAAAGAACGCGTACGAGGCTGGCAAGGCCACGAACATCACTCGCAGATACGCCGTGCCGTAGACCACCGCATCGGCCGGCGTACCCATCCAGTGAAGAATGTAGGGGCTCGCACAGACTCCGCCCAGCGAGAAGACCAGCGAGAGGACAAAGAAAAAAGTCGCACTCGTCCCGGTGACGCGCTTTGCCTCATCGGGCTGCTGTGCACCCACCGCCTGGGCGATCAGGATGGTCGAGGCCATGGTGATGCCGAACACCGCCCCGAGCAGCAGAAACATCACGATATTGGAGTTGTTCGCGCCGGTGAGCGCTGCAGCACCCAAGAACTTGCCGATCCACACCGCGTTGATCGAGCCGTTGATCGACTGCAACACGTTGCCGAGCAAAATCGGCAAGGCAAACATCATCAAGATCTTCGGGATAGAGCCTGTGGACATGTGGGCGGGACGTTTGCTATTCGAGAAGTCAGGGTCGGCAGGTCAGGGTCGGCGAGCGCGGAAAAACTCCGTGAGCAGGGTAGCGCATTCCTCAGCGAGCACCCCGCCGAAAACATCCACGCGGTGGTTCAGCTGCGGAATCGTGAACACATCGGCGATGCTGCCGGCCGCGCCTGCCTTCGGGTCCCAAGCGCCGAACACCACCCGATCGAGCCTCGCATGCACGATGGCCGAAGCGCACATGATGCAAGGCTCGAGCGTGACATACAGCGTGGCGCCCGCCAGCCTATAGTCACCGACGGCGCGGCCTGCCGCGCGCAACGCCTCGATTTCGGCGTGGGCGCTCGGGTCGTGATGCGCAATCGGGCAGTTCGCGCCCTCACCCAAGACTTCCCCACCGCGCACGATCACGGCGCCGACCGGCACCTCGCCTTGCGCTGCCGCACGCCGCGCGAGCGCAAGCGCGCGCTGCATGTAGTCGGCATCGGAGGGTGGTGGCATGGTGAAGCGCGCTCCGTGGGTCGTCAGCGCACCAAATGCCACTCGGTTTGCCGGCCCGCCAGATACAGCACGCGCTCGCCATCAAATAGCGCGCTCTGCTCCAGCTTCATCTGCAGCCACTGGCCACCCCACTCGGGAACCTGCTGCTTGATGTTGCCTTCGATGGCATACACGGTACTCGGATAAATCGGCCAATCTCCCTGCACAGGCGTCGGCCCCTGGTTGTCCCACATGCCGAGGGTGGGACCCGGCGCATGGCCAAACATACCGAGCGCATGCGAGTACAAACTGCTCACCATGCCGGCCTTGTCGGCCGCTGCGCGCGTGCGCGCGAGCACCTCGTTACCCGTACGACCGGTGCGGTACTCGGCAGTCAGCAAGTCCTGCCAGCGATTGCCGGTGCGCATCGCAGCGCGCAGACCCTCGGGAGCCTGCGTCTCACCGAGGCGCAGCACATAGCCCATCTCCTGCGTATCGGTGCAGAGCTTCAGGTAGCAGATGCCGACATCCGTATGCAGCACATCGCCGCGCTGGATCACGCCACTCTCGCCACAAAACGGACCGTCCCGCTCGCAGGTGAGCCCCGCGCGCTGCAGGTTCACATCGGGGAAGAACCACACTGGCAGACCCTGAGACTCGAAGCGCTCGCGGATGTACCACGCTACATCCTGCGTGGTGGTGACGCCCGGAGTGATCACACGCTCGCTGAAGGCCTCGGCGATGACTGCGCGAGCCAAAGAAACGATATGCGGGTAGATGGCGAGTTCGCCCGGTGTGCGCGTCTCGAGCCATCGCACGACGAGCGACTCGGCGGGCACGAGGCGCGACTCGAACCCCGGCGGGAGCACTTCGAGTAAACGCGTGTGCAGCGCGTGGGTAAGGCCATCGGCCACCGGCCAATGGCGCGAGACGTTGATACCGATGCGGCGCGGGTTCTTGCTGGCGATCAGTTGCCCGAGCGCCCGCCACTGCGCCTCCAGATCGCCGCCGGCCCAGGCTGACTCGTACGGACCGCCGAGGGGATAACGATTCACCGCGAGCCGCTCAATGGTGCCATCGGGCTTGCGCGAGAACACCAGCATGGTGGTGCGTCGCGCCGCGAAGGTCGGTTGCGGTACGAGGGTGAAATACACCGGATCCTCAGCGTACTCGCGGTTGAGCACGAGCCACATGTCGAGGTTCGCCTCGGCCATCAGCCGCGGCAGCAACTGCTCGAGCCGCTCACGCAGCAAGCGGTTTTCGGGCTCGACGCGCTGGCGCGGTGGCAATACATGCCAATCTTCGAGTGCGCGCAGCGTACTGCCCTGTGCGAACTGCGCGTGCGCGGTACCCGTCAGGCACGCCATCGCGGCCAACCCCATCACCCAAGATGTTTTGGTCATTGGAATCCTCCTGAGCCGAAGTGTAGCCGCCCGTCGAAATGACGCCAGCGCGAACCCGGCGCCTACACGCGCGGCCGAACCACCGGGCCGAGGCTGGCGTAGCCACCCCGCCCGACTCGCGCCAGAGGGTCGTAGGCGGCGATGTCGATCAGCAGGCGCCCTTGAGCATCGAAGCTCGCGATCTCATCCTGCACCCACACCCGCTCGATACGCAGGAAAATCAGGGTTTGCTCGGTGTCGCCGATCGGTGTGAACTGGGTTGCCCGACAGCCCATCGCCACCGGCGCCTGCCGCACCCGCGGCAGCGGCCAGTCCCACTCGGCGAGTTCGAGCCCCGCGTGCTCGACCTCGCTCACACCCCAGGGCAGCTCCGCTGCGGTGTCCTGCACGGCCTGCGCCTGCGTGCTGCGGGCGATGTGCACCACGCAGAGTGGATTGCGACGCAGGTTGCGATGCGTGTCTTTCAGGTGCCCGGCCATGCCATCGCCCACCGAAAACATCAGCATCGGTGGCGCGCTCGTCACACCGTTGAAATACGAGAACGGCGCCAAGTTCCAGCGCGCCATCGCGGGCTGGCCGGCTTGCGCTCCTGGCGATGCGCCGTTGTCGCTCAGCACCCATGCCACCGGGCGCGGCACGATCAATTGACTGAACGCCAGATAGGCTTCGGTTTCGGACCACTCGGCAAACGAAATCAGCATGGCGTACCCCTCTCAGGCTGAAACAGTACCCCATCGTCCCCCGGAGCGCCGCGGGGCCCAAAGGCTGATCAGCCGAGCAATAGGTACAGCACGAAGGTGGCAAGACCCAGCGCCCCCGCGCCTAAGGCCTTGCGCCGATACACGGGCGCGTTCCAGGCCATCAGCAGCCCGGAACACAAGATCACGATCAGGCCGAGCGCCCAGAGCACCGAGATTCCTTTCGCGACCTCGCTGCCTTTGGCCTTGTGCAACTGCACGAGATGGCGCCATGCGGTGGTGTCTTTGATGACGAGCGTGGCTTTCAAGGGGTCCGCTGTGGGCTTGAGCAGCACGTCGCGATCGACCCCCGTCCACTCGAGCTCGTAGCCGGTGCCGGCCTTTTTGACCGAGGCCGCACCGCTCGGTACGCCGAGCCCCTCAGCCGCGAGGGCCTCTTCAGTGACTTTCGTGAGGGCGCTCAGCTCGGCGGTCAATGGGGCGCTTAACTCGAGCGTACGGCTCGTCTCGAGGTAGTTGCCCTTGATCGAGACCGTGTACAGCGCGCCGGTCGCCGCAAACATCAGGGCGATCGGCAAGAAAAATGCTGCGAGCAGCAGGTGGACCGTCGTTAGTGTGCGTTGCATGGTGCAATATTATCTTTAAATTGATGCCGTCTATCGAGGATATAAAAACAATCGATTGGCTGAAATGACTCCAGCCCCGAAAAATGCCGACACGTCGCGAGGATGCGGCGGTTTACACCGGTCTAAATCAAGGAGTCGACATGTCCCTCATCAATACCCCCGTCAAGCCGTTCAAGGCCACCGCCTACCACAACGGCAAGTTCGTCGAAGTCACCGACCAGTCCCTGAAGGGCAAGTGGTCGGTCGTGGTGTTCTACCCCGCCGACTTCACCTTCGTGTGCCCCACCGAGCTCGGCGATCTGGCCGATCACTACGACACGTTCAAATCGCTCGGCGTCGAGATCTACGGCATTTCGACCGACACGCACTTCACGCACAAGGCGTGGCACGACACCTCGGACACGATCCGCAAGGTCAACTACCCGCTCGTCGGTGATCCGACCGGCACGATCACGCGCAACTTCGATGTGATGATCGAAGAGGAAGGCCTCGCGCTGCGCGGCACCTTCGTCATCAATCCGGAAGGCGTGATCAAGCTGTGCGAGATCCACGACAATGGCATCGGCCGTGATGCCAAGGAGCTGCTGCGTAAGGTGCAGGCCGCTCAGTACGTGGCCAAGAACCCGGGTCAGGTGTGCCCGGCCAAGTGGACCCCGGGTGCCGAGACGCTGTCGCCCTCGCTCGACCTCGTCGGCAAGATCTAAGTCCCCCCGCCTCATCGAGACGCCACCATGCTCAACGAAACCCTCCAGTCCCAGTTACGGGCCTACCTGACGAAGGTGGTCCAACCCGTTGAGCTAGTGGCGAGCCTCGATGATTCACAGGGCGCGAAGGAACTGCGCGCGCTGCTCGAAACGATCGCCAGCCTGACCGACAAAGTGTCGGTTAGGCTGGACGGTCATGAGGCGCGTCGGCCATCGTTCCAGATCAAGCGCGTGGGTGCCGACTCTTCGTTGCACTTCGCCGCAGTGCCGCTTGGCCACGAGTTCACCTCGCTCGTGCTGGCGCTGCTCTGGACGGGCGGTCATCCGCCCAAGATCGAGGCCGCGACGCTCGACACCGTGCGCGCCCTGCAGGGCCCGCTGCGATTTGAAGTCTTCATGTCGCTGTCATGCCACAACTGCCCGGATGTGGTGCAGGCACTGTCGTTGATGGCCGTGTCGAACCCCGCCATCGAGACGGTGGTGATCGACGGCGCGCTCTATCAGGATGAAGTCAACGCACGCCAGATCATGGCTGTGCCTATGGTATTCCTCAACGGCGAGCTCTTTGGTTCAGGGCGCATGACGCTCGAAGAAATCGTCGCCAAGCTCGATGTCAGCAGCGCCGAGAAAGAGCGAGCGAAGATCGATGCCAAGGAGCGCTTCGATGTACTCATCGTCGGCGGCGGCCCCGCCGGCTCTGCCGCTGCGGTATACGCCGCGCGCAAGGGGCTGCGCACCGGGATCGTCACCGAACGCTTCGGCGGTCAGACCAACGACACGCTCGGCATCGAAAACTACATCTCCATACTCGAAACCAACGGCCCGAAGTTCTCGGCCGACCTTGAATCGCATGTACGACACTACGGTGTCGACATCATGACCCTGCAGACCGTGACGCGGCTGGTGCCGCCCGTCGAGCCCGGGGCTGATGTCGAGGTTGTTCTGGGCCACGGCGGCGTGTTGCGCTCGCGCTCAGTCATCCTCTCGACCGGCGCACGCTGGCGCAACGTCAACGTGCCGGGCGAGAGTGAGTACCGTAATCGTGGCGTGGCCTACTGCCCGCATTGCGATGGCCCGTTGTTCAAGGGCAAGCGCGTCGCCGTGATCGGCGGTGGCAATTCGGGCGTCGAAGCCGCGATCGATCTGGCGGGCGTCGTCGGTCATGTGACCGTTGTGGAGTTCGCCGATCAGCTGAAAGCGGATGCGGTGCTGGTCGCGAAGCTCAAGAGCCTCAGCAACACCCACATCATGCTCGGTGCGCAGACCACCGAAATTTTGGGTGACGGCAAGACTGTGACGGCTCTCGTCTACAAGTATCGCAGCAGCGGCGAGTCGCATCAGATCGATCTGCAGGGTGTGTTCGTGCAGATCGGCCTCGTGCCGAACACCGAATGGTTGAAGGGCACGCTCGAACTGTCGCGCTTCGGTGAAATCGTCGTCGATCATCACGGCGCGACGAGCGCACACGGCGTTTTCGCCGCAGGCGATGCCACCACGGTCCCCTATAAGCAGATCGTGATCGCTGCGGGTGATGGGGCCAAGGCCGCGCTCGGCGCGTTCGATTACCTCATCCGCACGCCACTCACTCGCGCCGCAGCCTGACGGGCGAGAGCCCCCGTAGCGATTGGGTTAGGGCCAGGGCTAGGGCTAGGGCGAGAGCAGCGCAAGAATACCGATCGCGGCAGCCAGGTTGAGCGCTAAGCCAACCGTCAGCATGCGCTTCAGCGTGACGACACCTGAGGAAAACGCTATCGCGTTGGGGCCTGTGGCCACGGGAAGCATGAACGCAAAGCTCGCGGCGATCGCCACCGGAAACACCAGCGTCTGCAGCGGAGTGCCGGTCGCCTGAGCGACGGCGCCAACGACCGGCAGCATCGATGTTAGGGTGGCGACATTACTCGCCAGTTCCGAAATCAAGATGGTTGTGATCACGAGTATGGCGATCAGACCGAAGGTCGATACGCCCTCGAGCGCTGCGATCTGCGCACCGATCCACTGCGCAAGGCCCGTGACTTCCATCGCGGTCGCCAACGACAAACCGCCGCCGAACAGAATCGCAATGCCCCAAGGAATGCGCTCTGCCGTGGGCCAGTCGATGAGCTTCTCGCCTTGACCGCGTCCGGAGGGCACCAAAAAAAGCAGCACAGCGCCGATGATGGCGATACTGGCATCGGAGAGTCCACCGAGTAGCGGCAGTTCATTGAGCTGCAGCCGGAACATCCAAGCCAAGGCCACGAACGCAAACACCGCCCCGATACGCGCTTCGGGACGCGACAAGGGACCGAGCGCACTCAATGCGCTGCCCACTACACGCACGACTGCTGCCGAGTCGCCTCTAGCGCGGCGAAACAGCGGCGCGCACAAGACGAGCCAGCCGACCGGCAACATGACGAGTATCAGGGGAATAGCCCGCGTCATCCACTCCGTGAAAGCCATCGGTTCCCCGGCGCGTTCGAGAAAACCGATCGCGATGAGATTGGTCGGCGAACCCACAGGTGTACCAATACCCGCGATGCTGGCCGAATGCGCGACACCCAGCAGGAGTGCACCACCGAGCGCAAGATCCGCTTTGCCGTCACCCGCCATGGCCCGCGCCGCACCGAGCGCAATCGGTGCCAGCATCAGTGTGGTGGCGGTGTTCGAAATCCACATCGAGATCACGGCTGAGGCCAGCATGAAGCAGCCGACCAACAGCACCGGTCGCCCTCCTGACCATGAGGCGATGCCGAGGGCGATGCGCTCGTGAAGTCGCCATCGTTCGACGCAGGCTGCGAGCATGAAGCCACCGATGAACATGAAAATAATCGGATCAGCGTATGGTGCTGCAGCGTCCTTCGTTGAAGCCACCCCCATGATCGGCAGCGCAGCCAGCGGCAATAACGCGGTCGCTGCGATCGGGATCGCCTCGGTGACCCACCACACCACCATCAGCGCGGCGAGTGAGACCACGTACCAGGCATCAACAGTGAGCCCATCCGGTCGCCCGATCCATTGCAGACCAAGCGCGAGCAGCGGACCGAGTGCGAGACCCGCACGGCGGCCCCAAGGTCCCAGCGATCCCTCGTCCCCGGCGGAGTGCGGCGATGTCATGCCCTCAGCCTAAGGCGATCGACACGATCCGTCCACAGGGCTCAAGCCGTGGGTACACTGCCGGCATGACCCGAGATGCTGACGATCAGTCGTTCTATGCCGCCATCGCCACGCAGCCGGCTGCTTTGGAGTCGCTGCTCGCCGAACACTTCGGCTATCGAACCACCACAGGTTCGATCATCGGCAAGCGAGCGTTGATCGACCGACTCACGCGTGGCGAGACGCGCGTCACCGAGCCTGTGATCTACGAATACCAGCGACATCGATCGGGCGACACCACAGTGAGTTCGGGTCGGGTGAGACTCATCGCGCTCGAAGGAATACAGCGCATTCCGATCAACGCCTCTTTCCTGCACGTCTGGGTGCGTGAGGCTGCGGTGTGGCGCTTGGCATGGCGGGAGTCGACCATCCTTCCCTGAACCTTCGATGCCAGGCGTATTACCGACGCAGCATGCGCCTCAGTTGCTCGTACGTGTTAGCTCGATACGGTGGATCAAGACCGAGCGAAGCGCGCGGATCCCACCATCCGCTGCGATACACCGTCCGTGCATGACTGAACTCGTCAAAGCCCTCTCGCCCGTGATAGCGCCCGAAACCGGAACCGCCCACCCCGCCGAATGGCGCATCAAGCACCGCCACGTGCATCGGCACATCGTTGATGGTGACTCCACCTGAGCGGGTGCGGGCGACTACTGCGCGCTCCTCGGCCGCGTCACGACCAAAGTAGTACAACGCAAGCGGCGCGGGGCCTGCTGCGATGCGATCGAGAACCGCATCGATGGCCTCATAGGGGTGAACTTCGAGTAATGGGCCAAAGATTTCCTCCGAGGATATCCGTGCATCGCTCGGGGGCTTGAGTATGAGAGCCAGACCAGTCTTCCGGCTCGTGGCATCCGAGGGGGCACCGAGTACGACCACTTCCGCGTCTCGACTGCGTGCATCGTCCAGCAGGGTCTGCAATCGCCGCTGATGGTGGTCGTTGACGATGGCGGTCGCGGGGGCAACGGAGGCCGGAGCCACCCTTGCGTAGGCGGCTCGGCAGGCCTCGACGAATGCGCCCAGCGACTCTGCGGGAACGTAAACGGTATCCGGACTCACACAGAGTTGCCCTGAATTCATGACTTTACCGGCCATGACGCGGTACACGCTCGATGCCAGATCCGCACTGCGCCCAATGATGACCGGAGACTTGCCGCCGAGCTCCAGCGTCACGGGCGTCAGCTGTTCGGCGGCTGCGCGCATCACAAGCCGACCGGTGCGACCGCTTCCCGTGAAGATCAGATGATCGAACGGCAAAGTGCTGAAATGAGCCGAGACCTCAGCACCACCCTGCACCACCGCTATCTCGTCGGCGCCGAAAAACTCAGCGATCGCACTCTCCAGCAGTGCCGACGTCTGCGGCACCTGCTCGGAAGGCTTGATCATGGCCCGATTACCCGCTGCCAGCACAAAACTGAGGGGGGAGAGCGTGGTGAACAACGGCACATTCCAGGTGCCCAGAATACCCACTACGCCCTTTGGCGTTGATTGAACGTCGACTCGCGCGCCGAAAAGATTGAACGGAAACACGCCTCGTCGTCGCTGGGGTTTCATCCAGCGGCGCACATTCGACTTGGCGTACTTCGCGGCTTCGAATGTGGCCAGCAAATCGTTCATCAGCGAGGTCTCGCGCGACCGCCCCCCAAAATCTGCATCGAGCGTCTCGCAAAAGCGCTCCGCGTAGACGTCGAGCAAGGCCATCAAACGGCGTAATCGATCTTCGCGCATCGCCGCGTCGGGTACGCCATCTCGCGCTTGCGCCCGCCGGAGGGCCCCGAGCATCTTGAGCAACGAGTCTTCAGACATACCATTCTCCCGTCCAGGTTGAGCAACGTCGTGTCATGGGTTAGGTTACGCGGCCGGCGAGCGCTGCGCTCGCCCTCGCGGAGCCTAAGCATCTTGAGTCAGCCCAGCTACGTCCTGCGTTTGTCCTGCCCCGATCGCGTGGGTGTGGTCGCCACCGTCACCTCGCACCTTGCCGGGTGCGGCGCCAACATCCTCGAGGCCCACCACTTCCTCGACTCGGTGTCGAATCGATCGGTGATGCGGATTGTCTTCGAGACCGGCGGACAGCCGATCGACGAAACGGTCTTCAGTCGCGATTTCGGTGCTGCGATGCAGCCCCTCGGCATCGAGTGGACGCTACGCGATCAAGCCGACAAGGTCCGCGTGGTCATCGCCGTCTCGAAACATGGCCATTGCCTCAATAGCCTCCTGCACCGCTGGAGCACCGGAACCCTACCGATCAACATCGTCGCGGTGGTCTCCAATCACGAAGAGCAGCGTCGGCTGACCGAGTGGCATGGCCTGCCGTTCCATCACCTGCCGATCGAGCCTGGTCGCAAAGCGGAGCAGGAGCGGCGGATGCTCGATCTGTTTGCCTCGAGCCACGGCGAACTGCTGGTGCTTGCCCGCTACATGCAGGTGTTGACGACGGCCGCGTGTCGCGAGCTCAAAGATAGTGCGATCAACATCCATCACTCCTTCCTGCCGGGTTTCAAGGGCGCCAAGCCCTACCATCAGGCGTATCAGCGCGGCGTGAAGTTGATCGGCGCCACGGCGCACTACGTCAACGAAGATCTCGACGAAGGCCCGATCATCGAGCAAGCGGTCGAGCGCGTGGATCACACGCTCTCGCCTGAGCAACTGACCACCATCGGCAACGAGATCGAAAGCGTCGTGCTCAACCGCGCCGTGCAATGGCACGCGGAGAGTCGAGTGTTCGAGTTCGGTAATCGGACGGTGGTCCTACGCTAAAATCCGGCGTAGGTCATCAGCGCAGACCGGTTCGCATAACCGGCGGCCTTGGACCATAGGGCAGCCCAAGTCCCTAAGAATCTCAAGAACACTGTCGTTCTCCACGCCCTCTGCCGTACACGTCAAGCCGAGCTCCTGCGCGAGGGTCACGACAGAGCGCACGATTGCCCGAGACGTAGCACTCACCGCGAGACTGCGCACGAAGCCTTGATCGATTTTCACACCGGCAAATGGGTAACTCATCATTGTGTCGAGCGATGCGTATCCCGTCCCAAAGTCGTCGAGCACCAGTCTCAGCCCGCCATCCGTCAACGTCCGTACCGTTTGCAACGCGCGATGGTCCTCAACGAGCAGCGTCGACTCCGTAATCTCGCAGGCGATACTCGCTGTGGGCACACCAAACTCAGCGAGCAAGTCCAGCAGTTGGGGTGCGAGGTGAGGGTCATGTAACTGCAGCGGCGATACGTTGATATTCAACCACAGTGGATGGCTGTCCGAGTGCCACACGCGACGCCCCACCATGGCCAAGCGGAACAATTGAGCGCCAAGCATGTGGATCTTGCCTGTTCGTTCCGCCGCAGCAATGAACTCTGCCGGTGACACAGCACCCCGTTGCGGATGGTCCCATCGAGCCAGCGCCTCGACCCCACAGGGACGTCCATCGACAAGCGAATAGATCGGCTGAAAAAACATATTGATCGCCGGGTCATGCGACGCGAGCGCGCGCTCAAGTTCGATCACCAGTCGTTGCTGGCGAAGGCGCGAGGCCGCAAACGTCTCGTCGTACGGACACACGCGATTACGCCCGCCCCGTTTGGCTTGGCACAGGGCAAGATCCGCCCGCTGGATAACATCCGCGGCATCGGACACGTGCTCGGCTACCGCAACGCCCACGCTACAGGTGACATGAAGTCCGGCGAGCAGTCCCGATTCGATTTTTTCGGAAAGACCTTCGCTGAGATGCCTTGCTAGTAGAACGCCATCCGCAAGCGTACCGGCCACTGCCACGACAAATTGGTCGCCATCGAATCGGGCTGTCAGCGCACCTTGTGGCACTCCAACCGTAAGGCGCAGAGCTACGACTCGGAGCACCTCATCGCCCGCCGAGTATCCAAGCGAGTCGAAAATACGCTGAAGTGATCGAGTTCGAAAAAAATCACGACAAGCGGCCGTGCGTCGGAATCAAGGCGTGCCTGAACCTGCTTCACGAATGCGCTGCGGCTCATGAGCCCCGTCAACTCATCATGTCCGCCAACTATTGATTCCGTTGGCGCGCCGCGCTCACCCCTTCCGAACTGATTATTGATCTGATGACCCACCCAGACTCCCCCGATACCGCTACAGGGCCAAACCGAGGTCTACCCGACACTTGCTGAACACGATTCCATCGTCATTGATCTTCCGCTCTATAAGGTTGGTCAGTGCCGCCAGAAAGTCAGGCTTATCGACATACGTGCCGGTGCTCGGGATATAGAGGTAACTGAAATGCGGCTCGATGGGGGCAAGGAACTCCGCCACCGACACGCCCGCCACGTTCTGCAGGTGATGGCCGATGAACTCCACGATCAACGTCTCGGTCCGCGCCAACACCGCCTGCATGCCCTTCAGGGCGAAATACTCCGAACCTTCGATGTCCATGAGTATGAGATCGAAGCGCTCATCGGCCGGGTCAACCACGCTGTCGAAGGTCACCATGGGCACACGGATCGTTTGCGGACGATCGTAGTAGTACTTCGCGGCCTTGACCTGCGGCTCACGCTTGCTACCGCCGGAGTTAGCCGTGCTCAGCACGAAGTTGATTTCCCCGGCGCCCTCGCCTACGGCGACATTGAACGCCGCGGCGTTGGTGATGCCATTCAGCGCAAGATTTTTCTTCAATAGATTAAAAGTTCGCGGATTGGCCTCGACGAGGTAGGCCTTGCGCACCTTGCGCGTTGCCGGTATCGCCAGCGCCCCCACATGGGTGCCGATGAATGCTACGGTTGACTCGGCCGAGACCAAGGCCTCGATGCGACGAAGTTCATTGTCACCGTAACGCCCTTGGAAGCGTAACTCCCGCCCGACCACCCTATCCGCCGGATCGACCAGCAAGACGCTGTCCCCCGTATCGATCATCAGGCCGCTGACGTGGGGCCCTGTCAGGCGCCGCATCAGCCGGGCTTTCAATTGGGCCATCCGGTACTTTAGAGATCGAAACATGCCTTAATGCTACTCGCCATCGACAACGCCAGGACCAAACCCACCCGCATCGTTAATCGCATGTCTAACCCCTTCCCTGTTTGCTGGATCCTTGCAAGCCTCAGGGTCGCCTGTCAAAGTGTTTTGACCACACGCGGGAGGTGCGCATGTTCAGTCACGTGATGATCGGCTCTAACGATCTCGATCGCTCACAGCGCTTTTACGATGCGGTGCTCGGGGCCCTGGGTGGGCAAAGCAGCCCGATGCGCAACACGACGCCGGCGGGACACACGCGGCTCTTCTATGCGCACGATGGCGGGATGCTCTGCATCACCCAACCGATCGACAACCAGCCGGCGACCGCCGCCAACGGATTTACGCTCGGTTTCAAGTGCAGCTCGCCCGAGCAAGTCAAAGCGTTTCATGACGTGGCCGTCGCCCATGGCGGGACCTCCATCGAGGATCCGCCGGGGATTCGTGAGGGCAGTCTCGGCGCGCTGTATCTCGCTTACGTGCGCGACCCGGATGGGCACAAGCTCTGCGCGCTGCATCGCGTCAAGCGCGGCTAAACAACACGGCGCGGCTGACCGCGCCCACGCTGCCGACTACAAATCCCCGTGCAGGGGACGGATTGTCAGGCTCTCGAGTGAGGCGCGCGACGAAAGCTCGAGCGCATCGACCATCGGCTGAGCCACATCTTCGGCAGTCATCATCCGCTGCAACTGCTCCGGCGGCACTTCACCCCACATCGGGGTGTAGGCCGCACCGGGCTTGATCTCGAGAATACGGATGCCGTCCTGACGGCCGTAGAGTTTCATGACATCGAGCAAGCCACGCTGCGCGTACTTGCTCAGGCAATACGTGGAGCTTTGCAGGAAGGGCTGCTCCGCGGCGACCGACGTCACCACCTGAATCTGTCCCCGCAGCCCCTCGCGCGGGGCTTGTACCTGCATCACCGCATAGGCTCGCTGCAAGAGCAGGAAGGTGGCGGTGACGTTGGTCTTGATCGTGAACTCGAGATCCTCGGCGGTTTGATCGAGAAAATCCTTGAATCGCCCGACCCCTGCGCAATGAATCAGCGCATCGATGCGGTCAAAGTGCATGAGGCAGGCCTCCACGGCCTGGGTAGGCGCCTCAGCCAAATCGCCGGCGACCACCTCGCAGCGGAC
>JBJTBK010000019.1:0-2112 GCA_046091245.1 Nevskiaceae bacterium | reverse complement strand
GATCATCGCCACGCCGCAGGAACCAAAGATTGCGCAACTCGCGGGTGATCGACCACAGCACCAACGTCGGTTCGATACCCTCGCCGCGCAGGCCCGCCACGATCCGCAGCGCACGCACCCCATCGCCCGCCAGTACCGCTTCGCCAAGCGTAAATACGTCATAGCGTGCGCTCGGCGCCACCGCTTCGAGCACAGCCGCGGCATCCACCTTGCCGGGCGGCAACAGCAACGCAAGCTTCTCGATTTCCTGCTGGGCGGCGAGCAAGTTGCCCTCAACACGCGTGGCGAGCAAGGCCACGGCATCACTCGTGGGTTCAAGACCCGCCTTGCGACAGCGCTGCATCAGCCACGCCTCGAGTTGACGCGGGCCAACATCCCACACCGGCAGCCACACACCGCGCGCCTCGAGTTGCTTGACCCATGCCGTGTTCTGCACGGCGGATTCGAGCCGAGGCGTGATGACGAGCAACAAAGTGTCGCTGCCTGCGGCGTCAATCAACCGCTGCAGCACCGCGCCGCCCTCCTTGCCGGCTTTGCCCGAAAATCGCACCTCGAGAATCCGTCGATCGCCGAATAGCGAGAGCGATCCCGCCGAAGCATCGATCTGCGCCCAGTCGCCAGCGCGCTCGGGGAAGTGGACCTCACGTTCGGTGTAGCCTTGTTGCCGAGCCACCTTGCGCACAGCGTCAACGGCCTCCGCCACGAGCAAGGCTTCGTCACCCGAGACCAGGTAGGCCGGCGCCAAGCGCCCTCCCTGCAGGTGCGTGGTTAAGGTGTCGAGACCCAACTTCATGGGGCGGATTATCCGCCAGCGATGTCGACACCGGGTAAACCGTTCTGGGTCTGTACGACCACCGTTATCTGTGATGTTATATAGTACTTTATTGTTATTATATAACCTCTGTGACCTTGGAGACTCTGGCATGACCACCACCCTTCGACTCATGTTGGCCGCCGCGATCAGCGGCTCTGCCGCAGGGTTCGCCGCCACCCCCTCAGTCACCGCCGCGGATCTTCAGGAGGTCGTGATCACCGCGACCCCACTGCGCAAGGCAGCCTTGCTGACGGCACAGCCGGTGTTCGCCTTGAGCGGCGAGTCGCTGCTGCGCGCCCGCTCAGCCAGCCTCGGTGAGACGCTCGCCACACAGCCGGGGCTTTCAGCGAGTTCATTTGGGCCCCTCGCCAGCCGGCCGATCATCCGCGGTCAGGGCGGGCTGCGCGTGCAGACCTATCAAGACGGCGGCGACACGCTGGATGCCGCAGCACTTTCGGATGATCACGCCGTCACGCTCGACCCCTTGCTCGCCGAGCGCATCGAGGTCGTGCGGGGGCCTGCGGCCTTGATGTTCGGTAACGCCGCTGCCGCCGGCGCGATCAACGTCATCACATCTCGCATTCCGATCGAGCGGCTGGAGCAGCCGCTGCAAGCGGGCCTCGAGATTCGGGCCGGTACCGCGGCCGAAGAGCGCGCGATCGTCGGTCAACTCGCCGCCCGTCTCGGTCAGCACCTGCAGCTGCATGTCGATGCGCACCAGCAGCAGAGTGAAGATGTACACATTCCGGGCTTCGCCTGGTCGAGCGCCGCGCGTACCGAGGCGATCGCCGGCGGCGAACCGGTGGATCTCAGCCGAGGACGACTCGTGAATTCAGCGGGCACAGCCGAGGGTGGCGGTGCCGGTCTCGCGTGGGTCGGCGAGCGCCATCGGGTCGGTGTCTCGTCTAGCCGCTATGACAGCGATGATGGCTTGCCGGGTGTTGGCGAAGAGGCGGGTGAGCCGCCCGATATTCGGCTGCGCATGACGCAGCGGCGCGACGACGTCAGCGGTGAGTGGCAACCCTCGAGCGGTTCGGTACGGGTGCTGCGGCTGCGCGCCTCACGCAACGACTATGAACACGTCGAACTCGAGCCGACTGGGGATGTGGGCACGCGCTATGCGCAACTCGGCACTGAGCTGCGCCTGAGCGGCGAACACGGCGATGTCATCGGTACCGCGAATGGCTCTCGCGGCGCGTTCGGCATGCAGGTGCGCAAACTCGATTTCGATGCCGAGGGTGAAGAAGCCTTCCTGCCGCCGTCCGTGACGCGCAATGCAGGGCTGTTCCTGTTTCAGG
>JBJTBK010000018.1:0-2960 GCA_046091245.1 Nevskiaceae bacterium | reverse complement strand
GCTCGGCGAGCGCCCCGAGCACGCGGAGCGTCGCCTGGTAGATCTGCGCGCCCTCCGGGCTCAGGGCGAAACCGCCCCGTCCGCGGCGGCAGAGGCGCATCCCCAAGCGTGTTTCGAGATCCTTTATCTGCTTGCTGATGGTGGAGCGGCCCACGTTCAGCGCGAGCTCGGCCGCCGCGAATCCACCGCTCTCCACCACGGTGCGGAAGACCCGCAGCAGCCGGAGATCCAGATCCGTGACCTGACCGAGCAGGGGGCGGGCCATAAGTTTCATATCCGTGCAAAGACAGGTTCAAAAATACTCAATGATGAAACTTTGGGCGAGTACTACAGTTAGCCCTGCCATGAAACTCTTCGGCCTGTCCCGTTGCCCCGCGCGCGGGACCCCGCTTCCAGGAGACGATCCGCCATGACGCAGATGCAGACCACCGCGATGGTCCCCGCCCTCACGCGCGAGGAACTCGAAGCCCACTGGATGCCCTTCACGCCCAACCGGGAATTCAAGGAACACCCGCGCATGATCGTGCGCGCCGAGGCCTGTCACTTCATCACGGCAGACGGCCGCCGCGTGTATGACTCGCTCTCCGGGCTCTGGTGCTGCGGACTCGGGCACAACCGCCCGGAGATCGCGCAGGCCGTTGCACGGCAGTTGCAGGAGCTCGATTACTCGCCTGCGTTCCAGTTTGGGCATCCCTTGTCTTTCCGGCTCGCGAACATGCTGAAGGACATGGCGCCCGCCGGGCTCGACTACGTGTTCTTCACCAACTCCGGCTCCGAGAGCGCGGATACCTCGCTCAAGATGGCGCGCGCCTACTGGCGTCAGAAGGGCATGGCGACCAAGACCAAGTTCATCGGCCGCGCGAAGGGCTATCACGGCGTGAACTTCGGTGGGATTGCGCTGGGTGGCATCGGGCCCAACCGGAAGCTCTTCGGCCACACGCTGGACGCCGATCATCTGCCGCACACGCTGCTGCCGCAGAACGCCTTCTCGCGCGGCATGCCGGACAACGGCATCGAACTCGCGGATCAGCTGGAAGAACTGGTGACACTGCACGATGCCTCGAACATCGCCGCCGTGATCGTGGAGCCGTTCTCGGGTTCCGCTGGCGTGGTGGTCCCGCCGAAGGGTTATCTGCAGCGCCTGCGCGAGATCTGCACCAAGCACAACATCCTGCTGATCTTCGATGAGGTGATCACGGGTTTCGGTCGTGCGGGCGATGTATTCGGCGCGCAGGCCTTCGGTGTCACGCCCGATATCCTGAACGTCGCCAAGTGCCTCACGAACGGTGCGATCCCGATGGGCGCGGTGTTCGCGACGGGCGAGATCTACAAGACCTTCATGGCAGCGGGCGGCCCCGAGTACGCAATCGAATTCCCGCACGGCTACACCTACTCCGCGCACCCCGTGGCCTGCGCCGCGGGAATCGCGGCGATGGAGGTCTTCAAGAAGGAAGACATGGTGGGCAAGGTGCGCGCTTTCGCGCCGTACTTCGAGGACGGCCTGCACAGCCTGAAAGGCACGAAGTACGTGGTCGACATCCGCAACTTCGGTACGGCCGGCGCCGTCCAGATCGCCGCCAAGCCGGGCGAGCCTGCGCGCAGGCCCTGGGAGATCGCGCTGAAGATGTTCGAGCGCGGCTTCTACGTGCGCTGGAGTGGCGACTCCCTGGCGTTCGCGCCGCCGTTCGTCACCGTGCGCGAGGACTTCGAGTAGGTCTTCAACGCGCTCGCCGACACCATACCCACCGTCGACTGACAAATTAAATGGGGTCAGACCCCATTTATTCCAGAGCACTGAGCCATGAACGCACCCGCTGCACTCCACACCCTCGGCCACTTCATCAACGGCAGCCCCGTACCTGACACCGCGCGTACGCAGCCGGTCTTCAACCCCGCGACCGGTCACGCAGTACGCAATGTCGCCCTCGCATCGAAGCAGACGGTGGAAGCCGCCATCGCTGCTGCCGCCGCCGCTTTCCCCGCCTGGCGCGACACACCGCCCTTGAAGCGCGCGCGCATCATGTTCCGCTTCAAGGAACTCCTCGAGCAGAACGCCTCGCGCATCGTGGCGCTGATCACCGAGGAGCACGGCAAGGTTCTTGACGATGCGCTCGGCGAACTCCAGCGCGGCATCGAAGTGGTTGAATACGCCTGCGGCGCGCCGGAATTCCTGAAGGGTGAATTCGCGAAGAACGTCGGCCCTGCGATCGATTCGTGGAGCGAGGTCCAGCCGCTCGGCGTGGTGGCTGGCATCACGCAGTTCAATTTCCCCGCCATGGTTCCGATGTGGATGTACCCGATGGCGATCGTCTGCGGGAACACCTTCGTGCTGAAGCCCTCGGAGCGCGACCCGAGCCCGCAACTGCTGATCGCCGAACTCTTCAAGGAAGCGGGCCTTCCCGATGGCGTCTTCAACGTGGTGAACGGCGACAAGGAAGCGGTGGATACGCTCCTCACCGATGCGCGCGTGCAGGCTGTCAGCTTCGTGGGTTCAACGCCGATCGCCGAATACATCTACGCCACCGGTACGAAGCACGGCAAACGCATCCAGGCCTTAGGAGGCGCCAAGAACCACGCGATCCGAAGAAGGGAGATGCCCACGGCGACGAGGATGCCTGCGAGCATCCAGAAGGTGCTCTCTCCGGCCAACCTCGCCATGGGGTTGCCGGCTTGATGCTTGCCAGATGCGCCCAGCAGCTTGGCCAACAACACACCCAGCGGGTGAATGAAGGCGCCGGCAACCAGACGGGTCCAGACCGCGGCACTGGAGGAGACGCCGAACGCGACCCCCGCCGCGGCCAACCAGGCGGCGGAAGAGGCTGCGATACCGGGCGCACCGGACAAGTAGCCGGAGCGCATGTCGGCTTGAGTTGCCGCGATCGTGATGTCTTCTCGCATGGTGGTGGCGTGTTCTCCCTGAGCCTCTTCACTCTCACATCTCGACCGCAGGCGTTTTGCGA
>JBJTBK010000017.1:0-8776 GCA_046091245.1 Nevskiaceae bacterium | reverse complement strand
GCTTCCGTAGCGGCGAGTGGCGTGGCGACTGTGGCGTGGCTCGGTATCGCCGTGGCATTCGGCGTATGGACTGTGCCCGTTGCTTCGGCGGCGGGGCCCGCCGCGGTCAGCACCAGTGCAGTGCTCGACATCCGTGAGGCGTGGCTGCGCCCGTCACTGCCTGGCGTGCCCGTCGGCGCGGGCTATCTGACGATCGTCAATAACGCTGCGGTGGCCGACGAACTGCTCGAAGTCGCCACCTCGCGCGCCTCCATGGTGCAAGTGCATGAGACGCGCAGGGAGCAAAACGTGATGCGGATGCGCGAAGTGGAGCGGCTCGTCATCGCACCACGCAGCCGCGTTGTACTGGCACCGAATGGTACCCACCTGATGCTGATGGGCTTGACCGAGCCGCTGCGGGTGGGCGAGAAGTTGCCGATCACGCTGCGCTTCGCGCGGGACGGCGAGCGCACGGTGATCTTCGAGGTGCGCGAGTTGCGTTAGGCGAGGGTGTGGAAGACGCTCTGCACGTCGTCTTCCTGCTCGAGTTTATCGACGAGCGCGAGCACCTCGGCTGCATCCGTTTCGCCGAGCTCCGTGGGCGCCATGGGGATGTACTCGTGCTCCGCCGACAACGGCGCGATTTTTCGAGTCTCAAGAGCTTCTTGCAGTTTGCCGAAGTCCTCGAAGGCGCAGCGCGCCACGAGTTGCGCTTCGCCTTTCTCGCCGGTGCTTTCGCCCATCTCATCGAGGCCGTGGTCGATGAGGTACAGCTCGAGATCGTCTTGATCGATACCGGCGGGGTCGAGACGAAACACCCCCATCTTGCGAAACATGAAGCTCACGCTGCCATTGGTGCCGAGGTTGCCGCCGTTCTTGGTGATGATGTTGCGGACGGTGGCGACGGTGCGAGTCGGATTGTCGGTGGCCGTCTCGATGAGCAGCGCCACGCCATGCGGCGCGTAACCCTCGTAGATCACCGTCTCGTAGTTGGTGGCATCGCGACCGCTGGCCCGTTTGATGGCGGCTTCGACCTTATCCTTCGGCATGTTGACCGCGCGCGCGTTCTGCAGGATGCGGCGCAACGTCGGGTTGCCTTGAGGGTCGGGGCCACCCGACTTGACGGCCATGTTGATGTCTTTGGAGATGCGCGCGAACTGCTTGGCCATGCGGTTCCAGCGCGCGAACATGGCATGTTTGCGAACTTCGAATATGCGACCCATTCGCCATGTTAACCGGCAGGGCCGCTCGGGCGCTATGATCTGCAGCATGGAAACATTAGGACAGATCTACAAGCCCGCACACGATGAAGCCGCACGGCAGCGTTTCGTCGGCGTACTCAAGGGCTATGCCAACGGCACACTCGAGCAGCAGCTTGCGGCGCGCTATGGGTCGACACTGCGCCCGGCGTTTGCGGCAGCGAGTGGTCGTGCGGCGCCTGCCTCGCGCGATGAGGCGCGACCATTGTTCGAGTCGGATCCGCTGTATCAGCTCTGGGGTTCGATGGTCTACGCGTCCCAGGGGCTGATGTGGCAGACGGTCGGCACAACCTGCCGACGCATTGGGCCGGCCTTCGAGGCCCGCGCGGCCAGTCTGCAACGCGCACCGCGCGGTTCGTTGACGCTTGATCCCGCGCTCAAGCTGCCGCAACCGATCGCGCAGGTCGAGATCCATCGGCAACCCGGCGGCTACTTTCACGAGTCGCACCTGCAGGATCTGCACGCCGCGCTGATCTACTTCGGCACGCTTGAGCTGTACCGAGCCGCCAAGGGGCTCACGGCCAATGCGCCGGTGGGTGAGCCGGGTATCGGTCGATTCATCGCGCAGATCGTCAAACGGCGCTACCCCAACCTCAAGCCTCGACGCATCCTTGATCTCGGTTGTGGGCCAGGCGCGGAGACCATCGCCTATCAGGAGGCCTTCCCAGACGCTGAGGTTCACGGGCTCGATTTGTCGGCGCCCTTCGTGCGCTTCGCCCATGCCTGGGCGGAGGAGCGGGGCGTCGCGATGCATTTTCGCCAGGCTGACGCGCGTGCCACGGGCTATCCGGAAGGGTACTTCGATCTGATCGTCTCGCATATTCTGTTCCACGAGACTTGGCACGATGTGGCGCCTGGCATCTTCGCCGAGGCGCGACGCATTCTGGCGCCGGGTGGCGTGTTCCTGAACGCTGACGTGCCGTATCAGCCGGCACGTATGCCGATCCCGAAGCAGGTCACGAACGACTGGCAGGTGCGCAATAACGGCGAGCCGTTCTGGACCGGCTTTGCCGACACCGATGTCCCCGCGCTACTGCGTGCAGCCGGGTTTGCGCCGGGAGAGGTGGTCGCTGAGTATGAGCCGCTCGGCGCCGGCCACTACTATTTCTTTGGTGCAGGCCCTGCGGGCGCGGTGCACGCATGAGGGAGATGTGCGAATGAGTGAGCAGCGCAAATGAACGAGTCTCCGATCATGGCCCCGACGGCGGGACCCGATCAGCCGCTCGGAGCGGCGAACGTATCACAGCTGGTTGCCGTGGCGCTGCGCCTTGCCATGGAAGTCAGCGCGCTACGTGAGCGTCTTCGTACTCAGCAGTTGCTGCTCGAGCAAGTCGGTGTGCTCGCGCCCGGCGCGGTGGAGGGCTTCGTACCGCAGGGTGAAGAACTGCAGGCGCGGCTCGCAGCGGACCGCGAGCTGATCGAGGCGCTGGCCAGCGATCTTCGCGCTTAAGGGACAGCATCGGTCATCGAGGCGAGATCGCCGGTCGGACCGCGGTTGATGACGATGGCCTGCGTGCGCAGGTAGCGCGCGATCCCGGATGGGCCCATGCGCGAGCGACCGAGGCCCGAAAATCTGAACCCTTCCCACTCGAAGTCCGAGATCATGCTGGAGAGCGAAGCGTCGTTGATGCTGACGAAGCCGGCTTCGAGCCGCTCGGCGATGGCTAGCGCCTGCTGTTCGTTGCCGGCGATCACGTTGGCACTGAGTCCGTAATCGCTATCGTTGGCGAGTGATACCGCTTCGTCGATGGTGTCGTAGCCCATCAACGCGATCACCGGTCCGAAGGTCTCTTCGCGCATCACGCGCATGCGGTGATCAACCCCGGAAAGCAGCGTCGGCTCGCACCACAGGCCACCGCGTTCGATGATGTGTCCGCCGTGTTCTAGCGTCGCACCGAGCTGGAGGGCATCGGCAATATGCTCGCGAACGATGTCGGCTTGCCTCGCCATGATGAAGGGGCCGATATGGCCCGCGGGGTCATCGCAGGTGAGTGTAATGCCGGGAATACTTTGCCGCAGCCGCGCGAGCACCTGCGGCAGCACTCTGCGATCCACGTAGACTCGCTCAAGTGACTGACAGGCTTGACCTGTTGCGAGAAGTGACGCGCGCAGGATCACCCGGGCTGCGCGATCGAGATCTGCATCCTGCGTGACGATCAGAGGGTCTTTGCCGCCAAGTTCCAAAAAAGCCGGAATAAAACGCCGCGCTGCATGCTCGGCAACGAGCCGCCCCGTGCGCACGCTGCCGGTGCAGACCACGGCGTCCACTTCCTCGATCAGCTCCGCGCCCGTGCTACCCGGTCCAAGCACGATACGAGTGACGGCCGCAATGGCCGGCACCCGATCCAGAATCTGCTGCAGGGGGCGCGTGTAGCGCGGTGTCACTTCGCTTGGCTTCAAGATCACCGCCGCACCCGCGAGCAGCGCGGGCAGGGTGTCGATCATCGACAAGATCAACGGAAAGTTCCACGGCGCGATCACGCCGACGAGCGGGTAGGCCGTGTGACGTTCACGACCGACGATGCCCGGCATGGACGAGGCACGCCACTCTGCGTGACGAAACACCTCGCGCGCATGCTGTAACCCCAAGTGGATCATGCCCTGCACGGCGCCGGTTTCGATGTGAGCGATGCGCTCGCGGCCGGTGTCGTGAGCGAGCGTAGCCTGCAGTGCGGGCGCATGCGCGGCGAAGGCGGCGCCCAGTTCCGACAGCGCGGCGCTTCGGCCCTCGACACCGAGTGCTTGCCAGCCGCGCTGTGCGTGGCGCAGTTCGAGAGCGGCAGCGGTGATCTGCGCACGCGAGGTGACGTGCAGCGTGTCGTCAATCAGACCTGTACGCGGATTGCGGACGGGCAGGGTGCTGGCATGCGTCGCTGACATGGGTGACTCCGGGTGGCGCATGGTGGGCGCTCGCGGTGCAGTCTAACGCGAGGTGGGATCTTGCTCGCAGGGGGGGCAAGAGGTGTAGTCTGCGAAGATGGAATTTCAACTCAAGCAGCGCGGACGCGCCTCTCTGCACTTCCTTTCCGACCTTGCCGTTTCGACCTCACGGTTCAAGCCGCGAATCGACGCTGACATCAAGGCTGCAGGCCTCGATGAGGCGACGTTAGCCGACGATCTTGACGAGCGCCTGCGTCCAGTCGAGGCGGCACTCGCTGCGTCGCCCGCAGCGGCAGCGCTCGCAGCACTTACCGAGTACAGTGGCGTCAACCATGGGCGTGTGGCGGCAGCAGCGTTCGATGAGGTTCGGGGCGATCTCGAACCGCGTCTCAAGGCGCTGATGCAAGGGCCGACGACCATCGAGCCAATCCCGGGCGAGCGCAGGCCATCCTACGCAGATGCCGCTTGGATACACCGCACCACGGGCGGCTGGGATGGTCACGAGTATCAGGGTTTCATCCACGGCGAGCTGATCCACCGCGAATATGTCGCGCGTAATTATCCGGGCGATATCTTTGCCCAGCGCCGACAGATCCTCTCAGTGTTGCCACGGCGTGATTACCAAAGAATCTTTGAGATCGGCACCAGTAGCGGACATTACACGCTGCAAATTGCCGCCGAGTTCCCGCAGGCTGAAATCTGGGGCTGCGACCCGTCGCTGCGCATGCTCGAACAGGCGCAGCGGGTCGCCAACGAGCGTGGCTTTCACTGGCGTTTGTTTCATGGCTCTGCCGATGACACGGGTCTCGAGGCCGGTAGCGTCGATCTCGTCACCTCCTACATTGTGCTGCATGAGATCCCCCGCACCGCGATCCACACCCAATTGCGCGAGGCATATCGGTTGCTGCGGCCGGGTGGCGATATCCTGTTTTCCGACGTCACGCGTTATGCGGCTCTCACCAAGGCCGGCGTGCGCTGGGCGGAGTACAACGCCGTGCACGGCGGCGAACCCTTCTGGCGCGAAAGCGCGAGCCTCGATTTGGCTGAAGCCGCGCGTGCGGCAGGTTTCGTCAACGTACGCTCTGAGGGTTTCGGTGGCGGCATTTATCCGTGGTTCGTGTACGGACACAAGGCGTCATGAGTGTCGAGCTGACGCCGAATGACTCGGCCGTGCGGGCCGATCGCGCGACGCAGCTCGCCCTCACACTCGCGCGCGAGTTGTGGGTGGTCAAAGATCGTCTGTTGGTGCTCGAAGCCGTGCTGGCCAGTGAGGGCTATGCCGGATTGGGTGCTCGGGTCGATGCGTTTCAGCCTGATGCTGCGACGCGCGCGGCGATCGACGCTGAACGCAAGCGCTTTATTGCTGAGGTGACGGCGGCGCTGGATTCGTCCCCGGACCAGCGCCCGGGCTGACTGCCGCGGGAGTAGCGGAGGGCGGAGCCGCAGGTCGACGGGCCGAATTTTCGAAGTTGTCCGTCTTGCGCATGGCCTCCTCGGCCTGCTTCGTCATCACCACGACGCTGATGCGTCGGTTCATGGGGTTGCGCGGGTTTTTCTCATCAAGCAGCACGTAGGACGACATGCCGATGATGCGCGCGAACTTCTCATCCGGCAGTCCGGCAGCCTTGAAGGTTCTTCGCGCGGTATTGGCGCGATCGGCTGACAACTCCCAGTTGGTATAGTTTTGGCCACCGCCTGCAAAGGGGGTCTCGTCCGTGTGTCCGGAGATCGTTACGCTGTTCGGCACCGTCGCGAGGTACTTGCCCACCTCGAGTAGCAGTTCGCGTGCATAGGGTTTGAGCTGGGTGCCGCTGAGATCAAACATCGGTCGGTTCTGCGCATCGACGATTTGGATGCGCAGACCCTCGGGCGTGATATCGAGCAGCAACTGATCTTTGAATTCTTCGAGCGTCTTGCTCTTTTAGATCGCTTCGCGCAATTCATCACGCAGGGTTTCGAGACTCGCCTTGTCGCTGACTTCCGTGTTTTTTTCAACGTCCGGCATGCCGGCACCGGAGCCTGCGATCGGCGCAGGCGCCGAGGCGGTGAGTCCTCCACGCAACTCGATCGGGCTCGTCCTCGCGCCACCCGGTCCCGCGCCGCCCGGCGCCGATACCGAGGAGAGGCCGCGTTCCATGCTCGGGTTCTTGAAGTACTCGAAGATCGCCGATTTCTGCTGGTCGTTGACCGAGGCGACGAGCCACATGACGAGAAAGAAGGCCATCAGCGCGGTGACGAAGTCGGCGTAAGCGACTTTCCATGCGCCGCCGTGATGGCCACCCGCCCCCACCTTCTTGCGCCGGATGATGACCGGGCGCGCTTCCTCCGCTTCAGGTTTTTCTTTGCTGGCCATCGCTGGCGTCCGCGCCTCAGGCCTTCGGCGGTTTGTTCTTCAGCGAACCTTCGAGATCCGAGAAGGTCGGCCGCACATCGCTGTAGAGCAACTTGCGCGCGAACTCGATCGCGACCGGCGGCGGATAGCCCCGTACGCTCGCCACGAGGGCCATTTTGACCACCTCGAAGGCTGTGCCTTCTTCTTCCGCGCGGGCCTTCATCGCCGCCGAGATCGGGCCGACAAACCCGTACGCCACGAGAATACCGAGGAAGGTACCCACGAGTGCGGCGCCGACTTTCTCACCGAGTTCCGCGGCGCTCGAATCGGCCACGGCGGCCATGGTGTTCACGATGCCGAGCACCGCCGCGACGATGCCGAACCCGGGCAGTGCATCGGCGACTTGCTGTACCGCGTGAGCCGGCTCGTGGGCCTCCTTGTGATGGGTTTCGAGTTCGTAGTCGAGCAGCGTTTCGAGTTCATTCGGGTCGAGGTTGCCACCGACCATGAGTCGCAGGCAGTCGACGACGAATTCCGTCATGTGATGGTCGTCGAGGATGCGAGGGTACTTCGAGAACAGTGGGCTTTTGGCGGGCTCGGAGATGTCGTTCTCGATCGCCAGCAGCCCCTCTTTGCGCGACTTGACCAGTAGGTCAAAGATCAGCTTCAAAAGTTCGACATAGGTCTCGCGGTTGTAGCGCGGCGGCTTGATCAAACCGATGGCGTTACCGAAGGCCGCCTTGATGACCTTGAGCGAGTTACTGGTAACGAAGGCACCTACGGCTGCACCGATGATGACGACGATCTCAGACGGGTGCCAGAGCAGCAGCAGGTTTCAGCCGGCCATGAGAAAGCCAGAGATAACCGACACGACCACAATGATTGAACCAAAGAGCGCGAGCATGGGCAGGCTTCAACCAGCGTCCTGCACGGACAACGCTAGCTAGTGTACTCGGATTTCGCGACCAACCTAAGTATTGGGGATTCGGTACCGAGGGCGGCCGGATTTTGGGCCGGCGTTGTCCTGCCGCGCCGCAGCCGTCACACTAACGCCGTAATCCCGCCGCCGATCGAGGTCGCAAGATGTTAATGCCCTTCTCCTATTTGATGGCTCTGCCTGTCCTCTTTGCCCTGGCTTTCGTGGGCTGGTCGATTTCGGTACCCCGTCGAAATGTGGATGTCGTCGACAGTCTCTGGTCGCTGATGTTCCTGTTGGCGGTCGTGCTGTACGCGGGATTCCCGCCCGAGACGGTCAGGGGACGCTTACTGTTCGTGCTGGTGGCCGTCTGGGCCATCCGGTTGTCGGTCTACATCACTGCGCGTAACTGGGGTCACGGCGAGGATCGGCGTTATCAGGCCATCCGGGCCCGCAATCAACCGGGTTTCGAGTTCAGCAGCCTGTACCGAGTGTTCCTCTTTCAGGCGGTGCTGGCATGGATCATTTCCTTGCCTCTTTATGGTGCAGTGGGCAGCGATAGTCCGCTCGGGGTGCTCGATTACCTAGGTATTGGTCTGTGGCTGATTGGCTTCGTATTCGAAGCGGGTGGCGACTGGCAGCTCGCCCGCTTCAAACGCGACCCGGCCAATGCCGGCAAGGTGATGGATCGCGGCTTCTGGCGCTACACGCGCCACCCGAATTATTTCGGCGACTTTGCGATCTGGTGGGGGTTCTACCTGATCGCCCTGTCGGCAGGGGCGTGGTGGAGCATCGTCGGTCCGCTGATCATGAGCGGGTTGCTGCTGCGAGTGTCGGGGGTCGCGCTACTCGAGAAGGACATCGGGCAGCGGCGCCCGGCCTATGCCGAGTACATCCGTCGCACCAATGCCTTCTTCCCGGGGCCGCCCCGGGACTGAGCGCGGTCAGCCCGCGTTCTGCGCTTCCGACTCGCGTGAGGCGCGTTTGCGCTCGTGGTCCTTCAGGCAGCGCTTGCGCAGCCGGCTCGATTGTGGCGTGACTTCGACGAGCTCGTCCTCGTTGATGAACTCCACGGCGTACTCGAGCGTCAACGGAATCGGCGGTACCAGCAGCAAGGCATCGTCCTTGCCTGCGGCGCGCACGTTGCTGAGCTTCTTTTCCTTGATCGGATTGACCACGAGGTCGTTATCGCGGCTGTGGATGCCGATGATCATGCCTTCGTACACCTTGGAGCCGTGCTCGACGAATAATCGACCGCGCTCCTGCAGCGTGAACAGCGAATAGGCCACGGCCTCGCCGTTTTCGTTGGAGATCAGCACCCCATTGTGGCGCTCGGGGATGTCACCCTTTACCACGTCGTAGCCATCAAAAATATTGCTCATCAGGCCCGAGCCACGGCTCAGGGTAAGG
>JBJTBK010000016.1:0-2148 GCA_046091245.1 Nevskiaceae bacterium | reverse complement strand
AGGCGTTCAGGAACTGCTTCAGGCCCTGCGGATCGAGTTGCTCGGAGAGCTTGGTGAAGCCGCGGATGTCCGAGAACAGCACGCTCATCTCACGGCTCTCGCCCTCGAAGCCGAAGTCCTTTTCCGGGTCCTGGTACATTTCCTCTACGAGCGTGGCGGGCACGTACTGGCCGAAAGCCTCTTTCAGGCTGCGGCGCGATCGCGCCTCGGCGATAAAGCGGAACCCCAGGTAGATGAAGATGATGACCAGCAGGCTGAGCATTGGCGCCGCAAGCGACAGCACCAGATGTTTTGCAGACCAGAGCCAGAAGTTCAGACTCGCGACGGCTCCAAGCAGCAACAGTGCTGCGACGATGCTCGCGAGCAGGCCCAGACGGGCGAACAGCAGGATTGCTGCGACGCCGCTCACTGCCAGCAACGCCACATCGGCACCCAATGCCCATGAAGGCCGCACGGGGAAGCCCTCTCCGAACAGCGCCGAGATGGTCGTTGCATGGACCTCGACACCGGGATAGACCGGCCCGACAGGTGTGGCGCGAAGATCTTTCAGACCCTCGGCCGTGGTGCCGATCAGAACCACGGAACCCTCCATCGCGCTCGCGTCCACCGCTCCGTTCAGCACATCCGTTGCGCTCAGGTACAGAAACGTCGGGCTGCGGCCCTTGAACGGTACGATAACCTGCCCTTCGCCGTCGGTCGGAATGTCCAGTATGCCGTCGATCGAGATGTGATCGATCTGCTCAGTGTCTCCCACCGGTTCGGTGAAAACCTCCACGCTCTCGCCACCAAGCGCCAGCCGCATCGCCTCCACTGCAAGCGACGGGTACAGCGTGTCCCCGTGCCTCACGACCGTGGGCACCCGGCGGATGACGCCGTCGGCATCGGGCAGCGCGGTGAAGAAACCGCTTGCCACCGCGGCTTGCTGCAGTACCGGCAGGTTGCCGATCGGGTTCTGCATCTGAAGGAAGCTCACGCGGTTGAGATCCCCGCGGTAGGTCACGCTCGAGGTGGGGGGCTCGCTCTCTGCTGCCACCTCCGCGCTGGTGAAACTGAAACCGAGCACGACGGGATTGGCTGCGAGCACCGTCGAAAGGTAGAGGTCCCCATCCATCGATTCACGGGCTGCGTCCAGCGCTTGCTGCACCTCCGGACCCAGCACCTCGGCTCCTTGGGCCAGCACCAGGTCGACCGGATTGCGTTCGGCTTCGGGAAACGTGCTGTCGAATGCGATGACTGCGGCGCCTGCTCCCGTTATCGCCTCCATCAGATCCCCGATCCGGCGTCTTGACCACGGCCATTGCCCCTCTGCGGCGAGACTTTTCTCGTCGATATCCACGATGACGACCTGCGGGTCGAATTCGACCTCGCCGGGCAGGTTGAGACGCATGCGGAGGTCGTAGGCAAACCATTCGAGGCGCTGCTGTATGTCGTACAGCAGAGGCATGCGCGCACCGAGAACGAGAATGCCGAGCGCCAGCACCGCAGATGACAGCGTCAGGGGCAGCTTGTCGCCCCGGAGCAGCGTCGAGAATCTCAGCATCGGGAACCCGGCTGGAGAGGCGGACTCATCGGGGAGTGTCGGTAATTCGCATACCGGCAATCATGGACCAGAAAGATCCCTGCGGTGAATCCGCCGGGATCCCACGCATCACAAGACTAAAAACGGAGAGGAGAGAGTGGTGCCCAGGAGTATTAGGAAGGATAAAACCCCTCCCAGACCGAAGCCAGCCATTCCCTCCCTTACCCTCAGGGCGCCCGGTTGGTGACCGACCCGTGAGTTTCTCCAGCCTTCCGACTCCTGGCGGGGTCGCGTAGCGTCCTTCGCAGCGCGAACAGTCCCCTGCTTCCCTTCGCACCTCACCTGCGCGCAGCCACGGCTCCCTGCCGATCCCCGATCGCAGCCTCCCTGCCACCATTCGTGCGCCTTCCTTGTGCGCCGTTCACGCACTCTGCGGCGGCCCCGTCGACGGCGGGCCGCGTGCGGCGGTGTCGCTCTCGGTCTTCCCCCGCACATGCGCCAGGATCCGCTCGATCAGCGCCGGTTCCTCGATGCTCGCGATGACGCGTACCGCCTTGCCGCAGCGCGCGCAGCTCTCCACATCGATGCCAAAGACTCGCTTCAGTCGCCGCGCCCACCTCATCGCCGCA
>JBJTBK010000015.1:0-3270 GCA_046091245.1 Nevskiaceae bacterium | reverse complement strand
CAACGAGAGTCGCTGCTCGAGATTCTCGGTCGGTCGAACAAGGAGGAAGACAATCTCGCCAAGAACCGCAACGAGCTGATGAAGCTACTCAACGATGCGCGCATGCAGGGCTACGCCACGGCCGTGCGTCCGCGTCGCGTGTCTGACGAGATCAGCATGGCGGTGCCGATCATGATCGATGATCGGGTTCTGGCTGCAGTATCGATTCGCTTTAGCGGCACAGCCGTGCCGTTGAAACTCGCGATCGAACGCTTCCTGCCGAAGCTGCGCGATACGGCGCAAAGGATCCGCCAAACCTTCGCCGATCAGCAACGGGATCCGCCCCACCAGCACAAGGTCGGCAACCGCTGACCGACAATTAGGATGCCACCATGAATGCAGAACTTCGCCCTGACTCGTCGCAGCTCATCGGACGCCTCGAGGCACTGCTCGGCAAGGAGCACGTGCTGACGGACGCCACCGAGCGAGCGTTCTATTCGACCGACATCTATCACGCCGGCGAGTTGCCGCTCGCGGTGGTCAGACCGTCGAGCACGGCGGATGTCGCGCAACTCGTTCAGTTGTGTGCGGCGAACGGCGTCGCCGTGGTCCCTCGCGGCGGCGGCGCCTCGTACACCGACGGCTACGCGCCCGCTGAGGCGGGCTCGATCAGCATCGATACCTCGCGGATGGATCGCATCCTCGAACTCATCGAACGGGACATGTACGTCGTGGTTCAGGTGGGCGTGACCTGGGCCAAGCTGAACGAAACATTGGCCGCAAAGGGGCTGCGCACGCCGTTCTATGGTCCGTTTTCCGGCCTTGCGGCCACGGTCGGCGGCTCGCTGTCACAAAACAGTGTGACCTGGGGCACCGGCGTCTTCGGCGTATCTGGCGAAACCGCGCTCGGCGTCGAAGTGGTGCTCGCACAGGGGGAGACCATTCGCACCGGCTCCTGGGGTGCCGCCAATGGGGCACCCTTCCTTCGCGCCTACGGCCCTGATCTCACCGGCCTGTTCATGGGTGACTGCGGCGCCCTCGGCGTCAAGACGGCGGTGGCGCTACGCTTGATGCGGCGTAATACCCACGTCATGGGACTGTCGTTCGGCTTTCGCAGCTTCGAGGCCATGTCGGCCGGCATGGAGGCTGCGGCCAAAGAAGGCCTGAACCTCACTAACTTCGGCCTCGACCCGGCGCTACAACAAGGACAACTCGGTAAGGCCGATGCCGCAACGGCCATCCAGTCGGCCCTCGCCGTCTGGAAAACCTCTCGTGGCGTCCTCGATGGGGTCAGTCAATTAGTGAAGATGGCTTTTGCCGGCCGAGGGTTTCTCAAGGGCGCGGTGTTTTCGGCACACTGGATCGTCGATGGACTCGACGACGCCTCATGCCGTGCCGCGGTGGCACGACTTCGGTCGGTGCTACAACCGCATGGGGCCGAGGTGCCCGCTACGGTACCCACCGTGGCGAACGCCATGCCGTTCATGCCGCTGTATAACGTCCGCAGCCCGCTCGGCGAGCGCTGGGTTCCGGTGCACGGCATCCTGCCGTTTTCACGTGTCGCGGCCTTCCGTGAGGAGTTGTCCGCGTACTACGCGGCGCACGAAGCGGAGATGGCGCGTCTCAAGATCCGTTACGGCGCCATGTTCATGACGGTATCCACCAACGCGTTCCTGTATGAACCGGTGTTCTACTGGCAGGACGGCTACAACATCACCCAAGAGCGTCTGCTGCCCGAGGGCTATCAGGCCACTCTGCCCAACTATGCGGACAACCCCGAGGGTCGAGCCTTGGTCGACCGGATGAAGCACGGTATCGCCGACACCTTCCAGCGACACGGCGCGGCGCACCTGCAAATCGGTAAGTTCTATCCCTACATGCGCGGCCGCGAGCCGCAAACCGCGAAGCTCATCCGCGACCTCAAGCACCTCGTGGATCCGCAAAGACGCCTCAACCCCGGCTCACTGGGGCTGTAAACTACAGGGCTCGACCCTTCCACGAACTGGCATGACGGAGTCTCCGCCAAGATGAAGCGAATTCTGGTAGCGATCAAACGAGTCGTCGACTACAACGTGCGCATCCGTGTCAAACCGGATGGCAGCGGCGTGATCACCGACGGCGTGAAAATGAGCATCAACCCCTTCGACGAAATTGCCCTCGAGGAAGCGCTGCGCATCAAGGAGAAGGGTCAAGCCGAAGAAGTCGTCGCGGTCTCGATCGGCCCCGCCGATTGCCAGCAGCAACTGCGTACGGCGCTCGCCATGGGCGCCGATCGCGCGCTGCATGTGCAGACCGATGCCGTCATCGAGCCACTCGACGCTGCACGAATTTTCAAGTCGCTTGCCGATCGGGAACAGGCGATCCTGGCGATTCTCGGCAAGCAGGCGATCGACGACGATTGCAACCAGACCGGGCAAATGCTCGCCGCCTTGTGGAATAGACCTCAGGCGACGTTCGCCTCGAAAGTCGAAATCAACGGCGACAAGGCGCTCGTCACCCGTGAGGTCGACGCGGGCCTCGAAACCCTCGAGATCGACCTGCCGGCGGTCATCACGGCCGACCTGCGTCTGAACGAGCCGCGTTACGTGAAGTTGCCCGACATCAAGAAGGCGAAGAAAAAGCCCCTCGAACCGCTCGATCTCGCAGCCGTGGGCGTGACCGCGGCGGAGCGTTTGCGGGCGGTCAAATTCGACCCGCCGGCACAGCGCAGCAAGGGCGTAATGGTCAAGGACGTTCAAGAACTGGTTGAGGCGCTCAAGCGCCGGGGACTCGCATGAGCAAGATTCTGGTCATCGCCGAACACGACGGCAGCAAACTCAATCCCGCCACCGCCAAGTGCGTGGCTTGCGCGAGCGCGATTCCGGGCGCTGATGTTTCCGTGTTGGTACTGGCCGCCTCAGCGGCCACTGTGGCGGCGCAGGCAGCGAACATCGCCGGTGTTGCCCGAGTGCTGACGCTCGAAAATGCAGCATTCGCACAGGCTCTGGCCGCCGTCATCGCGCCCGCTCTCGTGGGTGCGACCGGCGATCACACGCATATCTTTGGACCATCGACCACCTTCGGCAAAGATCTCATGCCGCGTGTCGCCGCCCTGCTCGGCGCGCCGCAGATCTCGGACCTCATGGCGGTCGAAAGCGCGACCCGCTTCAAGCGCCCCATCTACGCCGGCAACGCAATCGTCACCGTGGAATGTGCGGCGGACAGCAAAGTCGTCGCGACCGTACGCGTGGCCTCGTTCGAGGCCGCGGGTGCCTCGAGTGTGGCGGCACCGATCGAAGCCCTGCAGTTGTC
>JBJTBK010000014.1:0-2845 GCA_046091245.1 Nevskiaceae bacterium | reverse complement strand
CGTACTCGTCGAACCTCCTGCCGGGCGGTACGCAGCGCGGCGTGCCGCGCGATGACCGTCGCTACTTCGGCGTCCAGGCCCGCTTCAACTTCGGGACGAAGTAAGCCCGGGCCGTGACGGCCGCGCTCGCCGCCGCGCTCCGCGGCCTCGGCAAGGTGAACGCCCCCATCGCAAGCTGGGGGCTTTCCATTTCTGCCTTCCTGCTGGCGCTGATGCTGGCGGTCGCGCTCGCTCAAATTGTCTCCCGCGGCGTCTTCAATCACACGCTCGATTGGGCCGAGGAGGCTGCTCGGATGGCGCTGGTCTGGTCGGCGTTGTTGGCAGCGCCCATGGGCTATCGCGCGACTGGGCACGTGGCGATCACCGCTTTCATCGAGGGTCTGCCGCGCCAGGTGTTGCTACTCGTTGGGGTCGTGGTGAATCTGCTCGTCGCTTGGATCTGTGTGATGTTCCTGCTCGAGAGTGTCGATTTCGTGGCGCGCGGGGCGACCATCGTCGCGACCGCGCTGCCGCTGCGCATGTCGTGGATCTACGCCGTGCTGCCAGTCTCGTTGCTTGCCCTGACGCTCGTTTCGCTCGAGGTGTGCGCCCGCCTGTTGCTGGCTTTACGCGGCGTTCGGGAGGTCGGCGTGCTGGTCGGCGTTGTCCCCGTGCTGCAGCAGGATCTGGAGCACTGAGCCGTGTCGGTCGCCTTCTTCTGGATCTTCGTCCTGTTGTTGGCGTTTGGTACACCGGTCTTCTTTGCGTTGTTGCTTGGTCCGGGACTGAGTCTGCTGCTCGATGGCGAGACGCAGTACTTCCCCGCGTTGCTGGCCCGCTTCTACAACGGCATCGACAGTTTCCCGCTACTCGCTGTGCCGTTTTTCATTCTCGCCGGCGAAATCATGAACGCCGGCGGTATCACGGCGTCCATTGTGCGCTTTGCGCAATCATTGGTGGGTCACGTGCGCGGCGGTCTCGCACAGGTCAACGTACTCTCCTCGATGATCTTTGCGGGCATCTCGGGTTCTGCAGTCGCTGACGCCTCGGCAATCGGCAAGATGCTCATCCCCTCGATGGAGCGTGAGGGATACCCGCGGCCGTTCGCCGCCGCGGTCACGGCCGCGGCTGCCGTCGTCGGACCGATCATTCCGCCGTCGGGCATCATGGTGCTTTATGGCTTCGTGATGAACGTGTCGGTGGGTGCGCTGTTTGCCGCGGGTGTCGTGCCCGGCATCCTGATCGGGCTCGGTTTGATGGGCACGATCCGATTGCTCGCCAATCGCTACCAGTTGCCTGCCTCGAAACCGCGTGCCACTTGGTCGGAGCGAGGCGCTGCGCTGCGTGCGGCATGGCTGGCGTTGCTGCTGCCGGTGATTTTGCTGGGTGGCATGTTGAGTGGCGTGTTCACCGCTACCGAAGCCGCCGCTGTGGCGGTGGCTTATGCGTTATTCGTCACGGTGTTCGTGATGCGCAAGGCGCGCGGGGCGGAGCTTGCAACCATTTTCCGCAATACGGCGCTGCAGTCCGGAGTCATCCTGCTGCTCGTCGGTGCGGCCGTCACCTTGGGCTGGCTCGTGACGGTGTCCGGATTGGCCAAAGGTATTGCAGACAGTCTGCTCTCGGTGACCGATAACGTCACGGGCCTACTTTTCCTCGTCAATATTCTGCTGTTCATCGTCGGCATGTTCCTCGATGCTGGCCCTGCGATTTTGATCCTGGGGCCTGTGCTGTCACCGGTATTCATCGAGATGGGCGTCGACCCGGTGCATTTCGCCGTGATCATGTGCGTCAACCTGACTATCGGTTTGGCAACGCCGCCAATGGGACTGCTGCTTTTTGTCACGGCGTCCGTGGCTCGCGAGAGCGTTGAGAATATCGTCAAAGCCTTGTTGCCTTTTCTGGCGGTCGAGATCTTCGTGATATTTTTGATCACGTATTTTCCGGCGCTGGTGCTCACCTTGCCGCACTGGCTCGGACTCGCCTGAGGACGCAGCTTGACGGCACGACTGCGCAATGTGTTGCTGATACTCGTGACCGTCGCGTGCATCGTCGGTATCGTCAGTTCGCGTGCTGAGCGTGCCGAATTCACGATCCGAGTGGCCTTCCTGGCTTCGCAGGATGATGAGGACTACATTGGCGCAGCCGCGTTTCGCGACTCGCTGAAGCGTCAGCTTGGCAAGCGCGTCGAAGTGCAGATCTATCCGTCGGGGCAGTTCTGCGGCAATGAACGCGAGTGCATGGAAGCGCTGCAAAGCGGCATTCTCGAAGTGCATCAAACCACCATCGGCGGACTGGCGGGGTTGTACGGTGCTGCGCAGGTGTTCGACCTGCCTTATATGTTTGCCAGCGACGAGATCGCCGAGTGCGTGATGGATGGGACGGTGCCACAGCAGATGGGCGAGGCGATTCTGCGTGAGGGACTAGGCCTGCGGTTGATGGCCGTCGGTAATACCGGCGGTTGGCGAAGCTTTGCGACAACCGAACGGCGCATCACCCGCGTTGCCGATCTACAGGGTCTGCGTATTCGAACGTTGCCCTCGGCACTTGAACAGGAAATGGTCCGCGAGCTCGGCGCGAGTCCGATGGCGTTGCCGTTTTCGGAAATCTATTCCGCGCTCGGTGCCGGCATGTTGGCGGGAACAAAGAACAGCATCCAGGACGTGATGGGCATGAAGTTCGACGAGCACATCCGGCATCTGTTCGTGGACCGCCACGCCTACATGGCGTCGTTCTGGTGGTACTCGGAGCAGGGTTGGCAGCGGTTGCCGCCGGATGTGCAGCAGGTGGTGCGCGAGGCGTTCGTGGCGCTCGCCGCGGCGACGCGCCGCGCGGCGAAGGACCGCGAGGCGCCGGCGCTCGCCGC
>JBJTBK010000013.1:0-12721 GCA_046091245.1 Nevskiaceae bacterium | reverse complement strand
AGCGACTTTAGCGATTTGTAGGCGCAGATAATGACCGGCTTCGGCGTCTGCGCCTTAATCCACTCGATATGGGTATCGAGCGAGGGACCGGCGCCGATGACGACCGCGCCCGAGCCCTTGAGTGAATTGACGAGCTTCATCGAGTCGCGCCCATGGCGGACGAGGCTCGGGAGATTGCGGATGAACTGCTTCGCCCAACTGGCGCCGATCGCGTTGATGGTGTTGCGGTTGATCATCACCTTGCGCAAACGCGCATCGAGCGCTTCCCGAATCGACATCGGGCAATGCGCCTCGATGCCCCAAAGGCACCACACTCGCTGCGGACGGCAGACCGAGAGCTCGGGCAATTGGGTCAGGGCGTGATCGGTTTTTCGGACGTCGATCGTGTCCGGGTCTTCGGCCGCCTCGTCGCGAAGCTCGTCCCAGCGAAGAATTCGGATGCATTCGCGCTCACGCAATGCATCGGCGATCTCTTCGGCCTGCTCTCCGGCCACGACGTAGATGTCGTAGCGCGGGTCTGCAGAGACTTCGAGCGCTTTGTCGACGTACTGCGCGATCGGCGTCAGTGACGATCGTTCCGCCGTCTGCAACCACTCCATGATGAGCTGCTCGTTCGATCGGATAGCGACCAGTAACTCGACGAACGCGAGCGTGGCATGGATGGCACCACGGTCGACATCTCGCGGGTCGGACTGCTGATCGAAGGGCTTGGTGCCCTGGAACATGGCCCGCGCGGTACGCAGAACGACCAGTTGATGGCCGACTTCTTTGTCGTCGGCGCCATCGACGATCAACTGCATAAGCGCGCTCTGCGCCCTATGGTAGGCACGCGCAGCGGCGAGTTTTTCATTCAAGGCGGCCGAAGCAGCCTTGAGGTATCCCGCCGCGCCGGCTACTTCCGGCATCGGTGCAAGATCTTTGATGTGCTCACTCATGATCGAGTACTCCTCAACGATTGAGAGCGCCCGTACGCCCCGAAAGTCGACGGGCGACCGACGCATACAACGCGGCTACGCGATGCGCTTCGTCACCGGCGACCTCGGCGAGCTCGCAAAGTCTCTCCGGGACATCGACGACAGAGCGTCGCGCCTGCTCATCGATCACCTGCAGACGGCGGGTCATGATCAAAGACACCTCAGGGCAGGCAACCGCCTGCTCGGCGACTTGACCAAAATGCTTGAGATCGCTCGCCTTGCCAGAACGCGTAGCCGCCACCGCCTTTGCACATGCCCGGCTGAGCGCGCGCAGCTTTTTGGCTTTTTCACGCAACTGGGGCGCAAGACTCTGCGTCGCGCCTTGGGTGGCAAGCAGAGGACGCAGCCCCGCGATCACCTTGGTCGCGTTCGTCGCCACGCCTGATGCCACGTGCGCAAAGATTTCACTGACGGCGGACGCGCCAACGATTTGTGCGCCACTTCGCGACAGATTGAAAAACTCGACCGAGGAGTCATATCGACGGACGTCGCGAATGAACTGCTCGGTCCAGTTACGGTAGTGGTCGAGTTCGATCGTCGTCGTCAGCACGCTACCATCGTTGGCCAGGGCGCCGATGAGCAGTCCCGAACGGCTATTACCGTCGACGGCACGGCGAACGTAGCTGCGACGGTCGGCGGCCAAAGACAACACATCGCCTTCGCCGGCGCCGTTGGCATAGAGCCGATCACCGGGAAAACCAAAATCGACGCCAGCCAGGGTAATCCGCGTCGACCCCAGTAACCGTGCCAACTGCAATGCGACGTGAATGACCGAGCCGCCAGAGCGGATCATGGGGATGGAAAAATCACCCAGCGTCTCGGCGAGCTTCAATGTGTCCGGACCCGACGAGTACGGCAACAGAGGGACATCCGACAGGGCCAGCGCTTCGGGGTCGACAGTGACTTCGGTCAGAATGGCGGCGACGCCGCGAAGATCGAGCCCGGCAAGGTGATGTGATCCTTGTTTCGGATCGAGCATGACGATGAAGTCGGGCGTCACACCGCCACGGATCAAAGATCGGACTGCTTTGTACGAGGCGATGACGACCGGCCGAACCGGCTGCGCACGAAGCCAAGAAATGGCGGAATCGAGGGACGGACCGGCACCGACAATCACCGCGCCACAGCCCTGCATCGCGTTGCGCAGGGCGGCAAGATCGCGACCGCGTTTGGCAAGCGCCGGGATATTGCCGATAAACTGTCGCGCCCAGCGCTCACCCAGGCTGCCCGTCGTATTGCGGTTCATGAATACCGTCCGAAGACGCTCATCGAGTACCGCCTTGGTCGCCTCGGGGCACTCGGCACCCGGACCCCACAGCAGCCACACGCGACCCGGCCGACAAACGTCGAGATCACGAATCGAGGCGAGCGCTGCGTCGGTACGACCGATATCGAGCTGACTGCTGTCATTTGACTGACAAAGACCCGCCCACTCGAGCACCCGCACATAGCCGCGATCGCGCAGCACCTGCCCGACAAGTTCGGACTCGGCACCGGCTACGAGAAAGATGTCATGGCGCGGGTCCGCCTCAACACCCAGCGCCCGATCAACGTATTGCACCACCTCTGGCACACCCGAACGGGTCGTTGACTGCAACCAGTCGCCGATCAGTTTTTCGGTCTGTTTGATTACGGTATAAAGATTGAGGAATTCTGCAGTGTCCTCGATGATCTTTGGAGTCAGATCCTCTTCGAAACGAGTTGCTGCCGGGTTGGTACCAGCGAATACCGAGCCTGCTATACGAACCACATCGAGCCCGTGGCTGACGACATGGGCAGGTCGCTCATCGACGATCGCCTGCATCAGCGCCTGCTGCGCGTATCCGTAGCTGCGGGCCGCCGCAAGTTTTTCGATCAGATCAGGCGTGGACTTGGTGATGGACTGATTCATCGTCATTTCTCCAGATGGATTCGTTATGTCGTCAGTTGTTGTTGCTGCGGTTGAAGGTGCTGTCGAGACGCTTGGAGGTCGCCTTGAATTCGGCGAGCACGGCGTTGAGGGCTGAAAACTGCCTTTCGTATCGAGCCGAGATGGCCTCGATCTGTTTATCAAGTTTGGTTTGCTCGGTTTCGAGCCGGTCGAGCTTGTTTTCGTAGGACTTCTCGACATCCGCGAGCGCGCCGGTGCTGCGTACCATGCCGAAAACCGTCACTGCCATATCGCCGGCCAAACCGCTGGGTGATCCCGAGTACAAATAGGGCTCAGTCGCGTTGTTCGAGAGGGCTTTGACCACATCCGTAGGGTTTTTTTCGAAGCTCGCTTTGAACTTCGACTCATCGAATTGCAAAACACCCTCGCGATCGAGCGAGACTCCAAGCACGCTCCAGTGCGTCGCGGTGCCGCTCGCGCTCGAGGACCGGGCGGTCAATTTCGCTCGTAGCGTGCCCTTCAAGCCACGAACGGACGAGTCGTTTTGCAGCGTGGCGGAAAGATCGTTGTCTTTGACCGCTGGTCCGGTTGCAGTATTGATGAATTCCATCAATACGTTGTAAGCCGAGACAAAGTTTTTCGTGGAGGTCGCAATATCGCCGGAGTTAAACGAGACACCGAGTTGAACGGGGGTTGCGGAGACGCTGTTGAGCTTCAGCGTCACACCATCGAGCGCATCGGAAACGATATTGCTCGAGCGTGTCATCGCCACGCCATTCAACGTGAACGATGCATCCTGAGCACCCTGCAAGGTGGTCGGAAACAAACTGCTGAAGCTGTAGCCCCCTGAAAATTCACCCGTCGTGGCATTCGACAACGTAATTCGCTTCGTCGTGGTGTCGATTGCCGTGACTTTTGTACCCACCGGAATCCCTGTTCCGGAGATGGTGCTGCCGACCCACACCCCAGAGAGATCACTCATTGCAACCTGCGTACTGCCGGCGTTGAACGGCGTCAGGGATATCGGGCTAGCAGCCTGCGGATCGCCCGTAAGGAAAGAGTAACTTCCAGCGGCTGCCGCAGTGGTCGCAGCGGACAGCGTGATCGTCTTTTTGACGCTGTCAATCGCTGTGACCTTCGTTTCAGCGGGAATACCCGTACCGGTCACGACGTCGTTCACCGCAATAGTTGACAGATCGGTCACCGCGAGCTGCGTTGCTCCCGCCTGAAACGCGATCGGCGCTCCGGAGACCGAAGTCATGGAAGCTGTGAATGAGTTACTCGCACCGGAAGCTCCCTCAAGCACGATCTGGTAAGGCGCCGCACCGGTGCCGGTATTCACCAGTCGTGCCGAGACCGCGCTGCCCGAGGCATTGATCGCTGATACGAGGCCAGAGACCGTCGTACCCGCTGGCACGGCGATGGCTTTATCCAGGGTCAATGTGCACGCTGTGGGACTTACAATAGAGCTGCTGGCGGCGAACCCGGCCGATGCAATCCGCTTCGCCTGCGCAAGTTGCGTTACCGTCAAAGAATGATTACCGGGAAAAGCCACTGCCGCATTACCGGCTTCTGCTACGACGACACCGGAATTCGAGTTGGAGATACTGAGCTTATTCAGCTTGCCGACGCTGCCGAGCTCGCTAGCGGCCGACTGCAGATTGGTCAATGCGCTTTTGAGCAACCCGAGACTGGAGACGGCAACCTCCGCTTTCTTTTTGTTGGCATCGATCTGCTTCTGGCGCGGCTCCTTGACCGCATTGACGAGATCCGTCACCAACTGCTTGGTGTCGAGATCGGCGGCGCCGAGACTCGTCAGTACGTTGGTGTTGCTCGCCATGATCTACCCCAGACCCCTCAGCGCAGCACTTCGAGTAGTGACAGCTGCGCCATGCGCGCCATCATCGATTGCGAGGCCTGTAACAGCACTTCCTGCTTTTGCAGATCCGTCAGCGCGCTGGCGTAGTCGAGATCCTTGATCGCTGACAAGGCGTCGGTCGCGCGAAGCTTGGTTTCGCGCGCCTGGCTCTCGATCAACTGCAGGCGCTGCTGAGTGCCGCCAATACGGGCAAGTACTGCGCTGGAGTCGCTCACCAATTGATCGACTTGGGCCAGCGCTTGCGTGCGCGATGATTCGTTGTTTTCGCGCAGTGACGCGGCAAGATCGTTGATAACCTCAAAGAACCCGGTAGACGTCGCGCCATTCGTGATCGACTTGAAGACTGTGGTACCCGGTACCGTGACGTCCTCGAAGCTTACGTCGGTCACTCGCACCCGAAGGGGCGCTGCGGCGCCGGTATAAACCACGGTGCCGTCGGGCTTCAGCGTATAGGGCACTTCCGACGAATTGATGCCGGCGAACACGTACCGATCATCGGCATCGCGGGAATTGGCGATATCAACCAGCGAACGCTTGATGGAGTCTACTTCTTCGGCAAGCGCTTGCCGTCGACCCTCGCCGATACTGGTATTCGCGGCCTGGAAAGACACCTCTTTAAGACGATCCATGAGCTCACTCGCGGCCTGCATGGCTTGGGCCTGCGCATCGACACCGATGCGCGCCCGCGAAATCGACTCGACGTCGGTGTCGAGCCGCTTCAAGCGACTTTCGAGCGCCTGCACGCGGGCAACCTCGTCGGGCGCCTCGGATGGGCGCGTGTATTTCAGACCCAACGAGAGCCGACCCTGCATCTTGGCCATCTCTGCCGAGTTGTCACTCATCCTTTCGGTGAGCTGGCTGTAAATCATTCCGGTTGAAACACGCATCGTTTAATCCGTCAGAGTCTTTGTAAAAGGGCATCAAAAATGCGGCTGGCCGCCTGAATGACCTGCGCGTTGGCCTGATAGGCCTGCTGATAACGCAGCAGATCGGCAAGCTCCTCATCCAGATTGACGCCCGACACACGCTCACGGGCTTCGCGGGCGTGATCTTTGACTGTGCGAGTCGCATCGCGCCCGATTTCGGCCTGTACCGCGAGGGCGCCGACTCGATCGACGATGTTTTCATACTCCTGCTGCACGGTCTGGTCGTTGCCCAGCAGGTCTTTACGGTCCTGAATTCGCGCGATGGCGGCGGCCATTCGGTTGTCGCCGCGTGGGTCTTCATTGGGCTTGATGACAAACGTATCCCCATTCGAGGGCACGCCACCCATGGTCACTTTCCAATTGCCGTAGCGCAGCGTTCTCTCGGCCGGATCGAAGACCCCGCTTGCGACCGTTGTCTGCGTGGCGCTGTCAATAATTGAGTAGGTACTGCCATCCGCAAACACGAGCCTGAATTCGCGTCGATCAGGCGCGAGCGCGACTGGCGGAGTCCCAGCGTCATACGAGCCGGTGAGCGACACCGCCGAGGCGACGCCGCTACTGTCGACACCAAACACCAGCAGATCTTCGGCGAGCCCCGTGCGCATGACAAACCCTGGCTGCAGGCCGAGCTGTCGAAGCGAGCTGCTCGAAGCGCCGCTGATTTGCGAATCGAAGTCGATGCTGATCGCTTTGTCGTTGAAATACTGCTTGGCGTCGATGCCGAGGTTATTCGTGCCGATCGTGAAGGGCTCGCCCATGCGACCATCGGCGTTCCGCAACACAAGATTGCCACTGACTGTATCGACTTCAGCCGTGACACCGAGAGAGGCCGCATTGATGGCGCTGGCGAGGCCCGATGCACGCTGCGTAGCGGTGTCGCTACCCGGGGCGGTGCGCTGAATCGTGACGCCGTTGATCACGACATTCGCACTGAGCGGAATGCTGGTTGGTGATACTGCGATCTGTTGATAAGACCGAAACAGCAGCTGCGCACCGTAAATTTTTTGTTCGACGCCGAAGCTATTGTTGCCAAGATCGATCGCAGCGCCCGTCGTGTCGGTCAGGACGATATCGGATCCTTCAACGATGGCAGAACCATTGGTGCGCAGCGCACCTTCGAGTCGCGCCTCGATAGTCGGCAGACTCGTATCGGCGTTGATTAAGGTCATGAGGGTCGAAACGTTGGCGGCCGAAAAAATTCGACCATTGATGGTGACGCTCAAGGAACCGCTGGTCGACGGCGGCGTTAGTCGCAGCTCGCTCTTCGCTTCGGCCACGACGCCGGTAGTCGTCTTGCGCGTATTGATTGCCGCGGCATATTCGGCGACGGTATTGACCACCGGTGTCGCATCGAGCGGAATCTTGGTCGTGAGCGCTTGGCCGTTGATCCGCAGAGTGCCCGAGGCGAGTTGCGTGAACGCCGAGGTGTCGATGCGATTGGTCAGCAACGTGGCCGGGGTCAGAATTTTGCCGCCCGCACCGTCGTCTTGCGAGCCCGACGCGACGTACGCTCCATAGGTGAATCCTTGATCGAGGTAAGCGGCGCTATCTGATCGATTGCGATAAGTCGACGAGTACTCTGCGCCTGCGAAAAATCCGTTGGCGGTTGTGACGACTGACGAGCTCATCGCGGGACCGGCAATTTGTCGGCCGTCTCGCGTGAAGATTGCAAGCTCTGCGTTGGCGGATTCCGCACGCAAGATCACGTTCTTCATGCCTGCTTCGATCACCGCGATCGGCTTCGTCGTCGCCGAAAAGCTGGTGGCGACGGAACCTGGGTTCACGCCCTTGGGCAGCGCATCGGCGAGCGAGCGTACCTTTCCGGCATCCCGCTGAGGCGCGAGGGTGACATCCGCACTAATTCCACTGAGGTTCGACAATGAACCGGCGATGCTCAGGCGCATCCCCGTTACGATTTCGTCGGGCTCGCGAATCAGCGTTGCAAACGTTTGTGAAGGCCGTTGGGCCGGCGTTACGCGGAACGTATCACCCGAGGCTGGCGTGCCATTGAATGTGAAGCGAAGCCCGTCGAGCTCGACCGCCGAGGCCCCGCTCGCAGATCTATTCGATTGCCGCTCGGTAACGGTCCATTCCGCGCGATTAGCGTCGTAACGCGCATCGTAAGATTTGAAGCCGACGGCATCTGCATCGACGACTTCGACACCCAAGCGAGTGCTCCCCGCATTCGCTCCGCCTTCGACATCAAAGTCGGGGCCGACGTAAAAAATATCACCGCCCGGTCGACCCTGCGAGTCAAGCCCTTCACGATGCAGTTTGTTGACTTCGTTACCGAAGCGCAGCGCGAGCGTATCGAGACGATCAGCGACGATGCCGAGAGCCTGAGAACGATAGGACACGAGCCCCCCCACGGCACCAGACCGGACCGGTGGGAGTACCGTCGGTCGACTTTGCGCGTCCAGCACGAATTGAACGCGGCCCGGATCGACTGCATCGAAGGTCGCCGTCAAGCTGCGCGCCACACCGTTTTCGACCAGGGCCGCGCCCGATGCGCTCTCGCCCGCATAGATCGTGCTGATGCCGTTGTCGGCAAAAACCACGGTGACACCCATCTGTTCGGCCAACCTGCCGATCATGGCGTCGCGCTTGTCGAGCAACTGCATCGGCTGATCGGCGCTCGAGCCCTTATTGGCAAGTTGCGTATTCAGTGAGGCAAGTTCACGCAAGAGTGAATTCGCCTTGGTGACGGAATCTTCGATCGCTTCGCGAGTGAATCGATCAAAATCGGCGATTGTCGAACCGAGGTTACGAAAGCGCAGCGCTACGCCATCGGCGGCCGCCACGAAACCGGCGCGGGCGCCGACGGAAGCTGGTGCCACCTCCAGTCCGCGCACCGCGCCGAAAAACTCCTCGAACGCGCCGTGTAATCCTGCTTCGGAGCTGCCAATCGTATCCTGCAGGGCTTGCAACTCACGCAACAAGGACTCCTGACTGGACAACTCACTGGTCGCGCGCCGTAGATTCTCTTCTGCAAAGCGATCGTATACACGCTCTACGCCAGCAAATCGGACGCCCGCACCGAGACTGATCCGCGAGGTCGTGTCCTGACCCGCCGACTCGATGATCGAGCGCTGTCGCACATACCCTTCGGTCTGAAGGTTGGCGATATTGTTGCCCGTCGTGGCCAGCGACCGCTGATACGTGGTGAGCCCCGAGACGCCTATGCCGACGATATCGACCACGTCACTGACCCGTCACGCTGAACTGTCGCCGCTGCAACACGTCGACGGTGGATTCGGCGTGTTTGTTGAGCTGCTGCTCGATGAATGACGCAAGACCGATGCCGCCCGCCTTCGACATACCAAGCGCAACTTGCTGATCGAACATCTGCTCGTAGGTTTCCATCGCGTCTGATCCGAGTAACTCGCTGCGTGCGACAGACTTACGCATCTCTTTAAGCATCAGATTCAGAAACAGCGACTCGAACTGTTGCGCAACACCCTTGGTGGCGTCCTCCGGACGATTGCCGGCCTTCGCCTTGAGATCGGCGAGAGACTCGAAGTCGAACCAAGATGATGGACTACGGATATCCATATCGTTCAAATCACGATGAGCTCGGCTTGCAGAGCACCCGCGCGCTGCAAGGCCTCAAGTATTGAAATGAGCGCTGTGGGCGAGGCACCGATTTCATTGACGGCATTGACGATCTGTCGCAGTTCGGCACCCGGCTTGAAGAGCACCATGTTTTTCTTCTCTTCACTGATCGTCACCTGCGCGTTCTGTACAGGCGTAGTAGTGCCGCCACGCGACAGAGGCTCCGGCTGACTCACCTCGTTGGTCGCCTCGACCGTGACGGTAATATCACCCTGACTGACAGCCGCCGCCTTGACGCGTACATTCGCGCTGATGACGACGGTCCCGGTCCGCGAATTCACGACAACCCGCGCCGGAGGCTCGGCAGCATCCACATCAAGCTCCTCGAGGAGCCCAACGAACGCCACACGAGCCTCTGGTGCGGTAGGTGCTCGAACCTTGACTGAGACAGCATCGACCGATGCGGCCACGCCTTCGCCGAATTGATTGTTGATTGCTTTCATGATCCGCGCGCTGGTCGCGAAATCCGGCGCGGCGAGGTTGAGTGTCACGTATTCGCCAACATTGAACGGGCCTTCCACCTCGCGCTCGACCAGCGCGCCGCCGGGGATTCTTGCGGAGGTGGCAACGCCAACGGCGACAGAACTTCCCGCTGCATCGGCTGAGAATCCTGAGGCTGCCAGGGGCCCTTGGGCGACCGCATAGGTGTCGCCATCAGGCCCGCGCATGCGTGTCATCAGCAGCACGCCGCCGCGCAAACTCTTGGCTTTTGCAATTGCCGCCACGTTGACGTCGATCTTTTGACCGGGCTTGGCGAACGCAGGTAACTCTGCTGTCACCATCACCGCAGCGACATTCTCTACCTTGAAATCTTTGACCGCGGTCGGATCCAGATCGTAGCTCGAGAGCGGGCCGTCAACCGACGCGCCCATTCGTGCGAGCGTCTCGCGCAGCGTTTGAATGGTAAAGGAAATATCCTTGCCATCGCCCGTACCCTGCAGACCGACCACCAAACCGTAGCCGATCAGTTGATTGGGACGAGCAGCGGACAATGCTGCAATATCTTTAATGCGTGCTGCTTCAGATTGTGTCGCTGCTGCCGACAAAACAGACAAGACGAGAACCGTAAACAGATTTCGCAGGCGGCAAAAGTTCTTCATTTTTTTTCCTCAGAACGGCCACAGACGCAGCAGTGCGCGATTCATCCACCACGATCGACTGGCATCAGCCAACTCGCCTTTCGAAGCAAAACTGATATCGGCATCTGCAAGGCGGCGTGACCGCACCGTGTTATCGGGCTGCACGTCAGACGGCCGAACAAGACCGGTCAAGCGAATAATCTGCGCGCCGCGCGCGAACTCCATTCGCTTGTAGCCACGGATGGCGAGCAAGCCATTGGGCAGCACTTCGGTGACGACGGCCGTTACCTCGCCCGTGATGCGCCCTTGCTGTCGGGCACTGCCCTCACCGGTCGACTCGATGGCACTTTCCGCTGGGTTTATATCCACCGGCCACGGTATGCCTGCGTTCTTGAAGCGTCGGTCTATTTCCCCCAGGGCACTGCCGTTAAGCGCAGTGGTCGCGGAATTTCGCGATGCATTGGAGGACGCAGAGCTTGATGCCGACACCTGCTCTTCGACCAGAACCGTAACCAGATCTCCCGGTCGACGCGCTCGATCAAGCCCAAGCAGACTGTCTTGGCCCGCTTTCAAAAAAATTGAGCCTTCTGCTGCCACCGGCACTGATCGCGCGGACGAGGGGATGTAGACCCGCTCCGGAGGTACATCGCGCATCCCCACCTCGGCGCAACCGCCGACGGCAAGCACGAGAGCAGCCACGATCAGTTTGCTTTTCATCGCGGGTTAGACTCAAAGATTGTTGTTGGCGAAGCGCAGCATGCCATCGACCGCTTCGATTGCCTTGGAGTTGACCTCATAAGCGCGCTGGGTCTCGATCATGCTCACCATTTCTTCAACCACGTTGACGTTGGAGCTTTCGAGGGCGCCCTGTATCAACTGACCGTTGCCCTGCTGCGTCGGGATGCCCACCTGCGGCGCGCCGCTCGACGTGGTTTCGCGAAACAGGTTTTCGCCAATCGCCTGCAAACCCGACGGATTCAGGAAGCGCGCGAGCTGAATCTGGCCGATCGCCTGGGCGTGCGGTTCGCCGAAAGCCTGGATCGACACCGTACCATCACCGCCGACGGTGATCGTTTGCGCATTCTGCGGAATGGCGAGCTCCGGCTGTAGCCGATAGCCGCTGGATTTGACCAACACGCCCTCAGCTGAAATCTTGAAGCCGCCATCGCGCGTATAGGCGAGCGTGCCATCAGGCTGGAGAATCTGGAAAAAACCCTCGCCGCTAATAGCCAGATCAAACGCGTTTTGCGTCTGAATCAGATTGCCTTGGGCGTGCAACTTCTCGGTGGCGACCACGCGGGTACCAGTGCCGAGCAGCAAGCCCGTGGGGGCGGCGGTGTCGGCAGAGGTCTGTGCACCACCCTGGCGGACGCTCTGATAAAGCAAATCTTCGAAGGTTGCTCGATCGCGCTTGAAGCCCGTCGTATTGACGTTGGCTAGATTGTTGGCGATGACAGTCATGCGCGTCTGTTGCGCATCGAGACCTGTTTTAGCCACCCAAAGTGCTGCTTCCATGATGATTTTCCTTGATGATGCGTTACTGGCCGAGTCGCGCAAGACCCTGGCTGCGCTCCGCCAGGTCACTCGCCTGCTTTAATACTTTGACTTGCATTTCGTATCGGCGACTCATGCTGATCATGTCGACCATGCTTGAGAACAAATTTGAATTACTGCCTTCGAGTACGCCGGAGGACACTGCGGGCGTAGCAGCGGCTGCGAACGGTCGCCGATCACTGGACTCGTAGAGTCCGTCGGTCCGCAACGTCACTTTGGCCGGATCCGCCTCGACCACCTGAATTCGGGCAATCGGCTGAAAGACCACCGCTTGTCCGCCCGGCTGCGTGGTCAGCACGGTGCCGTCGGGACCGATCTTGACTTCGGTCAAGTCGGGAATCGTGATCGGTGTGCCGCCGTCACTTGCAATCTGCTCTCCCGAGCCCAGGCGCAGAGTACCCGTCGCATCGACGCTCAAGTCGCCGCGACGCGTATAGGCGACCTCTCCACTCTTGGTTAGCACCGCAAAAAGCTGATTGCCGCTCAGGGCGACATCGAGCGCACGACCGGTGCTCATCATCGGTCCGGCATTCATGTCCACATTCGCGGACGGACGAACCACGGAGACGTAGCGGCTCTTGAAACCGTCGCCGTCATATCGATAAGTCTCGATCGCCGCAGCAAATGCCCGCTTGAATCCCGCCGTACTGACGTTGGAGATCTCGTTGGCGATCTGCTGCACACGTTGGTCAATGAATTTTTGACCACTGAGCGCCGTGTATATCAGTCTGTCCATGGCGAGATCCTGCTACGACTCATCAACCGCGGATGTTGACGATGGTGCTCGTCAGGTTGGTCGCGGTTTCGATCGCTTTGGCATTCGCCTG
>JBJTBK010000012.1:0-5101 GCA_046091245.1 Nevskiaceae bacterium | reverse complement strand
ATGATCCTGTGTCTCAAGCCTGTTCTTCGGCTCCTGTGGCATCGTCGATGTGCACGAGTTCGCGCACCACGGTGGTGGCAAAGCTGCCGCCTCGCAAACTGAATTGCAACTCGCAGGCGTCCTCCTCCGGCAACCAGCGCAGTGCGTGAACTGCGCCTCGCGCGTCCGCCGGTCAACGCGTTCGGCAGCGCCCTGGCCACGGGCCTTGCGCAGGCGATCGAGGTCGCCGAGCAGCAGGCGGCTGCTGACGGTTCGATCCGCGCGATTGTGATCTCCGGTGCGCCCGGGATCTTTTCGGCGGGGCTCGATGTGCGCGAGGTCACGGGCAGCACCGAGACCGCAATGGCCCTCGTGCACGCTTTCGCGGCGCTGCAGCAGCGTCTTGCGCGCTGCACGTTGCCGCTGATCGCGGCGATTACGGGGCATTGTCCTGCGGGCGGCACCGTGGTTGCGGTGCTCTGCGATCAACGGGTGATGGCAGCCGGGGATTTCCGCCTCGGTCTCAACGAGGTGCAGGTCGGGCTCTATCCGGGCGAGACGATTTTCCGCGTCTACGAGCGGATCTTGGGGCCTGCGCGTTCGGCCGAGATGCTCGGTCGCGGCGCGATGGTGGACCCTGCGAAAGCCTTGGCGATCGGACTGGTTGATGAGGTGGTCGACGTCGCGCGAGTGCGCGAGGTCGCGCTCGCGCGTGCGCAAGAGTATGCGCTGCTGCCACCGCAGACCGCGGCCCGCACACGCCGCATGGTGCGCGCCGATCTGATGCGCATTTACGACGCGCCGCGCGAGACGTTCGAGTCCCTGATGGCCGATGGTTGGGTCACCGCGGAGACTCGCGCCGCGATGCTGGCGGCGCTGCGCGGTGCATCGCGTTAAGTGTTCGTTAACCGCTGAGCAAGACGTAAATCGCGCCCGTGCCACCGTCCACCTGACGCGCCGAACAAAAGGCGACCACCGGCTCCGTGCGTCGCAGTATCACGTTGACGGCCTGTTTGATGACCGGTCCGCGCGGACCCGAGCCCAGGCCCTTGCCGTGGATGATGCGCACGCAGCGGCATTGTCTGGCGATCGCGCGAGCGAGGAATTCGCGTAGCGCCTGCTTCGCCTCCGGCACGATCAGCCCGTGCAAATCTAGTTCGGACTCGACGCGGTAATGCCCACGACGCAGCCGACGCATGACGGCGTCCTGGATGCCGTTGCGCCGATAACTCAGCTCCTCACCGAATTCGACATCGAGATCACCCGGCGTGAGGGTCAGGCTCTCCTCGAGCACTTCGGCCTCGCCTTGGCGACGAAACAGCGCCTTCGGCGGCGGTGGCTTGCGGCGCGGCGGCACGCGCGGCGCGTGGCGCAAGGGTCGGGTGCCGCGTACGGCTTCGCGAAACGCCTGCATATCCTCGGCGGGCGGCTCGGAGAGCGGCGCTCGAGTCCGTTCGCGACGCTCTTCTCGGCGGGGTTTGCGCATCCTGCTACCTCCGGCTGTTCGGCTTTCTCGAGCCTTGTGCTTTCAGTATATTGGGCCGCTTCACAGGTCTCCAAGTTGATATCGCCCGATGAAGATCCTCGTCTGCAACGATGACGGCTACCGGGCGCGGGGCATCATTGCCCTGCGTCAGGCGCTCGAGGGGCTCGCTGAGCTCACAGTGGTCGCCCCGGTGCGCAACCACAGCGGCGCGAGCAACGCCCTCACCTTGGAGCTGCCCTTGGGGGTGACTCAGTACGAGCCAGGCAAGTATTACGTCTCCGGCACGCCGACCGACTGCGTGCATTTGGCGATCTCCGGGCTATTCGATTACCAGCACGACATGGTGGTCTCCGGCATCAACAACGGCGAGAACCTCGGCGACGACGTGCTGTACTCGGGCACCGTGGCGGCAGCGATCGAGGGGCGGTTCCTCGGCTTGCCGACCGTCGCGTTCTCGCTGCGTCGACCGAACGAGGGCCGGGCGGATTTCACCGCAGCCGCGCGCGTGGCGCGCTTGATCGTGGGTCATCTGCTCGAGCAGCCACTCGATCGACACATGATCCTCAACGTGAATATCCCTCACTTGCCGTTTGAAGAGTTGCGCGGTTTTCGGACCACGCGACTCGGACATCGACACCGCTCCGATCAGGTGACGCGGGCGCGCGATCCGCGCGGTCGCGAGGTGTTCTGGGTGGGGCGCGCCGGTGAGGGTGAGGACGATGGCCCCGGCACGGATTTCTTCGCTCTGGCCGAGGGCTACGTGTCGGTGACGCCGCTGCAGGTGGATCTGACGCGCCACTCGGCCATCGACACCGTGGATCGCTGGCTGGGCGGCATTACGGTTTGAGCGGCGGCTGATGAGCGCGACCCGCCTTAACGGCATCGGCATGACCTCGGCGCGCACCCGCGAGCGGCTGGTGCAGCGGCTCGGCGATCAGGGCATCCGCAACCTTTTTGTTCTCGAGCGGATTCGAGATCTGCCGCGGCATATTTTTGTCGACGAGGCTTTGGCGAGTCGTGCCTACGAGGATACGGCCTTGCCGATTGGCTTCGAGCAGACGATCTCGCAGCCTTACATCGTGGCGCGCATGACTGAGGCGCTGTTGCAGGGCGGCGTGCCGCAGAAAGTGTTGGAGGTCGGGACCGGCTGCGGCTATCAGACTGCGGTGCTCGCGGGGCTCGTGCTGCAGGTGTTCACCATCGAGCGCATCGAACCGCTGATGCTGCGCGCCAAGCAACGTTTGAAAGAACTCGGCATTGCCAACGTGCGCTTTCGCCATGGCGATGGGTACGAGGGCTGGAATGCGCAAGGTCCCTATGAGGGGATCCTGGTCGCCGCCGCGCCGCGCGAGGTGCCGGCAGCGCTCTTGCAGCAACTGGCCGAGGGTGGTCGGCTCGTGATGCCGGTGGGCGGGGAGGGTCGGCAGGATTTGCTGCGGATCACGCGCACGGCGAAGGGCTACGAGCGCGAGCAACTCGGCGCCGTGTCCTTCGTGCCGCTGCAAAGCGGCACCATCACGGCTGAGTAAGCCTTCAGCGCGGGAACATCAGGCCGATCACGCGCCGATCATCGGCGACCAGCACATTGAAGGTGCGGCAGGCAGCGCCGAGTTCCATCAGTTCGAGGCCGATGCGCCGCTCGAGAAACCAGCGGCGCTGCGCGGCCGGCATGAAAAACTGCCCACGCGCCCAACCGATGATCACGACCTCCGGCTGCGCCGCAAACACGGCGGCGAGTTCGGCCTCCGTGAGTTCGCTGGGCTCGCTCGCCTGCAGCGTGCCGTGCACCTCAGTGGCACCGAGCACGACGGGCGTGGTGATTTGTCGATCGCCCACGCGCAATACGCCCTCGGCATAGCCGCGGATCAGCAGACGATGCTCTGATGAGGACACCGTGAGTCTCATGCTTCGATACCATACGCGATGTGCGCGAACTCGTAATCATTCTGGCAGATTTTTTCCTGCGTGAAGCCGAGGCGGACTCGCCTGCGCCGCGCACTTCGTTGAGTCGTGCGCGTTTCGGGACGGCGCGGTCCTTGCGCGGCGGTTGGCGTGATTGGCTGGCGCGGCGCGAAGGCCGCAACGATTTGGCGCTCGCGGATCCGGCGGCGGTGATCGCCGCGGCGGTGTGCCGCCCGCCACTCGAATCGGTCGCTGAGCGTTCGTCTTGGCTCGTGACGCCGCTGCATCTGCAGGCCGGCATGAAAACCGTACACGTACCGATGAACGCCGTGATGACGCTGACGCCGGCAGAGTCACATCAGCTAGCGTCCGAGTTCGCGGCGATCTTTGGTGCTGACGGGCTCGTGTTGCAGCCGATTGAGCCGGGTGGGTTTCTGCTGCATGGGCTCGAGGCCGAGGGCGCCCTGACGGTGGAGCCCGCGCGCTTGCTCGGTGGAACCTTGGATGAGGGTTTGCCGAGTGGCCCGGGCAGTCGGCGCTTGCGGCAGCTGATGACGGAGATCGACTTGTGGTTGCATGCGCTGCCGCTCAATCGCACGCGCGAGTCGCGCCACGAACCGCGCGTGAGCACGTTGTGGCTGTGGGGTGGCGGTCAAGGATTTCGCGAGGGCTTGCTACAGAGTCCGGCGCGCGAGGGTTGGGCGGCGCTCTACGCCGATGATGCCTGGGTGGCTGCGTTCGCGCAGTTGACGGGCATCGACTTGCGGGCGTTGCCGCGTGATGCCGCATCGTTGCTCGCGGAGCAGGCTTCTTCAGGCGCTGGCGACTCGCCAGAGGAGTCGGTGTGCGTGGTACTGTCCTCGGCGGATATCGGGCTTGCGGCGCTCGATGCCGCGTGGGTCGGGCCCGCGCTCGAGGCGGTGCACGCGGGTGTGCTCGGCGGCGTGTCGAGCGTGGGTCACGATCGTTGTGTACGGTTCGTCCGCGGCGACACGTGGCGGTTCTGGCGTCCCACGCGCGATGTGCTCGCGGCACTGGCTGAGGGTACGGCATGACGTTGCGCGTGGTGCGCCGCGAGGCGGCAGCAGCGAAGCTTGCAGCGCTGGCGTCCTATGCGCCGGTGCTGGCGCGAGCCTATGCCGCCCGCGGCATCGAGCAGCCGCAGCAACTCGGGCGCGGACTCGAGCGCCTGTTACCCGTGAGTACGCTCGAAGGGATTGAGGCGGCCGTGGCGCTGCTGCTGCAGCACCGCGGTGGCCGTATCCTCGTGGTCGGTGATTACGATGCGGATGGCGCAACGAGTTCCGCGTTGATCGTGCGCGCGCTGCGAGCCTGTGGTTTTGCCGCGGTGGACTTTCTGGTGCCGAACCGATTCGAGTTTGGTTACGGTCTGACACCCGAGATCGTGACGCTCGCGGCCGAGCGCGCACCGACGCTGCTTATCACCGTTGATAACGGAATCTCGAGTCTCGCAGGTGTGAGTGAGGCGCGGCGACGCGGCATCGATGTGCTGGTGACGGATCATCATCTGGCCGGTGCGCAGTTGCCCGAGGCCAACGTGATCGTCAACCCAAACCTGCCGCAATCGAGCTTTGGCTCGAAAGCCCTCGCGGGTGTGGGCGTCGCGTTCTACGTGATGGCTGCATTGCATCGGGCTTTGGCGGATGCGCGTCTACCGTCGCCAGCGAGTTGGCTTGATCTGGTGGCGCTCGGCACCGTGGCGGATGTCGTACC
>JBJTBK010000011.1:0-2668 GCA_046091245.1 Nevskiaceae bacterium | reverse complement strand
GGAACGTAGTGCGGAGGTAGGCGACGCGCGCTGGCAGAGGACAGACTACCCCGCCTGGCTTTTCATCATTGCGAACCATCGTTTGATGCTTGAACGACTGTTTCGTCTCAAATGGGGTGATTGATCCGCGGTGATGCGTTAACGTCGGGGCGCACCTCCGGAACGTGATCCGGGTCAAATTTGGGGCGAAGCATGGGAAAGTGGACGCGCCGCGCAGTCATCGCCACGGGCGGCCTCGTTGGTGGAACGCTGCTCGTTGGGGTTGGCGTTGTTGCGTTCGCGCCGAATCGGCTCGCGCTGCGGCCTGATGCGCAGGGCGGACAACTCGCCACCTGGGTTCGCATCACACCGACAGGCGATGTCGTGGCCCTCGTACCTCACGCCGATTTAGGCCAAGGCACGCACACTGCGCTGGCGATGATGCTGGCCGAAGAGCTCGATGCGGACTGGTCGCGCGTGCAAGTTGCGGAAGCGCCGGAGACGGACTACTACGCCAACGGTCATGTGCTGCGTGGATTCTTTGGCGGGGCATTACAGTTGCCCCGTATGCTTGATCGCGGCGCGGATTGGTCGGCGTTTAAGCTCACGCAACTGCTCGACTTCCAGATCACAGGCGGCAGCGTCAGCGTGCGCGGCACCGGCTGGTATGGCATGCGCGTCGCCGGTGCGGCGGCGCGCGATATGCTGCTGCGCGCGGCAGCGGCGCGCTGGTCGGTGCCGGTGTCCGAACTGTCGACGGCCGATTCACGCGTCAGCCATACGGCGAGTGGCCGCAGTGCGGGCTACGGAGAACTGATCGACGCGGCCGCACAACTCGAGCCGCCGCAGCATCCGGCGCTGAAAGCGCCGGCCGATTACCGGATTGTCGGTACGCCACGAAATCGCCTCGATGTGCCTGCGAAAGTCGACGGTACGGCCGTGTACGCCCTCGATGTACGGCTGCCCGGTATGCTGCATGCGGCGCTGATGGCCGCACCCGTGTTCGGCGGACGCCTCGAGTCTGTCGACTCCGCGACCGCTCTGGCGCGCGCGGGTGTAAAGCGCGTCGTCGAACTCGAGCAGGCCGTGGCTGTCGTGGCCGAGACCCACTGGCAGGCGCAGACGGCGCTTGCGGCACTAACGCCCCGCTTCAGTACGGCCGGTCATGAGTCGTTCACGAGCGCCGCGTGGTTGACTCAGCAGCAACAGGCCCTGCGCACCGAGCGCGGCGATAACGATCATTCCGTTGGCGATATCGACGCTGTCCTCGTGGACGGTGCGCGACGCATCGAAGCCGAATACCGTGTGCCCTATCTCTACCACGCGACCATGGAACCGATGTGTGCCACCGTGCGCCTCGTAGATGGGCGCGCAGAGATTTGGACGGGCGTGCAGGATCCGCTACAGACGCGCCGGCGTGTTGCAAAAGTCAGCGGCATCGACGCGGAGCGCGTCACGGTGCATAACCACCCGAGCGGCGGCGGCTTCGGGCGCCGTATGCCGCTCGAAGGCGACTACGTTGAGCAAGCCACCCGCATCGCCATGGCGATGGCCCCGGCACCGGTCAAGTTGACGTGGAGTCGCGAGCAAGACGTGCGCCATGGCTTCTACCGCCCGGCTGTCAGCGCGCGCTTCGAAGGTGCCGTGAGCGCGGCAGGCGCACCGCTCGCCTGGCGGGGGCGCTTCACGGGCCGCAGCGAAGGCGCTGCCGCGCGGCCGCGTTATGCCATACCCAATCAAGACATTCGCAGCGTTCCGATGCCGAGCCATGTGCCTGAGGGTCCGTGGCGCTCGGTCGCGTTCTCGCAGCACGGCTTCTTCGTCGAGGCTTTTTTTGACGAGCTTGCCCATGCAGCAGGCGTCGACCCGCTCGAATTCCGCTTGGCGCACCTCGGTGATCGACCGCGGCATCGCACTGTACTGGAGCGTCTGAAGACGATCTCCGGTTGGAGCACCACGCCGCGCAGCAGTGTGGACGCAGCCACCGGTCTGCGGCGAGGTCGTGGCGTCGCACTCATCGAAAGCTTCGGCAGCATCGTCGCTGAGGTCTGCGATGTTGTGGTTGCGCCCGATGGCTCGGTCCGTGCAGACCGCGTCGTCGCCGTTGTGGACTGCGGGATCGTCATCAACCCGGATACGGCCAAAGCGCAGATCGAGGGCGGCATCCTGTTCGGTTTATCGGCAGCACTCGCCGAAGAAATCACGCTGGCATCAGGCGCGGTCGTCCAGCAGAACTTCCACGACTATCCGCTGCTGCGACTCAATGAAGCCCCTGCTGTCGAGGTCGAATTCATTGCCTCGACTGCGCCACCCGGCGGACTCGGTGAGCCAGGCACGCCACCGATCGCTCCGGCACTGGTGAATGCGGTGTTTGCAGCCACCGGGGTACGCATTCGTGCACTCCCGCTCGCCGCGTCGGCCGCCGCGCTCAGCGCAAAATCCTCATAGTGATGGTGATGTTATGACCCGGGGCCACCATGGGGAGCCTGGTGAATGGCCGGTGCGACGACGCGAAACCTGACGATCCTGCTCACCGATATCGAGGACTTCACGCCGAAGACCTCGCGCAAGACCCGCGCCGATATCCTGCGCATGCTCGAAGAGCACAAGAGCCTCGTGCTGCCGGTGCTTGAGGGCAAGGGCGGACGTCTCATAAAAACCATTGGCGATGCGTTTCTCGTTGTCTTTG
>JBJTBK010000010.1:0-23897 GCA_046091245.1 Nevskiaceae bacterium | reverse complement strand
CGCCGCGAAGAAGATGCCGAGCGAGCCACACAAGGTGAACACGCCGATCACGGCACCGCGGCCGCGCTCGGGCGCTACCTGACCAATCAGCGCCTGCGAAGCGAGGATGCCGCTCATTTCACCAACACCCAGCAATACCGCAGCGAAGTACATCGTCGGTTGGAACGGATCGTCGACGAGGCCGAACCAGACGTAACTACCACAAGCGAGCGCAGAGGCCACCGCCATGAACAACACCCGATCAACACGATCGATGAAGCTGATGACGGTGATGGCCCATAGCGTGGCGGTGATCTGGATCGCAACAACCATGCCGCTGCCTCGCGACAAGGCTTCCGCAGGAGTCAAACCCTGTTCTTTGCCTGCCTGCACCATCCAAAGAAAAAAGAAAGCGCTGATGATCGACAGCGATGCACTTGACACGGCCGCTGAGCAATACGCCAGACGCACCCGGGCATCACGTGCGGCGGCGAGACCCACGCGCAAGGTTGCCAGCAGCGGCTCGCGTTCACTCAGTTGGCCGGGCGATTGACGCGCGAGACCCCGCAGCACGATCACGAGCGGAATCATGCACAGTGCGGCGACGGTCCAATACGCTGCGCGCCCCGCCTCCACCGCATCGAAACCCTGCGCGAGATAGAACTTCGGCAACTGCGTGGCGAGGCCAACGAGCGAGGCGACGCCGAGCCCGTTGAGGAAAAAACAGATGCCGACGAGCTTGCCGCGCGAGCTCTCCTGCGGGTAATCGGCGATCACGGCCGACAACATCGCCGCTATCAGCGAGGCCCCACAGGCCGTGATCAAGATCATCGCGTACAGCGTCCAATTGAACTGCGCGAGCGGGAACAACAAATAACCGACGCCGAGAATGCCGAAGCCCATGGCGTAGATGACGCGCCGACCCAGCCGATCAGAGGCGGCTCCCACGAGACCCGACAGCAGCAGCGCTGGGATCTCGCTCATGACATCCATGGTGCCGCTGACGCGGCCCTGGATGTCGTCGGGAATACCGAGCATGGAATTGAACAGATAGGGCCGCAGATTGCCGACCAAGGTCAGCAAACCGATGGAAAAAAACGCGGCGCCTAGCAATGCATGGAAATTGCGGCGCTCGATCCCGGGCGCCAGTTCCCAGATCCCCACCTTGGTGCCGCGGTTACTCGAGGCACCATCCCCTTCGATCGACACGATCCCCACCCCCGTAATCCCCCTGATCCAGCCGCTATACTGTGCGCCCTTTGCATGCCGACGGCGAGTGCCGCGTAACGGGAGCCATGGCTCACACCTTTCAGGAACTGATTTTCGCGCTGCAGAAGTACTGGTCCGACCAAGGCTGCGTCATTCTGCAGCCCTACGACATGGAGGTCGGGGCCGGCACGTTCCACAGCGCCACCTTCCTGCGCGCGGTTGGGCCGGAACCGTGGAGCGCGGCCTACGTGCAACCGTCTCGGCGCCCCACCGATGGCCGCTACGGCGATAACCCGTTTCGTCTGCAGCGCTATTACCAGTTCCAGGTGGTCATCAAGCCCTCACCGCTCGAGATCCTCGATCTCTATATCGGCTCTTTGAAGATGCTCGGCTTCGACCCGTTGGTGCATGACATCCGTTTTGTAGAAGACAACTGGGAATCGCCCACACTCGGCGCCTGGGGACTCGGCTGGGAAGTCTGGCTGAACGGCATGGAAGTCACGCAGTTCACCTACTTCCAACAAGTCGGCGGCATCGACTGCAAACCAGTGACCGGCGAAATCACCTACGGTCTCGAACGACTCGCCATGTATTTGCAAGGTGTAGACAGCGTATTTGACATCGTCTGGACCGACGGGCCGATGGGCAAGGTGACCTACCGCGACGTCTATCACCAGAACGAAGTCGAGCAGTCGACCTACAACTTCGAGCATGCGGACACCGCTTTGCTGTTTCGCTATTTCGACGAGCACGAAGCCGTTTGCCAGAAGCTACTCGAAGCAAAACTCGGTCTGCCAGCTTATGAACAAATGCTGAAGGCCTCGCACACCTTCAATCTGCTCGATGCCCGGCGCGCCATCTCGGTTACCGAACGTCAAAGATTTATCTTGCGTGTACGCACGCTGGCGCGCGGCGGAGCGCAGACATACTACGAGTCGCGCGAAGCACTCGGTTTCCCGATGCTGAAGACGGGGGCATCCGTATGAGCACCCCGCCGACCACCGACGATTTCCTGTTCGAGCTCGGCACGGAGGAATTGCCGCCGCTGGCCTTGCCCGAACTCGAACGAGCACTGGCCGAGCATCTGCGCACCGCGCTGGCAACCGCTGGCATCGCTCACGGCGAGCTGCTGTCGTATGCGGCACCACGCCGACTCGCCGTGCTCGTCCGCGCACTCGCCACGCGGCAGGGCGAACATCGCCTCAAGCGGCGGGGCCCCCCGGTCAGTGCCGCCTTCGACAAGCAAGGTCAGCCCACCCGCGCCGCGACGGCGTTTGCCGACAGCTGCGGCGTGGCGCTCGAAGCGCTCGGCCGAATCCACGAAGGCAAGGGCGAGTTCCTCTACTTCGAAGCGACCCAGCCCGGAGCCGAGACCGCCGCGTTGTTGCCAGGCATGGTGCAGGCCGCTCTCGAGGCGTTGCCAATCCCCAAGCGCATGCGCTGGGGCGCGAGCGACGCGCAGTTCGTTCGCCCCGTGCACTGGGTCTTGCTGCGATTCGGTGCCGCAGTCCTGCCAGCGCGCACCCTCGATACGGATGCCGGCAGTCGCAGTCGCGGTCATCGCTTTCACGCACCGGGCTGGCTCGAGATCGACTCGCCCGCTCGTTACGCCGAAATCCTGCGTGAACAAGGCCACGTCATCGCGGCCTTTGACGAACGCCGCGAACTGATTCGTCAACAAGTCACCGCGAGCGCCACGGCGCACGGCGGCACGGCCGTGCTCGATGAGTCGCTGCTCGATGAGGTCACAGCCCTCGTCGAGTGGCCGGGGGCCGTCGTCGGGCGCTTCGACGAGCGCTTTCTCACTCTGCCGCGCGAGGTGCTGTTGTCCACGCTGCAGGAACACCAGCGCTACTTTGCCGTCGAGGGCGACAACGGCGCACTGACCCCGTACTTCATCACCATCAGCAACATTGCCAGCCGCGAACCGGCACGCGTTCGTGAAGGCACCGAGCGCGTCGTACGCCCGCGTCTGTCGGACGCGGCGTTTTTCCAGCAACAGGATCGTCGTGCACCGCTGGCGGCATGGCGGGAAGATCTCGACAAGGTTACCTTCCAAGCCAAGCTCGGCTCGATTGGCGACAAGGTCAAGCGGGTACAGGCGCTGGCTGCACACATCGCGCCCACACTCGGCGGCGATGCGGCGCGCGCCGAACGCGCAGCGCTGCTGTGCAAGTGCGATCTGCTCTCGGCGATGGTCGGTGAATTCCCGGAGCTGCAGGGCATCATGGGTGCCTATTACGCGCTGGCCGACGGGGAAGAGCCCGAAGTGGCCGCCGCAGTACGTGAGCATTATCAACCTCGCGGTGCCGGCGATGCGCTGCCCGCTTCACCCACCGGCGCAGCGGTGGCACTCGCTGACAAGCTCGACACGCTGGCCGGCATCTTCGCCATCGGCCAAAAACCCAGTGGCACCAAGGATCCTTTCGCCTTGCGACGGGCCGCCATCGGCGTGTTGCGTATCGTGCTAGAGAGTCGCTTCGATCTCGATCTCGGCGAACTCGTCACCCGCGCGGTGAGCCTGCAGCCCGTGCAGCAAGCCGGTTGCGCCGATGACGTGCTGAATTCTATTGTGGAGAGGCTGCGCGCGCATTACATCGAGGCCGGCGTCGCCAGCGAACTCTTTGACGCCGTGCTTGCCACCGGGTCGCGCCGACCGCTCGATTTTGAAGCGCGCGTGAACGCCGTCGCAGCGTTCCGCGCGCTGCCGGAGGCCGAAAGCCTTGCGGCAGCCAACAAGCGCATCGCCAATATCCTGAAAAAGTCGGCTGCAGAAGCCGCAACGAGCGTCGAGGTCAGCCTGTTGAAAGTCGAGGCTGAGCGCGCGCTGCACACGGCACTCACGGGCGTGGGCACGGGTGTCGAAGCAGATCTCGGCGCGCGGCGTTACGACGCCGCCCTGACAACGCTCGCCAGCCTGCGCCCGGTGATCGACGCATTCTTCAACGACGTGATGGTCAACGACCCTGATCCGGCGCTGCGCGCCAACAGGCTGGCGCTCGTCAATCGAGTGCGAGAACTGTTCTCGGGTGTTGCCGACCTGTCACGCTTGCCGGGCTGATCGCCTCACGAGATATACGATGCAGTGGCTGCGTTCATTAGTGTTCACGGCGTTCATGTTCGCCTGGACGCTGGCGTACGCCATTTTTTTCGTGCTGGTCGGGTGGGCCGTGCCGCTCCCGCAGCGCTTCGCGCTGGTGCGCTGGTATGGGGCACGGATGATGGATGCGCTGCGTATCCTGTGCAAACTCGACTACGTCGTCGAGGGTCTCGAGCACCTTCCATCGCAGCCTCACATCGCCTATTGGAAGCATTCGTCTAGTTGGGAAGTGTTCGCTCAGTTTCTCGTGGGTCCTCCCAAGGTGATCGTGCTGAAGCGCGAGTTGATCTACATCCCGTTCTTCGGCTGGGGTCTGATGCTGTTGCGCTCGGTGGCTGTCGATCGCGGTGCCGGCGCCTCGGCGGTGAATCAGGTGGTCGCACAGGGCCACGCTCGGCTCGATGAGGGGCTGTCGATGTTGATCTTTCCGGAAGGCACGCGCATGGCGGCGGGTCAAACTCGCCGCTACGGCGTGAGCGGAGCGCTACTCGCCAGCCGCACGGGTTGCAAGGTCGTACCGGTCGCGCACGATGCCGGCTACTACTGGCCGCGCCGGGGGCTGATGAAGCGCCCCGGCACCATCCGCGTGATCATCGGTCCCCCGATCGACACGCTGGATCGGGAGCCGCGAGAGATTAACGAGCAAGCCCAAGCCTGGGTTGAAGCCGCCGTAGAACGTATCCGCCGCGACAAAGCCGCGCTCGGCTGACTTGACCGAGGTGGCTACTGTTCAGCCGCGCGCCCGAGCCGACTCGGGCTTGTGTGCCCGGATCTCCTCGGCAGACAAACCCACCAGCTCGTGCGGGAACACCAGCCACTGATCGGTGGCGTGGACGTAGTAGTCCGGCACGAGACGGCTGCGGTTTCGCGACGGTTTGTAGTAGACCGTCGCAATACGTACGTGTGCCGGATGGTTGTCCGGGCAGCGTTTCCGCAATTCTTCCAGCACCGCTTCGAGACTCCGGCCTGAATCGAACACGTCATCGACAATCAGCAAATCGTCTCGGGACGTCAGATGCGAGACCAGATAATCCATGGCGTGCACGCGAACCGTTTTCTGTGGCTGGTCGATGCCGGTATAGCTGGAGGTGCGTATGGCGATGTGGTCGGTTTTCAGGCCATGATGCTCAAAGAGTTCTTGCACGGCGATGCCGATGGGGGCACCGCCTCGCCACAGGGCAGCAATGAACGTCGGTCTGTAGCCGCTCGCGAGTACGCGCTGGGCCAGTTCGAAGGAGTCGGCCAACAGGGAATCGGCCGAGATGAACAACTTGTCAATCATGGGAGGTTACGCATGTCCACGGTCGAAGTATTTGTTGCAGACGCCCGTCACGCGCATGTCTTCGAGATGCCCTCACCCACCGGCACGCTGCGCAAGATCACCACGTTCGAGAATCCGTAGACGGGCAAGCATGAGCGCCGATGCCCCAGGCCGGCAGATGAGCCGCGCAGCCGGCGGACGTCGGGTCACCGCCCTGCAAGGCCGTACTACCCTCAAACAACATGCGACTGAACTGTTTGTCAAACTGCTCGCCCGCAGCGCGTCGGCTGAAGCGCGCACGGCCGGCGTCAAAGGTGTGGTGCTGGTGGCATCGCCCAAGCTGATGAGCTTGCTCGAGGCGCAGCTGCCGAAGACGGTGCAGAAGCGCATCGTGGCGCAGATCCGTCGCGATCTCATCGATGTACCACGCCTCGATTTGCAGCAGCGCGTCAAAACAGCCGTGCAAAAAGCCGCGCTCTCCGCGCTCTAACGCGCTAGCCCCTTTAGGCGTCGTTATCGGCATCATCGTCGGTAAGTTCGTGGGCGCGTGGCATGGCGGGTGCCGCGCCCAGTCGCCCCACCGCAAGTGCCGCGGCACGGTTGGCGCGGCGCACAGCCGCAGGTAAGGGCAACTCGGCCGCCAACGCGGCTGCGAGCACGCCGCAGAAACAATCGCCGGCGCCGGTGGTATCGAGCGGCGTCACGTGCGGCGCAGGATAGTGCGCAACCTCCTGGCCGCAGACTGTCAGCGCACCCTGCGCACCCAGCGTAACGACGATCGTCGGCGCGGTTCCACAGGAAGCGGTCAAACGAGACACGAGCTGTCGCGCCAAGTGCGTACACGTGTCGACGGCCGGCGCATCAGCCGTCGAGAGATCGTTCGTAACGTGAGCGTAGAATGCGAGCTCCGTTTCGTTGAGCACAACGATGTCAGCGAGCGCCAGCAGGGGCAGACTCCCCGCCAATGCGGGGGCCGTATTGAGCAAGGTGCGTGCGCCCTGCGCACGGGCAAGCTCGAGAAACGCGGCGACCGTCTCGAGGGGCGTCTCGAGCTGAGCCATGGCGACTTTGGCCGAACTCGTCATGGCGTGCAGGGCTGCCCTCGCTTCGTCAGGCGTCAGCGTCGCGTTGGCGCCGCCGTAGACGACGATGGAATTCTCGCCATCGCCCGCCACCCAGACCATCGCAAGGCCCGTATGCACATCCGGCCGTCGGAGGGTTTCGCGGACCGCCACGGAACGTGTGTCGAGGCCCTCTGCGGCGAGTAGCGCGCACAACGCTTGGCCGTCGGCATCGTCGGCGCAGGCTCCGAGCATGGCGGTGCGCGCACCCATGCGAGCCGCGGCAACGGCCTGATTCAGGCCCTTGCCACCCGGCAAGCGATTCAGTTCAAGACCGGGTACGGTCTCGCCCGGCTTCGGCAAAGCCGCGACGCGCGCGAGCAAATCCATGTTCAGACTGCCGCAGACGATGACGTCGATGCCCACCGTCGCTCAGCTTCGCTTGGAATCGGCGCGATCCGACGCCGAGTGCTCGAGCGCGGGCAGCGTGGTCTCGTCGCTGATGAGTCCGCTGCCGACGTAAAGATCGAGCTTGTCGCGGGTGTCAGCGATATCCATGTTGCGCATCGTGAGTTGACCGATTCGATCCTGCGCCGTGAACAATCCCTGCCCGCTCTCCATGGTCAAGCGCTCAGGATGGTAGGCCAGATGCGGCCCACGGGTATCGAGGATCGAGTAATCGTTGCCACGTCGAAGTTGAAGCGTCACCTCGCCCGTGACCGCTCGCGCCACCCAGCGCTGCGCGCTATCACGCAGCATCAAGCATTGGGGGTCGAACCAGCGACCTTGATACAGCAGCCGACCGATGCGCCGACCGTTGTTGCGGTACTGCTCGAGCGTGTCTTCATTGTGGATGGCCGTCATCAGTCGCTCGTAGGCGATGAACAACAGGGCCATGCCGGGCGCTTCGTAGATGCCGCGACTCTTCGCCTCGATGATGCGATTCTCGATTTGATCGCTCATGCCCAGCCCATGCCGACCGCCGATGACATTGGCCTGCTCGAACAAAGCCAACGCGGATCCCAGCCGCTCGCCGTTTAGGCTGACGGGAACACCGCTCTCGAAGCCAACAGGCACGCGCTCCGGCGCGACCGCGACTTCGTCGCGCCAGAAGGTCACGCCCATGATCGGTGAGACGATGTCGATGCCGCGATTCAGCTGCTCAAGGTCTTTGGCTTCGTGGGTGGCACCGAGCAGATTGGAGTCTGTCGAGTAGGCCTTCTCGGTGCTCATTCGATAGTCGAGCCCCGCCTCGCGCAGGTACTCGGACATCTCGCGGCGGCCGCCAAGCTCGGCGATGAACCGCGCATCGAGCCACGGTTTGTAGATTCGCAAAGCTGGATGAGCGAGCAAACCGTAGCGGTAAAACCGCTCGATGTCGTTGCCCTTGTGGGTACTGCCATCTCCCCAAATATCGACCCCGTCTTCGCGCATGGCGCGCACTAACATCGTGCCAGTAACGGCCCGACCCAACGGGGTCGTGTTGAAGTAGGTGATGCCGGCCGTGGAAATGTGAAAGGCACCGCTCTGAATCGCAGCGATGCCCTCGCCGACGAGCTGCGCGCGACAATCGACCAATCTCGCGTGTACCGCGCCGAGCTCCAGCGCCTTGCGTGGAATGGCTTCGTAATCGCTTTCGTCAGGTTGCCCGAGATTCGCGGTATACGCGCAAGGCAGCGCTCCGCGGGCACGCATCCAGTGCACGGCAGCACTGGTGTCGAGACCACCGGAAAAGGCGATGCCGACGCGTTCGCCAATCGGCAGGTTTTGCAAAATCGAGCCGCTCATAAGGCCGAGCCTTCGTTATGCACAGAAGCGTCAACGGCAGCTGCGGCGGCCTCGTAGATGACGTACGTCTTGCGGGTCTTCTCGATGACCTGCCACGTGCCGACGAAACCCCGCGGAATCACGAACTCATCACCGGGGCCAACCTCCGTCACAGTGCCATCGCTCGCCGTAAGCACGCTGCGGCCCTCGAGGATGCGGCAATACTCTTCTTCGGAGTACTGCACCTGCCAACTGCCAGGCTCGCTCTCCCAGACACCGACAAAAAACTGGCCGCTAGAGTCGACATACTGCGACCACAGCCGCTGCTCCGGATCACCCGTCACCCGCTTGTGTGCAGGCACCCGAGAGAGCTCGGGTGGAGTCGGCGGCGTGGACGTCAGACGGCGAATCATGCCGCGCCCTGCGCGATCAGACGTCGAGATTGGCGACAGACAGCGCGTTCTTTTCGATGAACTCGCGTCGTGGCTCAACCTCGTCACCCATCAGCGTGGTGAAGATTTCGTCCGCCGCCACGGCATCCTCAATGCGCACCTGCATCAGGCGCCGGGTCTCGGGGTTGATCGTCGTATCCCACAACTGCTCAGGATTCATTTCGCCAAGACCCTTGTAACGCTGGATGGTCTGGCCGCGCTTGGCGTGCTCGAACAACCAACCGATCGCCTCTTTGAAGGAAGTGATGGCATGACGAGCCTCACCGCGCTTGACGAATGCGCCATCGCCAATCAAGCCAGCCAAGGTGCGCGAGAGCTCGGCAATCCGCTGGTATTCAGGCGAGTCAAAGAAATCACGGGTCAGGTGTCGGCTGTTCACCGAGCCATGCTCGGACTTGGTCACATGCAATCGGGTGTATCCGGCGGACTCCGTGTTGCCCTGCAATTCGAGCCGGTAGGTGGCCGTACCATCACCAACGATATTGAGCCGCTTCGCAAGCTCAGCGACCCAAGACTGCAGCCACTCGCCGCGGCCAAATTCGGCGCGGGTGATCACCGGTACGTAGAGCAGTTGCTCGAGCAAGCGCTCGTCATAGCGCTTGGCCCAGCGGCGAATGATGCCCTGTACTTCGACGTATTGACGGGCGAGGGACTCGAGTCCCGCGCCGCGCAACGGCGGCGCTTCGGCGTTCAGGTGCAGCTCAGCCTCATCAAGGGCGGAATTCAGCAGGATAGCGTCGAGTTCGTTGTCGTCGTTGACGTACAACTCCTGCTTACCGCGCTTTACTGTGTAGAGTGGTGGCTGGGCGTTATAGATGTGGCCACGCTCGATGAGCAGCGGCAACTGACGGTAGAAGAAGGTCAGCAGCAGCGTGCGAATGTGTGCGCCGTCGACGTCGGCGTCCGACATCAGAATCACGCGGTGATAACGCAGCTTCTCGATATCGAATTCGTCGCGACCGATGCCGCAACCGAGCGCGGTGATCAGCGTGCCGACTTCCGCTGAGGAGAGCATCTTGTCGAAGCGTGCCTTCTCGACGTTGAGGATTTTGCCCTTCAACGGCAAGATCGCCTGCGTTCGGCGATCGCGACCCTGCTTGGCGGAGCCGCCGGCCGAATCACCCTCGACGATGAAGAGCTCGGACAGTGCAGGGTCTTTCTCCTGACAGTCGGCGAGTTTTCCGGGCAGGCCTGCGATGTCGAGCGCGCCCTTGCGACGGGTGAGTTCACGCGCCTTGCGAGCCGCCTCGCGCGCGCGCGCGGCGTCGATGATCTTGGCGGCGATCGCTTTGGCTTCCTGCGGCTTCTCCAACAGGAATTCGGAAACCTTGGCGGCAACCGCGGTTTCCACCACGCCTTTGACCTCAGACGAAACGAGTTTGTCCTTGGTCTGCGAAGAAAACTTCGGATCCGGCAATTTCACCGACAGGATGGCGGTTAGGCCTTCGCGAGCATCGTCACCGGTGGTCGGGACTTTCTCGCGCTTGGCGATGCCTTCCTTTTCGATGTAGTCGTTGAGCGTGCGTGTCAACGCGGCACGGAACCCAGCGAGGTGGGTGCCGCCGTCCTTTTGCGGAATGTTGTTCGTGTAGCAGAACATCGACTCCGCGTAGGAGTCGTTCCACTGCATCGCAACTTCGACGCCGATTGATCCTTCCTGCAAACGGAACCAGAAGACCTGGTCGTGGATGGCTTGTTTCGATCTATTCAGATGTTTGACAAAGGCCTGCAAACCGCCTTCGTGCTGGAACACCTCGGCCTTGTCTTCGCGCTCGTCGATGAGCTCGATGCACACGCCGCTGTTGAGGAACGACAACTCGCGCAAACGTTTGGCGAGAATGTCGTAGTCGAAGGCGATGTTGGTGAAGATGGTGGCGCTGGGCTTGAAGCGGACGCTCGTGCCCTTGCGATCGGTGGTGCCCACTTCTGCGAGCGGTGCCACCGGCTCACCGAGACGGTATTCCTGTTTATAGAGTTTGCCGCCGCGATGAATGGTAAGGTTCAGCACGTCGGACAGCGCATTGACGACCGACACACCGACGCCGTGTAAACCGCCCGAGACCTTGTAGGAGCTGTCGTCGAATTTACCGCCGGCATGCAGGACGGTCATGATGACTTCGGCTGCCGAGCGGCCTTCTTCCGCATGGATATCGACGGGAATGCCACGCCCGTTGTCCTCGACAGTGACGGATTCGTCAGCGTGGATGGTGACCACCACGCGGTCGCAATGACCCGCCAGGGCTTCGTCGATAGAGTTGTCGACGACCTCAAAAACCATGTGGTGTAAACCGGTGCCGTCATCGGTGTCACCGATATACATTCCCGGACGTTTTCTGACAGCGTCGAGGCCCTTTAAGACCTTGATTTTACTGGAATCGTAGACGTCTGCGTCAGTCATGCGAAAGCCTGCTGGGAGGATGCGAAATTATACCCGAGTTACCCTGCCCTGTTCCACGTGAAACACGTGTTCCGGCTGACCAAACAAACGGTAGTCGCGCTCAAGGGCCGTCACCAGAATTTGGGTCTGTAGGGCTTGTACTCGAGCGATGAAGCGACCGAGCCGCTCCTGATCCAGTTCAGCGGAAGGATCGTCGAGTAACAGCGTAGGCCGCAGGTCGTGTTCCACTTTGAGGAACTCTAGTTGACTGAGACTCAAGGCCACAGCCGCCAACTTTTGCTGACCGCGAGAGAGGATTTCCCGTGCCGCCTTGCCGCGGATCCGCAGGCTGACATCCGCTCGGTGCGGACCCACGTGGGTCACGCCCCGTTCGCGATCGCGAGACAGCGAGGCCGCTAACTCGTCGACGAGTGGCGCGGACTGGTCCCAACCAGCAAGGTATCCCAGAGTGACGTCGACACCCAGCAACTCACGGGTGAGCGTCGACCAGTACGGTTGGAGTGCTGCAAGGGTCCGCTGGCGTGATGCCGATAACACCTCGCCTTCCTTAGCGAGTTCATGGTCCCACGTATCGAGAGAGTTTAAACCACGCTTGAGCGCCGCGTTGCGTTGTAGCAGAGCCCGCTGGTATCGAGCCCAGGCCGCAGCGAAGGGTGGTTCCACGTGGAACACCACCCAGTCCAGCCATCGACGTCGGCGGGTCGCACCGTCTTCAATCAACTTGTGGGCGTCCGGATCCAAGACTTGGACAGGGAACGCGGTCGCAAGCTCTGCGTAGGACCGAACGGCTGTCCCATCGAGACGAGCTGCGGTTCCCAACTCCGTATCGGATGCCTTTCTTGCCTCGACGCCTAGCGTATGAGGTATCTCTCCCGCTGTGCGCCCGACCGCCCGGCATGACGACTGTCCGTGGCGAATGAGTCGCTCATTGGAACGAGTGCGAAAGGACCGACCCCGCCCTAACAGGAAGCACGCTTCGAGTACCGAGGTCTTGCCCGCACCGTTAGCGCCGTAGATCAGGTTGATCCCTGGACCCAGCCGCAGTTCTGCGGTCTCGATACAGCGGAGGTCTTCAATCCGAAGCTCCGCCAGGGTCATTTCACAAACGCATAGGCATGACGACGTACCGAGCCCCATCGGAGGTCGCAGCGGTGATCAAGCAGCTGCTGTTGGCATCCGTGAGCGCGATATTGACGCGATCGGTTTCGATGGCCGACAACGCATCGAGTAAATAGGTCACATTGAAACCGATTTCGATCTCTTCCCCGGCGTAGGTGACTTCGACTTGGTCTTCCGCCTCTTCCTGCTCCGGGTTATGTGCTTGAAGCGTCAATACCCCAGGTTTGATGTTCAACCGAATACCCCGGTACTTCTCATTCGACAAAATCGCCGTTCTTTGCAGACTTTGCCGCAAAGTTCCGCGATCTGCGTCAATAATGCGGTTAGCATTCGCTGGAATAACTCGGCCGTACTCCGGAAACCTGCCGTCAATAAGCTTTGATGTGAAGCGAATATCGCCGATCTGGCAGCGAACGTGATTCGTTCCCACGCTCAACTCCATTTCGCCGCTCTCACCGAGCATCCGCTGCAGCTCAAGTACACCCTTGCGCGGCAGAATCACCTGCTGCTTGCCCGTGACCCGCTCTGCGAGATTTGCCTCGCACACCGCCAAGCGATGTCCGTCGGTCGACACGGCTCGCAATCGACCCCCTTCGGACTCCAACAACATGCCGTTCAGGTAGTAGCGAACGTCCTGCTGAGCCATCGAAAAATGCGTTTTGTCGATGAGCTTTCGAAACTCGGCCTGTGGCAGGCGCAGCACCTGCTGCGCATTGATCTCTTCGACCAGCGGGAATTCTGCGGCGGGCAGCGTCGACAGCGTGAACCGACTGCGGCCCGCTCGAACAACCAAGCGATCGCCTTCGACCGTCAAGGTAACCGTCACGCCTTCGGGCAAAGCCCGTAGGATGTCGAGCAATTTTCGTCCAGGAACTGTGATGTCCCCGGGCATCTGAACCGTCAGCGCCATCGCGCTCACGAGTTCCACCTCGAGATCGGTGCCCGTCACGGCCAGTTTGCCGTTGCGCGCGCTCAGCAGCACGTTCGCCAACACCGGCATGGTTTGGCGCCGTTCAACAACCCCGATCACATTTTGGACCGGGCCGAGAATCTCTTCGCGAGTGGCTGTAAGTTTCATAGATCTCTTGAATGGATATGAATCAAGAAGTAGTGATGGTTATAGAGACGGTGGACAAGGGGATAGCTCTGAAAACACCAGTATTTTCAGTATCTTTCTGCATTGCAGGCCGTGTATGAACACGCGCACAACACGAGTACCCCCTGTGGACGGATTGTGAATGATTTCAGGCTCCAAAAACATCTACATCTTGTCCCCATCATCCTGTCAGGGTTCTTAACAAGTTTGAGTAATCTTCCGCAATGCGCTGCTCGGTTTGCCGCAACTCCTTGATCCGGCGACACGCGTGCAACACAGTCGTGTGATCCCGACCACCGAACGCTTCGCCGATTTCCGGCAGGCTATGACTGGTCAGTTCCTTGGCGAGCGCCATCGCCACCTGCCGGGACCTCGCAATCGAGCGGCTGCGACTCTCCGACAGCAAATCCGACAGCGGGCAGCGGAAGTAGTGCGCCACCGTTTTCTGGATGTTCTCGATGGTGATTAACCGCGCCTGCAACGACAGCAGGTCTTTCAGCGCATCTTTTGTGAAGTCGACCGTGATCGGTTGCCCGGTAAATCGCGAGTTGGCGATGACCCGGCGTAGCGCGCCTTCAAGCTCGCGGACGTTCGAGCGGATCCGCTTGGCAATGAACAAAGCCACGTCCTGACTGAGTGCGACGCCCGCTGCCTCACCCTTGCTTATGAGGATCGCTGCGCAGGTTTCGAGTTCAGGGGGTTCGATCGCCACCGTTAAACCCCAACCGAATCGCGATTTCAAACGCTCCTCCAAGCCCTCGACTTCCTTCGGATAGCGATCGCAAGTCAGGATGACTTGCTGCTGGCCTTCGAGCAACGCGTTGAACGTATGGAAGAACTCTTCTTGCGAGCGCTCCTTGCCGGCAAAGAACTGAATGTCGTCGATCAGCAGCGCATCGAGCGAGCGATACGCCGTTTTGAACTCGTTCATTTGGTTATGTTGCAGCGCCTTGACCATGTCGCTGACGAACCGCTCCGAATGTACGTAGGCGACGCGCGCCTCGGGATTACGCGCCAGAATTTCATGCCCCACTGCGTGCATCAGATGGGTTTTACCGAGTCCTACACCGCCGTAAATAAAAAGCGGGTTATAAGCCTTCCCCGGGTTTTCTCCGACTTGCTGCGCCGCCGCCTTGGCGAGTTGGTTACTTTTGCCCACCACGAAATTGTCAAACGTCGAATCCGGGTTAAGACGCCCACCGACCACAAGCCCCCGACTACGTCGAGCGCTCGGGTTGTTGATCTCATTGGCGGAGGAGATCGTCGAAGCGGCAAGAGGCTCTGGCCGGGAGCCCACTTCGACTGTGACGATGGGTGCATCGCCCTGCAGCTCGTTGCGCAGCCACTCACCGATGCGCGGCAGCAAGTTGGCATTGACCCAGTCGACGACGAAACGATTCGGTGCGAGTAGTTTCAGCGCGCCATTACCTTCGAGCGACTGCAATGGCCTGACCCAGGTGTTGAACTGCGACTCTGGCAACTCGGTTTCCAGCGCGCCCACACAACGGTTCCACAGCGACGAGTCCACGGGCGTGCTTGCCTGCCGGTACGAAAGAGTCAAAGGGGAAGCGAAGAATATACTGCCGACGCGGCCTGTGGATATCTTTCGTGACTTGACAGGTTCGAGGCCCCTGCTTAACCTCTGCGACCTTTTTTCGGTGACGCGACCATGAAACGCACCTATCAGCCCAGCAAAGTCCGCCGCGCTCGCACCCATGGCTTTCGCGCCCGCATGGCCACCGCCAACGGCCGCAAGGTCCTGGCCCGCCGCCGCGCCAAGGGCCGCAAGAAGCTGATCCCCTGATCCGGGACGAAGCGTCCGTCCAACCCGCCAGCCGGGGCTTTCCGGCCTCCCGGCGCGTGTTACGCAAGACTGATTTTGATGCGGCCTACCGATTTGGGCGCCGCTTTCACGATTCGCACCTGTCAGTGACTGTACATCCGAACAGTCTCGGTCACCCTCGACTAGGTTTGGCGATTGCCGCTAAAACAATCGGAAATGCCGTCGCGCGTAACCGACTTCGTCGCATAATTCGCGAGTCCTTCCGGCTGGCCCAGTCCGAGTTGCCTGCCGCCGACGTCATCGTCGGTGCGCGCGCAGCGGCGCGCGGCGCGCCGGCCCCTCGAATTCGGCATAGCCTTGCAGGGCTCTGGAAAAAGGTAGCAACGACATGCGCGCCATCCTCCGCGCCCTGATCCGGGCGTATCAGCTGCTGGTGAGCCCTTTGCTCGGGCCGCGATGCCGCTACCACCCGAGCTGCTCGCACTACGCGCTCGAGGCGCTCGACACCCACGGCGCCTGGCATGGCAGCTGGCTTGCGGTAAGGCGAGTCGGCCGCTGTCATCCCTTGCGCGAGGGCGGGTTCGACCCCGTCCCCCCGCGCTCCAACACTCACTGACCCATCGACGGATACGCAGATCGTGACTTCGACCAACGCTCGCATGTTTCTTTGGCTCGGCCTCGTTCTGGCGCTGTGGATCAATTACGAAACTTGGCAACGGGACTACGCGCCGCCTGCCGTGTCCACGCCCGCTCCGGCGGCGACGGCGCCGGTCCCGGGCGCAGCACCGACCGGACTCGCAGCCAGCGTGCCCGCCAGTGCCGCCGCAGTCACGGCACCATCCACCGCCGCGACGCCGGCTCCGGCATCCAGTGACGTACCCGCTGTGCCCACGTCGGGTGCCGCGATCCCGGCAGCCGCTTCGGCTGCAGTGACGAACGCGACCCTGCGCGTCGTCACCGACGTGCTCGATCTCGAAGTGTCGTTACAAGGCGGCGATCTCGTTCGTGCCGACCTGCGCAGATACCCGCTCGTCAAGGGCGAAGACACACGTGTGCGTTTGCTGAACCGCAACCCGCAGCAGTTCTACTATTTGCAGACCGGTCTCACCGACGCAGCAGGCGGTTCGCGCCCAACGCATCTGGCGCCGTTCACCGCGACGGCAAGCCGTTACGAGTTGGCAGAGGGTAGCAACGAACTTCGTGTGCCCTTGCAGTGGACTGATCCAGCGACGGGCGTCACTGTGACCAAGACCTATGTGCTGCGGCGCGGCGAATATCGTATCGACTTGCAGTACGACATCGATAATCGCGGTGATGCGCCCTGGAGTGCCGCATCCTACGCCCAGATCCTGCGCGACGACATCCCGGTCGAACGCTCGATGTTCAGCGTCGAGAGTTACGCCTTCCAAGGCCCTGCCTATTACGACGGCACCAAGTACCAGAAGCTCGATCGCGAGGATGCCGAGGATCGCTCGCTCGCTCGCGATGTTACCGGCGGTTGGATTGCTGGCATGCAGCACCACTTCGTCACTGCGGTGGTCCCGGCCGACGGTAAAACCTACCGCTATACCCTGACGACCGAGGGTAACCAGTACCTGCTCTCCACGGCAGGTCCTGCCGTTACCGTTGCGCCGCAAAGCGGCAGCACACTCAAAGAAACCTTGTTCGTCGGCCCGAAGCTGCAAGCCCAGCTCCAGACCACGGGGCCACGGCTCGAGCTCGTTGCCGACTACGGCATGCTCACGCTGCTCGCCAAGCCGCTGTTCTGGTTGCTCGAACAGGCGCATAACCTGGTCGGTAACTGGGGTTGGGCGATCGTGCTTATTACCTTCCTGCTCAAGCTCGTGTTTTATCCGCTTTCCGAAACCTCGGGTAAGTCCATGGCGCGTATGCGCGTTCTGGCGCCGCGCATGAAAAATCTGCAAGACACCTATAAGGATGATCGCGAGAAGCTCGGTCGCGCGATGATGGATCTTTACAAGCGCGAGAAGATCAATCCGGCCGCGGGCTGCTTGCCCATCCTGATCCAGATGCCGGTGTTCTTCGCGTTCTACTGGGTATTGCTCGAAAGCGTCGAGATGCGTCAAGCCCCGTTCATTGGCTGGATCCAGGATCTTTCGTCGCGCGATCCGTTTTTCGTGTTGCCCGTGATCATGGCCGGCGCCATGTTCGTGCAATACAAGTTGAATCCGACGCCGCCCGATCCGATCCAGGCCAAAGTATTCATGATTCTCCCGATCGTGATGAGCGCTACGTTTGCGTTCTTCCCGGCGGGACTCGTGCTCTACTGGGTGATGAACACGTTGTTGTCGATCGCGCAGCAGTGGAACATCAACCGACGCATCGAGGCAGCCGCCAAAAAGGCCAAGGCTGGTTAGGGCCGTTTCACCGAACCGAGGCTGCTCAGCCCGTTCAGCGGCGAGTGAGCAGCGGGTTACGGATCTTCAAATCGGGATAGCGAGCGCAGTCCCGATCGGCCGTCCACAACTCTCGCACGCCGTTGGCGAGGCAAAGCGCCGCGATACGGGTGTCGTGAATCTGCGGCCCGCTGACTTTGGACGAGACGGCCAGGGTCTTGAGCTGGGTCAAATGCAGCTCACCCTCGCTGAGCCACACCGAGAGTCGAGTTCGACGCAAGGCTTCGAGGAAATCGAAAGCTTGCTGAGCGGTGCTCGGTGGGCGAAACCGGCGCGGGTGAGTCACGACCGAAAAGAATTCGTGAACACAGGGCCAAGGCAGCGCAAAACGCTGGCTGGTCGCCACGAGTTGCTCGATGCAGGTACGAGCCTCGGCATGCAGTGGCAATTCCTCGCGGTGCGCGTAGACGAGAATGTTGGTGTCGAGCGCAATCATCGACGGCGATCGTGAACCGAGCTGCTTGCCGAGTCGACGGAGGCCACGGTCCTCTTTTCGCGCGTGGCGTAGGAGTCGAGAACGAGGGCATGCACTCCGCGCTCGAGCAGTTCTTTAGGTGCAGCCTTGCCTCGCACCGTGGGCAGCTTAAAGTGTGTCGGAGGTTCGCGACGCTGCTTGAGCGCAAGCTGCAGGCCCTCTTCGATAAGGCTGCGCAAGGTCGTGCCTTGTTGTTCGGCCGTCTTGCGTGCTCGCGCAAAAAGCTCGTCCGAAATGTCGACGGTGGTTTTCATATGGGTACCCATATTATATTGAATTGCCTGGAGTAGGCACGCCTGCAATACCGTTGAAATCCCATGGATAAGCCCTTTAACACCACAGACACCATCGTTGCCATCGCCACCGCACCGGGCCGCGGTGGCGTGGGCGTTCTTCGGGTCTCGGGCGATGCCGTGCCCAGCATCGCCGCGTCGATTTGCAGACCCATGCCCGCTCCCCGTGTGGCCAATCTTCGCTCGTTCATCGATGCCGACGGAGCAGCCATCGATTCCGGGCTCGTGCTGTATTTTCCGGCGCCACACAGCTATACCGGCGAACACGTGCTGGAATTGCACGGCCACGGCGGTCGGGTGGTGCTCGAAGCGCTCGTCGAGCGCGTGCAGCGACTCGGCGCGCGGCGTGCAGAACCTGGCGAATTCACTCAACGCGCCTACCTCAACGACAAGCTTGATCTCGCCCAAGCGGAAGCCGTAGCGGATCTGATCGACGCCGGTTCCTTGGCGGCCGCGCGTGCGGCGCTGCGCTCTCTGCAAGGGGCGTTTTCGTCCGAAGTGCATGCGCTCGTCGACGCCTTGATCGAGTTGCGCGTATGGGTAGAAGCGGCGATCGATTTCCCCGAAGAAGAAATCGACTTTCTCGCTGACCGCGCGTTGCACGAGCGCCTTGCTGCCTTGCGCGCGCGCTTTACTGCGGTGCTCGCGAGTGCGCGGCAAGGCCGGGTGCTGCGCGATGGCATGACGGTGGTCATCGCCGGGCGACCCAATGCGGGTAAGTCGAGTCTGCTCAATGCCCTGGCCGGTCACGAGGCAGCGATTGTCACACCGCTCGCCGGCACCACGCGCGATGTTTTGCGCGAGCACATCGTGATCGACGGCATGCCCCTGCACGTCATCGACACGGCAGGCTTGCGCGCGGCGACCGATGAAACGCCGGATGTGGTCGAGCGTGAGGGCATCCGTCGGGCACGTGCAGCCCTCACCCAAGCTGACCGTGTGCTGTTCGTCATCGATGCAGCGGCCGACCCGCAGGCTCTGGCGTGGCGCGAGGAGCGCGACCGTCTGCCGAGTGGTCTGCCGGTGACTCTGCTCGTCAATAAAATCGATCTGAACGCGCCGGCAGCGTCGGTAGCGGGTGTCGATCATGTGCTCGCGGTTTCGGCCCGCACGGGCGAGGGTTTGCCGGCGTTACGCGAACATCTGAAATCCTGCATGGGTTACGACTCGGCCGAAGAGGGGCTCGTGAGCGCGCGGGCGCGGCATGTCGAAGCCTTGCAGCGTGCCGAGCAACATGCCGAGCGCGCCTTCGAGCAACTCGCCTCATCGCGGGCCGGTGAGCTTGTCGCCGAGGAGCTGCGGCTTGCGCAAGGCGCACTCGGCGAGATCACCGGCGAATTTCACTCCGACGATCTGCTGGGGCGGATTTTCGGTAGTTTTTGTATCGGGAAGTAGCGTCCGCCCACCCGCTAGCGCTTCAACGCCACGTAGGCGGCGCCTGTGCCGATGAACACGGCTGACAGGCCGATCGCGTTCACGAATGCTTGCGCGTAACCGAGTGTCGCCACGTCGATGAAAAAGTAGGGGTAAAGCCCCGTCATCTCGCCGCGCGCCACGATGTACACCATGTACGCGGCCGGCCACGCGAACACCCGCCACACATCGCCCCACACGAGCGTACCGCGCGGCACCACGCGCCACCAGAAGAGCGTAAACACCGCGGGAACGAGGTAGTGGTGTACGGCGTTGGTGAGTGCTGCAAGCCCAGTGGGCTCGTACTGATGGCGCAGCAGCACGAAGAAGATCACGCCTACCAACAGGATCGAGGCTCCCGCCGCCGTTACCACCCAGGGCTCACGCCAGGCGACAAGGCGCGGTATCGACCAGCCGCAGGCGGTGGCAACGAGAGCGCAAAACGCATTGGTGAGAATCGTGAAATATCCGGTGTACATCAGCACACCGAAAGCCGCCGTGTGGCCGAGCTGCCTCTGCAGCTCGATGCTGAGGTAGCACTGCAGGATGAGGGACGCCCAACCCGCGATCGCCAGGCCGCGCGCGAGCTGCCGGTTGAGACTGCCCGTGCTCACCAGTAGTGCTGCCACTTGGCGCGCTTGACGTAGTGCTGGAAGGCTTCGCGTTTATCTTTGGGCAGATAGTCGGCATAGCCGTTCGGTGGGTAGCGCTCGACGTATTGATCAAGCACCGGTTTGTACAGGCTGAGGTGCAGATCCGGAATGCGATGCTTGGCGCGAAATTCGGCCATCGGCAACAGCGCCGATTCGCGACACTCGAAAGGACCTGCCTTGCAGAGCACCACGCCCCGCGGTCCGAAGATCGACGAGCGACCGGGACCACCGTAGCCCGCGTCTTCAAAGAATCCGGGGTTGCGCTCCTGCGTCGCCACCGAGTTATTGGCGATCAGCGTGTAGAGGCTGTTGTGGTACGAGGTCAAGCGCATGTCGTCCCACTCGAAGCCGCCCGTCGCCACACGACAGACGATCTCCGCGCCCTTGAAGGCCATGCAGCGGAATAGTTCGGGCTCGAACTGCACGGCCGACATCGCGATGTTGCCGATGTCCGTGCGCTCGACCGGGATGACGGCATCGATACCGTACATTTCGACGAATCGATCGTAGACGTCGTAGATCACCGAGGTGTATTGCTCGGCACCTGGGAACATGCCGCGTACGTTGCGCTGCTTCCAGTGCGACACCACGCTGCCGTCAGGCTTGCACATGACCATCAGGTGCAGGATGTGACCCGGCCAGTTCACCGGATCTTTGGCATAGGTGCCAAAGACGATATAGCACTTGTATTGCTGAGCTTTCTTCGCGACCTCCGCAACTTCCGGCCCAGGCACTTCGATGGCGAGGTTGTAATGCTGCTCGCGAGTCCAGTTGGTGAAGCCGGTGATTGGAAACTCGTGAAACAGCAGCAGATCACAGCGACCACCGAAACCCTGCGCCATGTCGATGCACTCAAGAAAGTAATCGAGATTGCGGCGCAAACCGGGCGCGGGATTGGCGCCATCGACACCGACCACTCGGGTTTGCACTACGGCGGCATGCACCATCGGCGATCGCAGTTCGACGGTCGGGTAGGTACCGTCGGCGCGAACCATCTCTGGGACGTGGCTCATGGGGTATCTCCTGCGAGTCGTACGAGTTGTTTGCCGAGATTGGCGCCGCGCAGCAATCCGATGAACGCATCGGGCGCCGATCGCAGACCCTCGGCGATGCTTTAGCGGTACTGGAGCTTGCCTTCGGCGAGCCAGCAGGCGAGCTCCGTCACCGCTTGCCGGTGATGATCCTTGAAGTCGAATACGATAAAGCCTTGGATCTTGATGCGGTTGACGAGCACCGAACGGAAATTGCGCAGGCCGTAGGGCTCGGCTGCGTTGTACTGTGAGATGAGTCCGCAGACCGGCAGTCGCGAGAACGGATTCATGCGCGCCAGCACCGTATCGAGGATGTCTCCGCCGACATTGTCGAAGTAGACATCGACGCCGTTCGGCGTGGCGGCTTTCAGATCCTCGCGCAATCGACCCGCCTTGTAGTCGATGCAAGCATCGAAGCCGAGATCCTCGTCCACATGGAGACACTTATCGGCGCCACCGGCTATGCCAACCACCCGGCAGCCTTTGAGCTTGGCAATCTGGCCTACCACGCTGCCGACGGCACCGGCGGCGGCCGACACCACGACCGTTTCTCCAGCCTTCGGTGCACCGATCAGCATCAGGCCACACCAGGCCGTAACGCCTGGCATGCCGCAGACGGACAACTGCGCCGCTGCCGGGATCCCGGGCAACAGCTTGCGCAGTCCTGTGCCGTTCGAGGTTGGCATCGATTGCCAGCCGAGATCACCCGCGACCCGATCACCGACCGCGAAATCCGGGTGGCGCGACTCAACGACAGAGCCCACCACCTCGCCGCACATCACGGCGCCGAGCTCGACCGGTTTCACATAGGACTTGCCGCCGTTCATTCGGCCACGCATGTACGGATCGAGGGACAGCCACTCGCCGCGAATCCGCAACTCACCCTCGGCGAGCGGTGCGAGCGGCTCTTCGACGAGGCTGAAATCTTCGGGTACAGGCTCGCCGACGGGGCGACGGGCGAGCAGGATACGGGTGTAGTGCATGGTGGCCTTCCGGAGCGTCGTTATCTGTTTAAATACGGCGCCATCGATTCTATGTCAGCGCGGCTGTCCTGCACCCGGTCGGCCGCACGTATCGGAGAGGCTGTCTGCATGACGGAACCATCGCGCCCTTCACCTGCTGCCGTGAGCGTCGCGGATCAGGCCATCCATTGGGATGCCGACCTGAGTTATGCGACCTACCTGCAACTCGAGCCGCTGTTGTCGCTACAGCAGCCACGCTCGGGTGCGCACGATGAACTCATGTTCATCATCGTTCATCAGGCCTCGGAGCTGTGGATGAAGCTCGCAATCGCCGAGCTCGCCGCGGCCATGACGGAGATCGGCCGCGGTAATCCAGGGCCTGCTTTCAAAATGCTGGCCCGTGTGTCGCGTATTCAGGTGCAGTTGACCGAGTCCTGGGCCGTGCTCTCCACCCTGACTCCCGCCGACTACTCGGCGTTTCGCGGGTCGCTGGGGCAGAGTTCGGGGTTCCAGTCGCCGCAGTATCGGCAGCTCGAATTCATGCTTGGCAACAAGAACCTTGCCCTGATTCGCGCCCACAAGCAGAACCCTGCGGCGTACGCCCTACTCGAACGCGTGCTGCACGAGCCGAGCGTGTACGACCTGTCGCTGCGTTTGTTGCACAGCAGCGGTCTGCCCTTGCCGACCGATATCATCGAGCGCGACTTCTCGGTGCCGTATGCAGCCAGGCCGGAGGTCGAGGCGGCGTGGGCCGAGGTTTACCGCGACCCGCAGGCACACTGGGATCTGTATGAGCTCGCTGAGAAACTCGTCGATGTGGAGCATCAATTCCAGAGCTGGCGGTTCAGTCACATGAAGACCGTCGAGCGCATCATTGGCCACAAGCGCGGCACGGGTGGTTCGAGCGGTGTATCGTATCTCGTCCGCGCCCTAGATCTACGCTTTTTCCCGGAGTTGTGGAGTGTGAGGACGCGCCTTTGAAGCCGGGTCGGCTGCACGACATCTCCCAGCGGCTACGTCCCGAGTTGCCGGTGTGGCCGGGCGATGTGCCCGTGGCCATCGATGTGAGCGCGGCCGTCTCTGCTGGCTCGAGCGTGACCCTGCACCGCTTGACGGTGTCGACACAGGCCGGCACCCACGCTGAATGTTCCCGCCATGTTCGCGACGATGCGCCGGCGCTTGATGAGTTGGCCTTGTCCGCTTTCATCGGCGAGTGCGAGCTACGCGATGTGCACACCGCGCGGTACACAGTGACTGTGACCGATGTGCTTGATGGCTTACCCGCGAGGGTGGAGCGCGTGTTGCTGCGCACGTTCGCGCAGAGCGATTGGGCGCGTTGGCCTGAGGGTTTCACGGCCTTGGCACCCGATCTCATCGATGCGCTGGCCGCACGTGGCTGCCGATTGATCGGCACCGATGCGCCTTCTG
>JBJTBK010000009.1:0-6761 GCA_046091245.1 Nevskiaceae bacterium | reverse complement strand
GTCCTCGACGGTGCTCTTGTAGAGCATCGAGAGCACCATCGCATTGATGGCCACCGACTTGCCCGAACCCGTGGTGCCGGCCACGAGCAAGTGCGGCATGCGCTGCAAATCCGCCACCACCGGCGCGCCGCCGATATCTTTGCCGAGCGCCAGCGCGAGCGGCGAGCTGATGTCATCGTACGCCTTGGACTTGACGATCTCGCCGAGCGTGACGAGCTCGCGCTTCTCGTTCGGGATCTCAAGACCCATCACCGACTTGCCGGGGATCACTTCAACCACGCGCACGCTGATCGCCGACAGCGCGCGTGCGAGATCCTTGGAGAGCGAACTGATCTGACTCGCCTTCACACCCGGAGCCGGGCGCATTTCGAAGCGCGTCACCACCGGCCCCGGCAACACCGCGACCACTTCCACCTCGACACCGAAATCCTTGAGCTTGAGCTCAACGAGACGCGACATCGCCTCGAGTGCTTCGGCGGAATAACTCAGCTCCTTGGCTGGCGGATCATCGAGCAGTTGCAGCGGCGGCAGTTCACCCGCCTTCGCCGTGAACAGCGGCACCTGCCGCTCCTTCTCGACGCGCTCGCTCTTCTCAGGTTGCGGCGCCGGTGCTTCGATACGCGGCTTCGGCCGCGCGGCCGCTTTTTTGGTTTCGACCTCGACCACTTCCTTGCGTGCGGCGCGGCGCTCTTCGCCCTCGGCCACATCGCGCTGCTGCTGGCGGCGCGCACGCAGCCAGTCGATCGCACCCCAGAACCCGGCGCCCAACCGATCCATCACGGCGAGCCATGAGAGGCCGAACGCCAGCGACACGCCGCTCATGGCGCAGGCCAGCAGCAACAGCGTGCCGCCGACAAAGTTGAAGTTCTGCGACATCCAGCCGGCAAATAGGCCGCCGACGACACCCCCCGCCCCTTGGCGCAGGATCCCGCCACCAAAGTGCAGGGCCGCCAGCGCACAGGTCGCCGCGAGCAAGAGTACGAAACCGCCGGCACGGACGAAGGTGTTGAGGCGCGAAGCCTGCTCCGGCGCATTTCGCCGTCGAAACATCAGCCAGCATGCCGCTGCCAGCATGCAGGGCAGCAGGTAGGCAGGCCCGCCAAAGAGGAAAAACAACGTGTCGGCGAGCCACGCCCCTTGCAGACCGATGAGATTGTTGATGTCGGCGGCCCCAGTCCCCGTATACGAAAAACCGGGATCGTCCGGGTGGTAGCTGAGCAGCGCGACAAACAGCATCAACGCCACGGCGCCGGTGAGGATGACCGCGCCTTCGCGCAGGGCGCGGCGTACGCTTTCAGTGAACCGGTCGGGCGTTTCGCCCTTCGCTGCGGTATCGGGCAACTTGAGAGACCCTGCGGGGAGCGACATGGTGTCGTAGGGCCTTGATTCTAGTGGATTCGCGCATCGAGATACAGGCCGATAAATCCGCCTCGGCATGGCGCCCGAGGCGCCAACCCCCTACCATTCGCTCATGAGCACACAACATCGCAAACTCATTATTCTGGGCTCAGGCCCCGCCGGTTACTCCGCCGCCGTTTACGCCGCGCGGGCCAACCGCGCACCGATGCTGATCAGCGGACTGCAGGAGGGCGGCCAGCTGATTACGACCACCGAGGTCGACAATTGGCCGGGTGATGCGCACGGCTTGATGGGTCCTGCGCTGATGGAGCGAATGAAGGCGCACGCGGCGCGCTTCGGTACCGAGCTCGTCAGCGATCACATCCATACGGCGGAGCTCAACGTTCGGCCGTTTCGACTGATCGGGGATCTGGGCGAGTACACCTGCGATGCGTTGATCATCGCCACCGGGGCTTCGGCCAAATATCTCGGACTCGAGTCCGAAGAGGCCTATAAGGGTCGCGGCGTGTCGGCCTGCGCGACCTGCGATGGGTTTTTCTTTCGCGGGCAGAGTGTCGCCGTCATCGGCGGCGGCAACACAGCCGTCGAAGAGGCGCTGTATCTCTCCAACATCGCCGCACACGTCACGCTGGTACATCGACGTGATCGACTGCGCGCAGAGAAAATCATGCAGGATCGACTCTTCGAGCGCGAAAAAGCGGGCAAGGTGCGCATCCTCTGGAACCACGCGGTCGATCAAGTGCTCGGTGATGAGTCCGGCGTGACGGGTCTGCGCGTGCGTGCGACCGAAGGCGGGGGTAGTGAGGATCTCGCACTCACCGGAGTCTTCGTTGCCATCGGCCACTCGCCCAATACCGAGATCTTCAAAGGGCAACTCGCCATGCAAGACGGCTATCTCACCGTACGCAGCGGCACCTCCGGCAATGCAACGGCGACGAGCATCGAGGGTGTGTTCGCGGCCGGTGATGTCGCCGACCATGTCTATCGACAGGCGATTACCTCGGCAGGCTCGGGATGCATGGCGGCACTCGATACCGACCGCTACCTCGAGCGCTTCGATCACGGTTGATGCGCACGCAGGTCGTCGAACGCCTCGACGCCATTGATGGCGCGCAGTGGGATGCGCTCGAACATCACGGCTATCCGTTTCTGCGCCATGCGTTTCTCAGCGCGCTGGAGCGCACCCGCTGTATCGGCGAGGGCACAGGCTGGAGCCCGGCCATACTGACTCTGCAGGACGATCAAGGGCTGGCCGGGGCCGTGCCGGCCTGGTTGAAGACGCACTCGTACGGTGAGTTCGTGTTCGACTTTGCCTGGGCACAAGCGTATTCGCGGCACGGACTGCGCTATTACCCGAAGCTCGTCGCCGCGGCACCGTTCACACCGGCAACGGGACCTCGTTGCCTCGTCCGACCCGATCTCGACCGCGAGTTCGTGGTCACGCAACTGCTCGCGAGCCTCGGCGAGTACGCCGACGAACAACAACTGTCATCGACTCATGTGCTTTTTCCGGCCGAGACCGAACGCAGCCTGCTCGAACGCCGCCCTGATTGGCTCATGCGACGCGATTGCCAGTTCCACTGGCACAACCGCGGCTACGCGGATTTCGAAGGTTTCTTGGGGAGTTTCACCGCCGAAAAGCGCAAGAAAGCCCGCCGCGAGCGACGGCGGGTAGCCGAGGCAGGCATCACCTTCGAGTCACGCCGCGGCAGCGAGGCGAGCCCGGAGGAGATCCTCACAGCTTGGCAGTTGCACCGCATCACCTTCCTGCGACGCGGAAACGAGCCGTATCTGGCCGCCGAGACTTTCCTCGAGATCGCACGCACGATGGGCGAGTCGCTGCTGTTCAAGTTTGCCCGACTCGGGGATGAGATCGTGGCCGTCGCGGTGTTTTTCGTCGGTGATGACACGCTCTACGGCCGCTACTGGGGATGCAACGAGAACTTCCACAGCCTGCACTTCGAGACCTGCTACCACCAGGGCATCGAGTTCTGCATCGAGCACGGGCTTGACCGCTTCGAGCCCGGCACGCAGGGCGAACACAAAGTCAGTCGCGGTTTCGAGCCGACCTACACGTACTCGGCGCATCGCATTGCCGAACCGAGATTTCGGGCGGCAATCGCCGATTATCTCGATCGCGAGAGCGAGGCCGTCGAGCGCTACGCGGCCGGCATCGCTGAGCACGTGCCGTATCGGCAGAACCTCGAAGCGTGAGCGATCGAGCATTGAGCATCGCCGTATGGTGACTCGCCGCCCGCGTCGAGCCCTGCACTGGCTAGAACCGGGCGGCGATCCCGAAGCGTTTCCGCCGGTGGAGGACGCACTCGATGAACCCCCCGGGCTCGTTGCCGCAGGCGGGGACCTCTCGCTCGAGCGCCTGGTCGCTGCGTACCGGCGCGGCATTTTCCCGTGGTACTCACCGGGCCAACCCATCCTGTGGTGGAGTCCCGATCCGCGCGAAGTGCTCTACCCGGCACAGTTCCGCCGCTCCCGAAGCCTCGCCAAGCGCGAACGCAACGCCGGCTTCGAGGTTCACTGGAACAGCGCCTTCGAGGCCGTACTCGAAGCCTGTGCTGAGCCGCGTGAAAGCGATGGCGGGGGCACCTGGATCACCACCGAAATGCGCGAAGCCTATGCTGGCTTGCATGCCGCGGGCCTCGCCCAGTCGGTTGAGACTTGGCGCGATCAGCGCCTTGTCGGCGGACTCTACGGGGTCCGTCTCGGGAGGGTCTTCTTCGGCGAGTCCATGTTCAGTCGCGAGAGCGATGCATCGAAGATCGCCCTGTCAGGGCTCGTGCGCTCGGCCGCGGAGCTCGGCATCGAACTCATCGACTGCCAGATGCCCACCCGCCACCTCGCCTCACTCGGCAGCCGAGCCCTGCCGCGCGATGAGTTTTTACGCGAGCTGCGTCGACTGCTGGCCCCAGTCTGATGGCGCCGATTTGCTTACCGGGGCCGGTTTCGGCAGAATCCGCGCTTCTTCAAGTTCGGGTGCCCGCAAACTGATGTCCAAAGAAGACGCGATCCAGATGGACGGCGAAGTCGTCGACACGCTGCCGAACACCACCTTTCGCGTGAAACTGAAGAATGGGCACGTCGTTACGGCGCATATCTCGGGCAAGATGCGCAAGAACTACATCCGCATCCTCACCGGTGACGTCGTCACGGTCGAGCTCACACCCTACGATTTGACCAAGGGTCGCATCGTCTACCGCGGCCGCTGAGCAAGCGCTCAGTCGACGAGTTCCGGCTCCTCGGCCGGAAGGCATTGCAGCTCCAGACCCGAGCCGTCGCCCTTGACGCTCACTTTCACCGTACCGCCGTTGACGAGCTTGCCGAACAGCAACTCCTCGGCAAGCGGACGCTTGATGTGTTCTTGGATGACCCGCGCCATCGGCCGCGCACCCATGCGTGGGTCATAACCCGTGCGGGCCAGCCACTCACGCGAGTCATCATCGAGCAGCAGGTGCACCCGCTTGCCCTCGAGCTGCGTTTCGATCTCCACGAGTAGTTTCTCGACCACCCGCTCGATCGTCGAGGCGTCGAGCCCACTGAATTGAATGACCCCGTCGAGGCGATTGCGAAACTCTGGCGTAAAGAGTTTCTTGATGGCTTCCATGCCGTCGGTGATGTTGTCCCCGGGCGTGAAACCGATCGGCGTGCGCGCCATGTCGGCCGCACCGGCGTTGGTGGTCATGACGATGATGACGTGACGGAAGTCGGCCTTGCGGCCGTTGTTGTCGGTCAGGGTGCCGTTGTCCATCACCTGCAACAGCAGATTGAACACGTCCGGGTGGGCTTTCTCAATCTCATCGAGCAGCAGCACGGCGTGCGGATGCTTGGAGATCGCTTCGGTCAACAAACCGCCCTGATCGAAACCCACGTACCCCGGCGGCGCGCCGATCAAGCGCGACACGGTGTGCCGCTCCATGTACTCGGACATATCGAAGCGGATGAACTCGATGCCGAGCGCGATGGCGAGCTGCCGCGTGACCTCGGTCTTGCCGACACCTGTAGGCCCGGCAAAGAGGAAACTACCCACCGGCTTGCGCGAATCGCCAAGGCCTGAGCGCGCCATCTTGATGGACGCGGAGAGCGTCTCGACGGCTTTGTCCTGGCCGAAGATGACCAGTTTGAGATTGCGCTCGAGATTGCGCAGGACTTCTTTGTCGTTGCTCGAGACGGTCTTCGGCGGGATGCGCGCAATCCGCGCCACCACCTCCTCGATGTGGTGCACATCGACCACCGTCTCGCGCTCCCCTGCCGGCTTCAGCCGCAGCCGCGCGCCCGCCTCATCGACGACATCGATCGCCTTGTCAGGCAGGTGCCGCTCGTTGATGTGGCGTGCCGACAGCTCTGCGGCAGCCTTGAGGGCCGCATCGGTGTAGGTCACCCCGTGATGCTCTTCGAAACGGCTGCGCAGTCCTTTGAGGATCTCGATGGTCTCGGGCACGGTCGGCTCAACCACATCGATCTTCTGGAAGCGCCGCGCGAGCGCATGGTCCTTCTCGAAGATGCCGCGATATTCTTGATAGGTGGTCGAGCCGATGCAGCGCAACTCCCCATTGGTGAGTACGGGCTTGATGAGATTGGAGGCGTCCATGACCCCGCCCGAGGCCGCGCCCGCACCGATGACGGTGTGAATTTCGTCGATGAACAGCACGGCTCCAGGCTGCTTGCGCAGCTCTGCGAGTACGGCTTTCAAACGCTTTTCGAAATCACCGCGATACTTGGTGCCGGCGATCAGCGAACCCATGTCGAGCGAGTAGATCGTGCAATCGGCAAGCACCTCGGGTACCTGACCCTCGACGATGCGCCGCGCGAGCCCCTCGGCAATCGCCGTCTTGCCGACGCCGGCCTCGCCCACGTACAGCGGATTGTTCTTGCGCCGCCGACAGAGGATCTCGATGGTGCGCTCGACCTCCATCTGTCGACCGATCAGCGGGTCGATCTTGCCTTCAGTTGCAAGCTTGTTGAGGTTGCTCGCGTACTTCTCGAGTGCACCGCTGTCTGCCTCGGTCGCAGCACCACCCGCAGCCGGCGGCGCTTCGTCCTTGGCCTCACTCGCCCGCTCATCGGCAAGTTTCGACATGCCGTGCGAGATGTAATTAACCACATCCAGCCGCGAGACGTCCTGCCGACCGAGCAGGAACACAGCGTGACTTTGCGTCTCGCCGAAGATCGCCACAAACACATTGGCGACGCCCACTTCCTTGCGACCGCTCGACTGCACGTGAAACACGGCGCGCTGTAGCACCCGCTGGAACCCCAAGGTGGGCTGCACTTCGCGCTCTTCGCCCTCGGGCACGCGGGGGGTGGTCTGTTCGATATGCTCGCGCAACTCGACCGAGAGCTTCGCGGCATCACCGCCACAGGCCTGCAGAATCTCCTTGACCCGCGGC
>JBJTBK010000008.1:0-3975 GCA_046091245.1 Nevskiaceae bacterium | reverse complement strand
GTCGGAACGCCGGCGATCGCATCCACGATCTCCATTCCCGAGGTCACGCGGCCGAACACGGCGTAGCCATAGTTGCCGGGCGAGTGATTGAGGAAGTCGTTGTCGACCAAGTTGATGAAAAACTGTGCGGTGGCGCTGTGGATGTCGTTGGTGCGCGCCATGGCCAGCGTACCGCGAAGATTCTCGAGACCATTGGTCGCTTCGTTGCGGATCGGCGGTCGGGTCGACTTTTGTTCCATGCCTGCCGCGAAGCCGCCACCCTGGATCATGAAGTTCGGGATGACGCGGTGGAACAGCGTGCCGTCGTAATGACCGTCGTCGACGTACTTGAGAAAGTTCGCACTGCTTTCGGGGGCCTCTTTGGTAAACAGCTCTACGGTGAAATCGCCGGCGGTGGTCTTGAAACGCAACATGTTCGATCCTTCAGGGTGAGGGGGCAGGGAGCCAACGCCCCTCCGTCACCCGTTCGTGCCCGGCGAGGTCGCGGTGCGAGACTACGTGAGCGAAACCCCGCGCGACAAGCCGCGCGCGCAACTCTGCGCCTTGGGTGCTGCCATGCTCAAACAACAATACGCCACCTGCTGCGAGGTGCCGCGGTGCACGTTCGAGGATGTGCTGCAAATCAGCGAAAGCGTCGATGCCGGGTGTCAGGGCTGCTCGCGGCTCGTGGCGTAACCCGTCTGCCAGCAACACCGGATCATCGGCTGCGACGTAGGGTGGATTGCTGACGATGAGGTCGAACTGCCGCTGACCGATCGGTTCGAACCAGTGGCCGGCGTGGAAAACAACCGGGTTCGACCCAGGGTGTTCGGCTTCGAGGTGTGCTGCATTGGCCCGGGCAATCCGCAAGGCTGACTCTGATCGCTCGACGGCATGCACCTGCCACGGCGGGCGCTCGAGAGCGAGGGTGAGGGCGATGGCGCCGGATCCGGTGCCGAGATCAACCGCTCGAATCGCGGCCGGCGCAGACTCGGCTTGAGCGAGCGCGGTGCTTAAACGCTTCACCGCCGCGAGTGCATCGCCCGCAAGCAGCGCCCGCTCGATCAGCAATTCCGTTTCCGGTCGCGGCACCAGCACCGCAGCATCGACCAGGAAGCTTCGCGACCAGAACTCACGCTCACCCGTCAGATAGGCGAGCGGCTCGCCGGCGGCGCGTCGCTGCGTCCACTGCGTGATGCGCTCGGCAAGGGCCTCCGGCACAGGCCAATCCGGGTCCGTGATCAACCGGCTGCGGGGCAGGCCAAGCGCCGCGCAGATCAGTGTCTCCGCCTCGCGGCGTGCAAGACCACCGAGACCACCCAATTGCGCCGTGGTCGACTCGAGCAGGACACGCAGCGTGGGGTTAACGGGCGAGGCGAGCATGCGTGAAGTTTGCCATGCGGCGCGTTCTGCTACATTGCGCGCCGTGTCCACGTCCGACGCCCCTTCAACTGCGGTATCTGTCGCGCCGATCGCTCTCGGGCCGACGCTCGAACTCGGCTGGCAATTATTCAAGCGCAGTCTGCCACGTTGCCTACCGTGGTCCTTGCTGGCGGTACTCATCGGTCAGTTGCCCGCGGTGTTCTTGCTGAAGAGTGCGGATCGCGGAGTGGCATGGGTGCTGCTTAACGTCTTGTCGGCTCTGGTGGGGCTCGCGCTCTGGTTGCTCATCATGCAGCGGCAGTACGCGCTGTTGCAGGGCGATCGCGGCACTCTGGCGAGCGATCTTCGACAGGTCGTCAAGGCGCTGCCGCGCGCGCTCGGCGTGCTCGTCATCACCGTGCTGTTGATCGGCGCAGGCGCCTTGCTACTCGTTGTGCCTGGCGTGTACCTGCTCGTTGCGTTGTGGCCGGCGCTGACGCTCGCCGTCTGCGAGGGTCGCGGTGTGCGCGAGTCCGTGGATGGCAGCCTGCAGCTCGTTCGTGGCCGATGGGGCGTTGCGGCTGGCGCCTGGGTGATTACGCTGATTGCCGTGTTCGGTGTCGTCATGCTCGGCATGGCGGCGGGCCTGCTACTGATCGAGTGGCAACTGGTCACCGGCCTGCCCGTTGGCACGCTGGTCTCAGCGCTCGTACCGGGTCTGGTCGGCGCGCTGTTCCCACCGCTCGTGATTGCCTTTGGCCTCGCACTTCACGCGCGCCTGCGCGAGAGCACTTCGCAAGTTTCGGCTTAGCCAATTTCGTCGGCCAACAACTCCGCCTGATGTTCCTGCAACAGCGGATCGATCAGCTCATCGATCCGGCCGTCCATGATTTCTTCGATCTGATACAGCGTCAGGTTGATGCGATGGTCCGTGACGCGACCCTGTGGAAAGTTGTAGGTGCGGATCCGCTCGGAGCGATCGCCGCTTCCCACCTGCAACTTGCGTGATTGAGCTTGCGCCGCGTCGCGCTTTTCCTGTTCTGCGGCCAACAGCTTCGCCCGCAGCAGCGACAGGGCTCGGCTGCGGTTCTTGTGTTGCGATCGCTCGTCCTGACATTCAACAACGATGCCCGTGGGCAGGTGGGTCATGCGCACGGCGGAGTCGGTTTTGTTGACGTGCTGACCGCCGGCGCCCGAGGCACGAAAAGTGTCGATGCGCAGGTCCGCCGGGTTGATCTCGATCGCATCGAGCTCGTCGAGCTCGGGCAGGATGGCGACCGTCACCGCTGAGGTGTGGATGCGGCCTTGGGCTTCGGTGGCCGGCACGCGCTGCTCGCGGTGGGTGCCGGACTCGAACTTCAGTCGCGAAAACACGCCGCTGCCGATGACCCGACAGATGACCTCGCGGAACCCACCATGTTCGCCCGGGTTTTCGCTGATCGTTTCGACTTGCCAGCCGCGTCGTTCGGCATAGCGTGCGTACATTCGAAGCAGATCGCCCGCAAAAATGGCAGCCTCATCGCCCCCGGTGCCTGCGCGGATTTCGAGGTAGATGTTGCGCTCGTCCCGCGGGTCCTTGGGCATCAGCATCCGTCGAAGTTCCAGTTCACCCGCAGCGAGGGCCTGCTCCAGACGGATCACTTCTTCGGCGCCGAGTTGGCGCATCTGCGGGTCGGCGTCGGTCGCGAGTTGCACCGCGGCTTCCCGCTCGGTTTCGAGACCGCGAAAGTCGCGATAACGCTCGGCGAGCGGCGTGAGGCGCGCGTATTCCATCGACAGCTCGCGAAACTCGTTCGAGCCACCGGCTGTGGACGGGTCCGCAAGCAGACGGCCGACCTCTTCGAATCGGTCGATGCTGCGGTCGAGTCGTTGACGAATGGAAGCTTTCATCGCGGCCTTGGGCGTCCGGGTGCGACCCGGGGGAGCGGCGATTCTCCGGGCGATGCCCGCGCCTGACAAGCGGCCGCGGTGTTCGGGCGGCGGATCGCTTATAGTGCCTGACACGATGCGACTGCGATCTACAGTCAGGTTTGGAGCGGTATGGCTTGCCGGCGCGCTGCTGGTCGCCGCGACGCTCGCTGAGGCTCGACAGGCACAAGGCGAGGCGGCGGCTGCCGCACCGCGCGATTGCCGCAGTGTTGCCGAGGCCGAGGCCAAGGCCGCGAGCCTCGATCGCGACCCGCGAACGGCCGTGCGCGCGGTCGAAATTGCTCGCGCCTGCCATCACTACCCAGCCGCATGGCAGGCCGCCGAGCGCTTGCGGGAACTCGATCCCGAAAATGTGGAGGCGCTGCGCCTCGTCGGCACCGTGGCGCTCGAGGTCTGGCGGATCGATGCGGCGCGACAGGTGTTCGCGGAGTTACTGGCCAAGCCCGATGTCGAGCCCGAACGGGCCCTCGCGGAATTGCTGCCCGCGCTGGCCGAGGGCGACACGATGGTCGGCGCTTGGGCGGTCTTCAAATCTTTGCTCGATCGCTCAACCCTATCGGCACGGCACCTGATGACGCTCGCCGGCATCGCCTGCGATGTCGATGATCTGAAGGCCTGTCGCAAACTCATCGATGCGGCGCGGGCGAAGGGCGGCGGCAACGACGCGCGCTCGATTCGACTCTCCGCGGCCACCGCCGCGGCGCT
>JBJTBK010000007.1:0-2845 GCA_046091245.1 Nevskiaceae bacterium | reverse complement strand
GCCGCGCCGGCAGCCTCGCCCCTCCTCAGGACAGGGCCACCGGGGCAGGTGGCACCAAGCCACCCCCCTCACACACCCTCCCCGCCTCCCGCAGCAGTTCAGGGCCGGCGCCGGGGGCGCGGGCGCCTTCGGAGAGCAGGCGGCGGTACTCACGGGAGCCGGGTACGTGGCTCACAAGGCCGAGCAGGTGGCGGGTGATGGCGGGCAGGCGCTCCCCGCGGGTCATCTCGCGCTCGGCATAGATCGCCATGCGCTCTAGGTGCTCAGTCACCGTTAGCGGCTGATAGCTCTCCGGCGCGAGCGCGGCATAAAGTTCCCCGAGCACCATCGGCCGATGGTAAGCCTCACGGCCGAGCATCACGCCATCGGCCCACTCGAGCGCCTCCACGCAGGCCTCTGCGGTGCGCAGGCCGCCATTGAGCGCCACGGGCATGTCGGGGAAGTCTTCTTTGAGACGGCGCACCACGTCGTAGCGCAGCGGCGGGATCTCGCGGTTATCCGCCGGGGACCATTGATTCCCGAGCACCGCCTTGCGCGCATGCACGATCACGGCATCGGCACCGGCACCGCGCACCGCCATCAGAAATTCACACAGCCGATCGGAAGCGACCTCCTCGAACTGCTGCACCGCGGCTTCAAGATCGCGCACGCCTGAGCGCAGCGTGCCGATGCGCATCTTCACCGTGACGGGGACATCCACCACCTCGCGCATCGCCGCCACGCAATCGGCCACGAGCTCAGGCTCGTTCATGAGGCAGGCCCCGAAGGCGCCTTTCTGCACTTTGTCGGAGGGGCAGCCGCAGTTGAGGTTGATCTCGTCATAGCCCCACTGCCCGCCCTCGCGGGCGGCGGCGGCGAGATAGTCAGGCTCACAGCCGCCGAGCTGCAGCGCGACGGGGTGCTCTTCGCGGGAGTATTCGAGGAGTTTTTCGGTATCGCCACGCAGGATGGCCGAGGCCGTGACCATCTCCGTGTAGAGCAGCAGGTCCGGGGCAAACCCGCGCAGGAAATAGCGACAATGCCGATCGGTCCAATCCATCATCGGCGCGACCGACACACGTCGATCGAGAAACCCGGAGATCATCGAGAACAGCCTTTCGGCACCGGGTCGGCCGGCGCCCGAGGGAGGTTACAGCGAATCGCCCTCGCCGACGAGTTTGACGCGCTTCACAGGCAAGGCAGCCACGTTGGTGCTGTCGTCATCGAGTAAGGGACTCGGCGTCTTGTGATTACGCTCAGCGTTCCACACGAGATCATGCACTCGGTTAGCGGGCGTGTATTCCTGCACCACTTGGCGCAGCACCTTGAGGGCCGCCGGGGCATCGCCGTCTCGAGAACGATCGAGCATCTGCCGTAGCATCGGCTCAAGTTGCGCCCAGGGGAGCGAGTACTCCACAGCACGCATGATCATCGGGTGTTCGGTGCCGGATACGTTGTTACCGATCAGCAGCTCCTCGTAGAGCTTCTCCGCCGGGCGCAGGCCCGTGAACTTGATCTCGATGTCCCCTGCCGGGTTTGCGGTATCGCGCACCGAGCGACCCGCGAGATTGATCATGCGGCGGGCGAGATCAATGATGCGCACGGGCTGGCCCATATCGAGTACGAACACATCGCCACCGCGGGCCATGGCGCCGGCCTGAATAACAAGCTGCGCCGCCTCCGGAATCGTCATGAAATATCGGATCACGTCGGGGTGCGTCACAGTCACCGGGCCGCCACCGCGAATCTGCTGCTGAAAGAGCGGCACCACTGAGCCCGACGACGCGAGCACGTTGCCAAAGCGCACCATCGCAAAGCGCGTTGCGGGGCTGCGCTGCTGTAGACCCTGCAGCACCATCTCGGCGGCGCGCTTGGTGGCCCCCATGGCGTTGGTCGGGTTCACGGCCTTGTCGGTGGAGACCAGAACGAACACGTCGACACCCGCCTCTATGGCCGACTCTGCCGTAACCCAGGTGGAGAGCACGTTGTTGTGCATGCCCTCGACCACGTTCTCCTCGACGATGGGTACGTGCTTGTAGGCGGCCGCGTGATACACGGTCTCGATGCCATAGGCCCGCATCACACCGCGCATGCGATCTCGATGCTGCGCATTGCCCAAGATGGCGATGAGCTCCGTGCCAAGGCCGTCTTCTTCCACGATCGCACGCAACTCGCGCTCGATCTGGTAAAGCGCAATCTCGGAGAGCTCAAAGATCACAAGGCGCGCGGGCGATGAGCGCAGGATCTGCCGGCAGAGCTCCGAGCCAATGGATCCACCGGCTCCGGTGACGAGCACCGACTTACGATTGATGCAGGCTGAAAACAAGCCCTCATTCGGGCTCACGGCTTCTCGACCTAACAAATCGTTGACATCGAGTTCGCGGATTTCATCCGCCTGAGCGGTGCCGGTGAGGATATCGCCCATGTCAGGCAAAGAGCGAACGTGCAGGCCGTACGGGGCGAGCGCGTGCAAGATCTCTTGCCGCCGCCGACGCGCGACTGAGGGCAAAGCCAGAAACATGCCAAGATCCGGAAATCGACGGATGAGTTCCGGCAACTGACTGGGCGCATAAACCTTGAGGCCGTTGATCACGGCGCCCTGCAGGCCAATGTTGTCGTCGATGAAAGCCCCGGGCCGGTATTCCGGTCTCGTCATCATCGCCGAAGAAATCTGCCGACCCGAGTCTCCGGCACCATAAATCGCGAGCGGTTCGGCATCTTGGCCTGAGAACGCGGTGAAGAACTGGCGGGCGAGAATGCGCACCCCGCCCACGGCCAGCATGCCGAGGGCGGCGTAACTCCCGAAAACAGCCAGCGGCAGCGGCGCTGTGCTAACCGCGCCATCAAACAACGCACCGACCATTGC
>JBJTBK010000006.1:0-5240 GCA_046091245.1 Nevskiaceae bacterium | reverse complement strand
ACATAGCCCAAGGACTGCTGCAACCAGCGCGCAGGCCAATCGGTGTGCTGCACGCTCACTCGATTCTCGTGAAGACCCGCGACCAGTTGGGACCGCCGCTGCGCTGCAGATCCCAGTTGAACCAAATGGCGCTCGCGCGACCCACCAGCAGCGACTCGTCGACTTCAGGCGATCGAAGAAATCGAGCACCACCTCGGCGAGCGGCAACTCGTACTGCAACGACACTTGGTTGGCGAGATATTGCATCTTCTTTTGCGAGCCGCGCTTCTCGGTGCACAGCTGCAGCACCGCACCGACGTAATCCGGTGGCACCAAAATATTGGCGATGATGATCGGCTCGCGGATCTCCGCGACCTTATTCGCCGCCGGCAACTTGGCCGGATTGTCGACGTATTCGTTCGTGCCGTCGGTGAGCCCGACTTCGTAGATCACCGTCGGCGCGCTGGTGATCAAATCGAGGTTGTACTCGCGCTCGAGGCGCTCTTGCACGATGTCCATGTGCAACAGGCCTAAAAAGCCGATGCGGAAACCGAAACCGAGTGCGCCGGACACCTCCGGCTCGTAATGCAAAGCCGAATCGTTCAAGCGCAGTTTCGCGAGCGCATCGCGAAACGATTCATAGTCGTCCGAACTGACCGGAAACACGCCCGCGAACACGCGCGGCTGCACCTGCTTGAAACCAGGCAGCGGCGACGCGCAGGGCTTCCCATCGAGCGGGCTGGTGTCGCCCACCGGCGCACCGTCCATTTCCTTGATGCCGGCAATGACAAAGCCGACTTCACCGGCGCCGAGTTGCGTCGTTCCGACCGACTTCGGCGTGAAGCGACCGAGCTTATCGACCTGCCAGGCACGACCGGTGGACCTGACGCGGATCTTGTCGCCGATTTTGATCGAGCCATTGACCACTCGAACGAGTGACACCACGCCGACGTAGTTGTCGAACCACGAGTCGATGATCAAGGCCTGCAGCGGCCCCTGCGGATCACCCTTCGGCGCCGGAATGCGCTTGACGATCTCCTCGAGTAACTCGGGGACGTTCTCGCCCGTTTTGGCGGACACCCGCACCGCATCCTGCGCCTCGATACCGATGATTTCTTCGATTTCGCGGATTACTTTGGGCGGATCCGCCGACGGCAGGTCGATCTTGTTGATCACCGGCAGCACTTCGAGCCCCTGCTCGATCGCGGTGTAGCAATTGGCGACGCTCTGCGCCTCCACGCCCTGCGAGGCATCGACCACTAGCAGCGCACCATCGCAGGCCGCGAGCGACCGCGATACCTCGTAGGAGAAGTCCACATGCCCTGGGGTGTCAATGAGATTGAGCTGGTAGCGCTGCCCATCACGCGCGGTGTAGTACAGGGTGACGCTCTGCGCCTTGATGGTGATCCCGCGCTCGCGCTCAAGCGCCATCGAATCGAGTACCTGGCTTTGCATCTCGCGCGCTTCGAGACCGCCGCACAATTGGATCAACCGATCGGCGAGCGTGGACTTGCCGTGGTCGACGTGGGCGATGATCGAAAAATTGCGGATGTTTTGCATCGGTTCCGGAGGCTGGGCCAACGTAGCCCAAACAGTGGCGATTAAAAGCCGGTCAGTATAACGGAGAGGGCGCAGCGCCGCCCCGCTGGCAGGGCAGCCGGTGCCTCAGCGAACGCGAAACAGCCGTTCGATCTCACCGGCATCGAGGTGGGTCACGGCGATAGGCACGCCATCCCACAGCAGCACCGGGATCTGATGCCCGAACCGGCGCAGCCACTCCGGGTCGGAGTCGACGTCACGGGTTTCGAGCTGCGGCAAGGCCAATCGGGAGCGCAGGTCCTGCAGTTCGAGCGCGAACTCCTCGCACAAGCCACAGCCCTCGCGGGTCAGCAGCGTCAAGCGGCCGCTCACGGCTCCACCGGACTCGAAGGCTGTGCGGGCACGGCGGGAACAGCAGGCTCAGCCGGGGCGGCTGGCGCGGCCGGCCGCGACGGACGGATCTGCGAGGCGATCAGGCGCGCGGTGCGCACCGGCACCTCGCCGACCACGACGACGTGCTGCCCATTGATGAATGCGGAATAGGCCGTCGAGGCGCCCATACGACGCTCCCGACCCGCTTCGCCCGGAGCGAACGGCGGCTGGTCGACGCCAATGAACACCGACACCGAAGCGAGCCCGTCGGAGAACACCAGGTGCGGCACACGCGACACCGAACCCGGCACGCTTTGCTCGCCGCGCTGGGTGAGACGGAAACCGCGCGGGAGCGACTGCACATTCCACACCTGCTGCGCGGTGACGCGCTGGATCCGCGGCCGCGGCGGCTCGAGACGCACCTGCTGGAACCCACTCGTATCCACGGCCGGATTGAAGAGTTCATCGGGCAGGTCGCGCAGAAGCGAAAGACTCGTAAACGTGACCCGCTCGAGTACGCGGCCCTCGTTGTCGAACAACTCGGTCTTGAGCGGCAGGTAGGTGCGCGAGTCGATCCAGGCGCGATAACCGTAGCGGAACGGATCGCGCGGCGTGATCGACACCAGTCGCACGTCGCGCGCGGTGAGACGCGTGCGCGTCACGGGACTCACCACATAGAGCTCGGCACTACGCTGATCGAGCTGCGGGAAGCGTGGCAACAATGAGGTATTGCGCGGCCGACTCTCGCTGATGAGACGCTGCTGATCGGGAAGTACATACAGCACATCTTCACCGCGGCGTATGAACTCGCGTCCCGATCCATCGAGCGAGGCAAGCCGCTCGCTGATCTCACCCGCGCGCACCCGGTGATGGACCTGCAGCGACTCGGACTGGTCGCCGCGCTCATGAAGAAAAGTGCCTGAGTAATTGCGACTGACGAGCGCCTGATTCATACGCTCGATCCACTCGAGCCCCTCATCAGCCGAGACCGCAAGAGGTGCCGAGGCGAGCAGCACGAGCCCAAGGGCTCGCCAGGCACTGCGCGCTCCGGGCTGCAAACCAAACCGCATCGCAAGCGGCATCAACGACCCTCCGCCTCAACCGGCGGGGTCTCGGGTTCGCTCACGGCCATGGTGGCGGAGATCACCGAGTGACTAATCATTGGCGCGGAAACGGCGCTGTGCGCCTCGACAAACGAGGCGAGTTGCGCGGGCAGCGGCACAGCGGGGGCCGAACTGCGGAGATTTGGACGCGGGGTGACATAGCTCACCGGTTCACCACTCGTCGCTGCCTCAGGCCCGCCGACGATAGCACCCGGCGCGGTAGCCGACCCCGCCGTGGGCGCAGCGGCCACCATGGCGAGTGCCGGGGCCGCGGGCGCGATCACCACTTCTTCGATGAGTGGCGCAGCCACGGTTTGCGCGCTCGGCACGACGGTGGCGGTCGAGACATTGGGGTCGCCCGGCACGGCCCACCAAAACCCCGCAACGGCTGCAAGCCCTGCCGCAACGCCCACCCCGCTAACGGGCACGGCCCAGCGCGGCAACTGCAACGGGCGCTCAGGAACCGGCGTGGAGTGCTGCATCGACTCATCACCCGACGACGGCGTGTCGGCGGCGGCGGCCACCTCGGCGGCCCAGGCCGCATGCACCCGCGGGGCGAGCGCGCTCGGAGCGAGCGGCTCGCTACGCAGCGCCGCACCGATCAAGCCGTAGTTGGCCCAGCTGCGGCGTAACTCCGGATCCCGCGACAAACGCCGTGCCACCAGTTCGCACTCCGCATCCGGCAGTTCGCCATCGAACATTGCCGACAACTGACTCGCACGTTCGTCTTGCTCGCTCATCCGATCACCTCACCCCGTCCGAGACCACCCTCGAACACTTCACGCAACCGCGTGTCGATCGCCTCGCGCGCGCGGAAAATGCGCGACCGCACCGTACCCACCGGACAATTCATCTCGGCGGCGATTTCTTCGTACGATTTGCCCTCGAGTTCACGCAGCACGATGGCTCGGCGCAAATCTTCAGGCAGTTGGTCGATAGCGGCGTTGACGATGGAGCGGATCTCATCGGTCAGCGCCAGTGCCTCGGGAGTGGCCGTGTCCTTCATGCGGGCCTGCATATCTGGCGCCACTTCCCCGTCCGAACCGTCGAGGTCGTAATCGATCGGGCTGCGGTTGCGCGCAGCGAGGTAATTTTTCGCGGTGTTGATCGCGATGCGATAAATCCAAGTGTAGAAGGCACTGTCGCCGCGGAATCTCGGCAGAGCCCGGTAAGCCTTGATGAATGCTTCCTGCGCAATGTCTTCAGCCTCGGAAGGATCCCGTACGTAACGCATCACCAAATTGACGACCTTGTGCTGGTAACGCAGCACCAGGGCATCGAACGCGGCGGTGTCACCCCGCTGAGCCAACTGCACCAGACTCAGGTCACTGGCTTCAGCGCTCATGGGCGACGCGACGGGATAGACCCGCAGCCTTGACAAAAGTTCTCAACAACACAGCTTGGAGCGCGCAGGGTCATCGATCCTCGGGTTCTTTGTCCGCAGTGTAACCGTTCGCGAGGGTCTCGCGCCGGATCAGACGGCCGAACCGGGCCGCGAGCGGGCGATCGAGCCGCCCTCGGGCGAGCCAAATCCAGCAGCGCCCCGCGGCCGTCTCCCACACCAACCACCAACCCCAGGGCGAGCAGTCGAGACACGCGGACAGCACCGCCGAGTGCCATCGCCCACCCTGCCAGCACTCAAAATGCGACTCGACAGGGGAGTCGGGAGCACCTGCGGGAACACACCCGACCACGTGTCGCAGCCGCGCCGGAACGATGACCCACGGCGCCTTAGGGCTGGCGAATGCGTTCGATGAGGGCGGCGGTGTCGGAGTCCGGGTGAGAGTCACCCGCCAGCAGGTAACGCGCGAGCTGCGGGTCCTGCAAGTCGAGCAAGGCCTCAAAACAGCCTATTTCCTCGGGCTTGGCGACCGCTGCATCGCGCTCGAGCCAGCGCTCGAGCAACACATCAAGTTCTTTCATGCCGCGCCGACAGCGCCAGCGCAGCCGACCGAGGTCGGTCACGTATGGCTGCGCTCGACCATCATCTTCTTGATTTCGGCGATGGCCTTGGCCGGGTTGAGATCCTTCGGGCAGGCCTCGGTGCAATTCATGATGGTGTGGCAACGATAGAGCTTGAACGGATCCTCGAGAGCATCGAGGCGTTCACCCGTGGCTTCGTCTCGGCTATCGATGATCCAGCGGTACGCAGCGAGCAGCGCCGCAGGACCCAGGTACCGATCACCGTTCCACCAGTAACTCGGGCAAGAAGTGGAACAGCAAGCGCAAAGAATGCACGCAGAGGGT
>JBJTBK010000005.1:0-4738 GCA_046091245.1 Nevskiaceae bacterium | reverse complement strand
TCGGCTTGATAATAGCCGCGGCGTACGCCGATCTGCTGCATGCCCAAAGATTGATAGAGCCTTACGGCGACCGGGTTGCTCGGCCGCACCTCCAAAAACAAATCCCGCGCACCCGCTGACCGGGCAAGGTCGATGAGGTGCAACATCAAGTGTCGACCGAACCCGCGAAAGCGAAAGTCGGCATGAACACAGCCATTGAGTACATGCGCTTCGTCGGCACCCACGCTCAAAATGCCGTAGCCCACGAACAGATGATCAAGTTCCGCGACGCGACAGAGGTAGCCGGCGCGCAGACAATCGCGAAAAATCCCCTCGCTCCACGGAAACGCATACGCCACTCGCTCGGTTGCGACGACATCGTTGACATCAGTGTCGAGCATCCGGCGCATCGTCAGGCGCGGCAGCGGCAAGTTTTGGACAGCGGTGGCCATCAGCGAAGTTCGGCGTGTATCCGGCGGGCGTACTTGAGATCTTCCCAGGCCTTGCGCTTTTCGGCAGGCGTGCGCAGCAGGTAGGCGGGATGATACGTGACAACGACCGGAGTGTTGAGGGGCGCGGCCGTATGCACACTGCCGCGCAAGGCGCCGAGCGCTTGGTCGGTGCCGAGCAGACTCTGCGCCGCCACCCGGCCGAAGGCGAGGATCAGACGCGGTTTCACCTGACGGATCTGCTGATGCAAATAGGGCAAACACTCAGCGATCTCCGCCGGCGAAGGATCCCGGTTGCCCGGCGGACGGCACTTCAGGATATTCGCGATGAATACGCTCTCTCGAGCCAGACCAATCGCCGCCAGCATGGCGTTGAGCAGCTGCCCAGCCGCACCGACGAAGGGCTCGCCGCGGGCATCTTCTTCCGCACCCGGTGCCTCGCCGACCACCATCCATTCCGCATGCCGGTCGCCAACGCCAAACACCGTTTGGGTGCGGCACTCGTGCAGCGCACACCGTTGGCAGGCAGCGACCGAGTGCTGCAGCACCGTCCACTCATCTTCAGTTGAAACTTCACTTGAAGCGGTTTCGATAACTTCTGCAGCGGGCGCGACGCGACGCGTCCACTCGTCGATGCCTAGCGCCTGCAGGTACTGACTGCGACGGGCGCGCTCAAGCATGGCCGGTCGGCGACGACTCGCCGGGACCGCGCGGTCCGCCGCGGCGCAGGCGACGAACGACCCACATGAACGGCGCCGACAGCGCGTAGCACGAGTAGAGAAACAGCAGCATCGGCGAGGGCTCAACGGCGACCAAGGCCAGCGAGATGGGCACGATGACGAAGTAGAAAAACTTCACTCGTGCGTTCCAGTCGATCTGCTTGACGCTGCTGTACGGGAAACTCGACACCATCAAGCCACCGGCGATCAGACAGACGGAGAACGTCAGGCTGAAGCCGAGCAAGCCCGGATCGGTCCACTCGCTCGAGAACCACACGAAGGCGGACACGAGACCGGCCGCGGAGGGACTCGGCAAGCCCTCGAAAAAACGTTTGTCGACGGTCGCTGCGCGGGCGTTGAAGCGCGCGAGCCGCAGCGCCGCACACACGGCGTAAATGAACGAGGCGATCCAGCCAAAGCGTCCCCAGGCTTCACCGTACTCGGAAATGGCCGCGAAACCCCACTGATAAGCCACGAGCGCAGGCGCCACCCCGAAGGAAACCATGTCCGCGAGGCTGTCGTATTCCTTGCCGAATACGGACTCGGTCCCCGTCCAGCGGGCAACCCTGCCGTCCATACCGTCGAAAATCATGGCGACGAACAAGGCGAGACCGGCGGCGCTGTAATCGCCGTTGATGGCCGAGTCGATGGCGAAGAAACCGCAGGCCAAACAGGCCGTGGTCAGCAGGTTCGGCAGCAGGTAAATGCCACGGCGGGTGGAGACGGGGCGGCGGTCAGGCGATGTCGAGGGCGCGTTCACCGGCCCATCATAGGGGCGCAAACCTTTCGGGACAATCGCCGCCCCCGTAACATGTCGCCCCTTGCACTCAGCCGGAGTTGCCCTCAGCCATGCGTTGGTCCCGATACCCCATCAATACCGTCAAGGAAACCCCCTCGGAAGCCGAGGTCATCAGCCATCAACTGATGTTACGTGCTGGCTTGATCCGGCGCCTCGCGGCCGGCATCTACACCTGGACACCGCTCGGCCTGCGCAGTCTGCGCAAGGTGGAGGCCATCATCCGCGAAGAGATGGATCGCGCCGGTGCACTGGAGGTGCTGATGCCCGCGGTGCAGCCCGCAGGGCTGTGGCAGGAATCGGGACGCTGGGAGCAGTACGGCCCGGAATTGCTGCGGCTGAAAGATCGACACCAACGCGACTTCGTTATCGGGCCCACGCACGAGGAAGTGATCACGGACCTCGCGCGCCGTGAATTGAAAAGCTATCGACAGCTGCCGGTGAATTTCTACCAAATTCAGTTGAAGTTTCGCGACGAAATCAGACCGCGATTCGGCGTGATGCGCGGCCGCGAGTTCATCATGAAGGACGCCTACTCGTTCCACGCCTCGCAGGAGTCACTGCAACAGGGCTACGACATCATGCGCGAAGCCTACGTGCGCATGTTCAAACGCATGGGTCTCGAGTTTCGTCCGGTCAAGGCCGACACAGGCTCGATCGGCGGGACAGCCTCGGAGGAGTTTCAGGTGTTGGCGGACTCGGGCGAGGATGCGATCGCCGTGTCCGATGGCGCTGATCACTACGCTGCAAATCTCGAACTCGCGCCCGCCCTGCCCCCCGCCGCGGTTCGAGCCGAAGCGAGCGAAACGCTCGCCAAAGTCGCGACGCCGGGCTGTCGTACCATCGAGCAACTGTGCAATTTCATGAGCGTGCCAGCAACGCAGACGCTGAAGTTATTGATGGTCGATGGCAGCGACGGCGGTGTGGTCGCCATCCTGCTGCGCGGCGATCACGAATTGAACGTGATCAAGGCGCAGAAACTGCCGGGGGTTGCGACGCCGCTGCGCATGGCAGCACGTGAAGCGGTCATGGCCGCGACGGGCTGTGAACCCGGCTACCTCGGTCCGATCGGTCTGCGTTGCCCGGTCTACGCAGATCATGCGGCGGTGGCGCTCGCCGATTTCATTTGCGGCGCCAACGAACTCGACCAGCATTATCGCGGCGTCAACTGGCAGCGCGATCTCCCCGAGCCGATCGCCGTCGACGTGCGCAACGTTGTCCCCGGTGACCCGAGCCCGGGCGGCGCAGGCACGCTTGGCATTCGACGCGGCATTGAAGTCGGCCACATCTTCCAACTGGGTCGCAAATACAGCGAGGCGATGCAAGCCTCAGTGCTCGATGAGGCCGGCAAACCCGTCACCATGTACATGGGCTGCTATGGCATCGGCGTGACGCGCATCGTTGCTGCCGCAATCGAACAAAACCACGATGCTGCCGGCATCCTCTGGCCAGAGCCGCTCGCCCCCTTCGACGTCGTGCTCGTGCCGCTCAACGTCAGTAAATCGCCGCGCGTGCAGGCCATGGCCGAATCGCTCTACGAACAACTGGTCGCGCGTGGCGTAGAGGTGCTGCTCGATGATCGCGACGCCAGGCCGGGCGTAAAGTTCGCCGACGCGGAGCTGATCGGGATCCCGCATCGCCTCGTGATCTCCGATCGCGGCATCGACTCAGGCAATCTCGAATATCGTCATCGGCGTGCGGCGGATAACGAAGCCTGGCCCATCGACCTGGTCATCGAGCGACTGCTCGAGCGTCGCTCGGCGGCGCAGCGAGGCGCGTCATGACGCCATCAGTCGAGATTCTCGTCGTCTATTACTCGCGGCATGGCGCCACGGCGGAACTCGCGCGCCACATATGCCGCGGTATCGAATCGGTAGCGGGAGCCAGCGCTTGCCTGCGCGGCGTGCCCCCGGTCTCGGCAGACAATGAGCGACCGGTCACATCGGTACCGGAAACGGGCGCTCCGTGGGCGACAGTCGAGGACTTGCGCCGCTGCGATGGTCTGCTCATTGGCAGCCCGACACGCTTTGGCAATATGGCAGCGCCGCTCAAATATTTCCTCGATAGTACGAGCGCACTGTGGGCCGCAGGCAGCTTGGCCGGCAAGCCAGCGGGCGCCTTCACCGGCAGCAGCAGCCTGCACGGGGGTCAGGAAAGCACATTGCTGTCAATGATGATTCCGCTGCTGCATCACGGGATGTTGATTGTCGGCGTACCTTACGCGCTGGCCGCGTTGTCGAACACCCGTGCCGGAGGAACGCCCTACGGTGCATCACACTTCACGCCGCACGGCACCGCTGTGCAGCTGCGCGAGGAAGAAAAGCAGATCGCCCAAGCGCACGGTGCGCGTGTCGCGGAGGTCGCGCTCGCGATCAAGGCGCATCGAGCAGAGCACGCACGAAAGGCACCGTAAGCCGGCGCTGTGCAGACAGCGACGCAAGGTCGATGTCATCGAGCAAGCGACACAAACTCGCCATGTCACGAGGCGAGCGACGAAGCAGGTAACGGGCAGTCTCTTCGGGAAGGTCTAGCCCTCGGCCTGCTGCGCGACGCGTCAAGGCTTCGTGCTGCTCGACCTCATCGAGCGGATGCAGCACGAACACTTCACTGGCCGCGAAGCGCGAGCCAATGTCGGCCAGCGTCCAGGACAGCGCGGCGGGCGGTTGACTCGCCGAAACGAGCAGGCTGCGCTGCCGCTCCTCGAGCTTGCGATACACCGAAAACAGCGCGCGCTCGGCAGCCGGCTGCCCGATGACGCGGTCAAGATCATCGAGACACAGCAGATCAACTTCGGC
>JBJTBK010000004.1:0-13616 GCA_046091245.1 Nevskiaceae bacterium | reverse complement strand
GGCGGCGGCGGTGGCGGTGGCTATCGCGGCGGCGGCGGCGGTGGTGGTGGTGGCGGCGGCGGTCGCTGGTAAGCGATCGACCCACGACAGCCAAAGAGCTGATCGAACGAAAAGGCCCGCAGCAATGCGGGCTTTTTCTTTTTGCGCCGCTTTGTTGAGATCAGTTCGTCGCTTGAACGCGAACCAGTTGTTTGCCGACGTTGCGGCCCTCGTAGAGGCGGATCAAAGCGTTCGGCATTTGCTCGATCCCGTCGAGGATATCTTCCTGATAGTGCAGTTGCCCGGCAGCGATCCATTCAGCGAGCTGTGCTTCAGCGCGCTCGAAATGCGCATCGAGCTCGTAGATGAAGAAGGCCTCCATACGCGCCATCTTTTTGAAGATGGCGAACGCATTGCGTAGCGCGTAAGGACGTTCGACGCCGTTAACGTACTGCGAAATGGCGCCGCATAACACGACCCGCGCATGACGGCGCAGGTGGGCGAGTCCCGCATCGAGGATTTCACCGCCAACATTATCGAAGAACACATCAAGGCCATCAGGCATCAATTCGCCGATGGTCCGCTGAACGTCATCTTCGCGGTAATTGATCGCCCCTCGGTAACCGAGCTGCGTGGTCAGCAACGCGCACTTTTCGGCAGAACCCGCGATGCCGACGGCACTCGCACCGAGGTTGCGCGCGATTTGTCCGACATTCGAGCCTACCCCGCCCGCAGCCCCGGAGACGAGCACCCGATCGCCGGGTCTCACGACGCCGATGTCGACCAGCCCAAGATAGGAGGTGAAGCCTGTGAGGCCGAGCACGCCAAGTGCCGTGGAGACAGGAGCGACACGCTGACGAACCTTGAACATCAGGAAGTAGGGTGAGCCGTCTGCGATGGCGTAGCGCTGCCAGCCGAGTTTGCCCTGCACGATCTCGCCCACGGGCCAGGCAGGGTTGCGCGATTCAATGATTCGGCCGACACCCCGGCCGTGCATCACATCACCAATCTCGAGTGGCCGTTCGAAGCGCTCGAGGTTCAGCATGTAGTTGCGCATTACGGCCGCCACGCCGAGGTACAAGGTCTCGATGCGGAATTCGCCCTCGGCCAGCGGACGTAGTGGTGTCTCGACGAGTCGAAAATCGCTCGCTTTCACTGGCCCCTGCGGCCGCGCCGCGAGCACCCACTGGGTGTTCAGCGCACTCACAGTTGCCGATTGCGGGTCTCGGGCATCAGCCACAGCGCCAGCACAAAAGCGCTCGACATGACGATAACCGGGTACCAAAGGCCGGCCAACACATCGCCCGAGCGGGCCACCAGCCACGCGGCCGTCAGCGGCATGAAGCCCCCGAACCACGCACTCGTCAGGTGATAGGGGACGGAGAGCGCCGTGTAGCGAATGCGTGTCGGAAATATTTCTGACAGCCACGCCGCCCCGGGCCCGCAGGCAAGGCCTGCACCGACGATTAGCAGCAAGATGAGTCCGATGAGACTGAGATGGCGGGCGTCGAGATCGTCGAGAGAGTTGATCGAGGCGACCGCCGAGTTACGCGGATACCCGGCCTCCGAGAGCGCGGCATCCAGAGCGGCGCGATCGTAGCCGATGAGCTCGCGGCCGGCGATGCGAATCACCAGTGTCTCGCCGGCAAGTGCGCCCTCGCCAATGGGCTCGCCGTTCGAAGAGGAGATCCCCCGCTTGGCCAGATGATCGCGCGCGCGTGTTGCGGCATCGAGCGTTGCGGGATTCGCGAAGGGGTCGAAACGCGTGGGTGCTGCATGTACGGTGATCGGTGATTGCTGCTGGGTCGCAGCGAGGGCGGGATTGCCCACCGCGAGCAATGCCTCGTAGGCTGGCATGATCGACACGGCGGAGAGCAGCATGCCGGCGAGAATCACGGGTTTTCGACCGATGCGGTCGGACAAGGCTCCGGCGCCTAAGTAGATCAGCATGCCGAGGAGCAAGGCCACCACAATCAGTGCAGATGCGGTTGCCGTGTCGACGAGTAATGCGGTTTGCAGAAACACGAGCGAGTAGAACTGGGCCGTGTACCAGCTCAGGGCCATGGCCGCCGCGACCACCAGTGCCGCCGCCATCGAGCGGGTGTGTTTGCCGGAGAGCAGGGTTTCGCCGATGGGCGATTCGGCGAGCTCGCCACGCTCTTTCAGCTCGGCGAAGAGCGGCGATTCGGCGATGCGTGTACGAATAAAAACCGAGAAGGCGAGCAGTAGCAGTGACGCGAGGAAGGGAATGCGCCAGCCCCAGGCGCGGAAGTCTTCATCACCGAGCACGCTGCGGCAAATGACAATGACAAGCAGCGAGAGCACGAGTCCCATGGTGGCCGTGGTTTGGATCCAACTCGTGTAAAAACCGCGTTGTCCGGTATCGCAGTGTTCGGCGATGTAGATGGCTGCGCCACCGAACTCGCCGCCGAGTGCGAGCCCTTGCAGCAAGCGCAGCAGCACCAGCAGCGCTGGCGCCCACCAGCCGATGGTCTCGTAGGTGGGCAACACACCGACCAAAGCCGTGGTCAGGCCCATCAGGACGATGGTGACGAGGAAGGTGCGCTTGCGACCGACCCGATCACCCAAGCGACCGAAGATCAGCGCGCCGAGGGGCCGGATCGCGAACCCGGCACCAAAGGCGGCGAGGCTCGCGAGCAGCGCTGCTGTCTCGTTGCCGGGCGGAAAGAACAACGCCCCGAAAAACGTGACGAGGCTGCCGTAGAGCAGAAAGTCGTAGTACTCGAAGACCGTGCCGGTTGATGCGGCCAGCACGACTTTGGGCATGGGAGTGCGCGTAGCGGGTTTGGTGCTCATGTTCATGCTGAGGAAGTGTGCATCGATTGTATGCGCAAACCGGCGAACGACCGATAGACTCGATGCATGGATGCCATCAATCAGGAACTACCTGGGATCCGCCGCGGTTACTGCGAGGGTCGTACGGGACAGGTGCACTATCGGCGCTGTCGGCCGCAATCGCCGGAACAGCGCGCGAAGCCGCTGCTGCTGCTTCATCAGTCGCCCTTGTCCTCAACCCAATTCGAGCGCGTCATGCCGGCGCTCGCAGCACAGGGGTTCGATGTGCTGGCGCCCGACATGCCCGGGTTCGGCATGTCCGATGTGGCCCCCGAGGGCGCGGGGCTTGAGCACTTTGCTTCGGTGATTCCTGCAGCGCTTACGGTGCTCGGTTGTGCGCGAGCCGATATCGTCGGTCATCATACCGGCGCTGTACTCGCTGCGGTGTTTGCCACCGAGCAGCCGCAAGCCGTGCATCGAGTGATTCTCAACGGCTTCCCTCTGCTGGGTCAGGCGGAGCGGGAGCACTTCGCGAGCTTTTATTTCGGGCCGAAGGAGCCGAAGCCTGATGGCAGTCACCTGCTCGTCGCCTGGGAGAATCGCCTGCGATCGACGCCCGGGTGGACGGATATCAAGCTCATGCATCGCTACACGGTCGAAGCCTTGCACCGCGGCGACACCAACTGGAAAGCCTTTCCGCTTGTGATTGGTGCCGATTTGCACGACGTGCTGCAACGGCTGCAGGTGCCGACATTGATGTTCACCAACACCGGTGAGGATCTGTACGACTCGACGCGTCGGGCGCAGGCCTTGCGGCCGGACTTCTTTGCCTACGCCGAGTTGAGCGGCGGCTCTCACGACATCGTTGATGAACAGCCCGCGGCTTGGGTTCGCGTGGTGACGGAGTTTCTCGCCGATTAGCCGCCACGCGTGAGCGGCGGGGCAGCGGCGCTCACGATCTCGCGCAGTACGAAACTCGACTCGACGCGAGCGACGCCCGGTAGTTTGGTGAGCACCTTGCCGTGCAGTCGCTCGATATCCTCTGCCGATCGCGCGAGCACGCGCAGTACGTAGTCGGCTTCGCCTGTGGTGAGGAAGCACTCGCAGATCTCTGGCACCGAGCGTACGGCAGCCTCGAACGTGCGCAGATCGCGATCCGTCTGACTCTTGAGAGTGATGCGGACCAGCAAGCTCATGTTCCAGCCGAGTTTGCGCAGGTTCAGATGCGCGGCGTAGCGCTCGATGTAGCCCTCAGTCTCAAGTCTGCGGACTCGCCGCAGGCAAGCGGACTCGGACAGGCCCACGCGCGCGGCGAGCTCTGCGTTGGCAACGCGGCCGTCTTGCTGAAGTTCATGCAGGATTCGTTGGTCAATGCGATCGGCGTTCATTGGCAGATTATTGCGTGTAAATACATTAAAGCGCAATTTACAGCCGAAACTCGAGCTAAGACAAGGCTAATCCGCAAGTCCATGCGATTGTCGCGGACGCATAATGACTGCATGAAAATCGGCGTACCCAAGGAAATCAAAGTTCACGAGTACCGTGTCGGACTCGTGCCCGCATCGGTTCGCGAGCTGGTGGCAGCCGGACACCACGTCTTGGTGGAGCGTGGTGCGGGTCTCGGCGTCGGCTTCGACGATGCGGCCTACGCGGCGGTCGGTGCGCAGATGGCGGCTGATGCGCGCGCTGTTTTCGCCGCGGCTGAGCTCGTGGTCAAGGTGAAGGAGCCGCAACTTGTCGAGTGCGCCATGTTGCGTCCCGGGCAGGTGCTGTTCACTTATCTGCATCTGGCCGCGGATCGGCCTCAAGCCGAGGCGCTGATGCGCTCGGGTGCGCACGCCATTGCCTACGAAACGGTGACGGCGCGTGATGGCTCATTGCCCCTGCTTACGCCCATGAGCGAAGTCGCCGGGCGCATGTCGGTGCAGGTGGGCGCGACGCTGCTGCATAAGTCAGCAGGAGGTCGCGGCGTGCTGCTCGGGGGAGTTCCCGGCGTAGCTCCTGCCAAAGTCGTTATCTTGGGTGGCGGTGTCTCCGGTACCGCGGCCGCGGAGATTGCTTGCGGCATGCGTGCCGAGGTCACTGTCATCGACAAGTCGCTACCACGGTTGCGCGAGCTCGACGCGCTGTTTGGTGGTCGCTTGAAAACCGTGTTCTCGACGGCGGCCTCCATTGAGGCGGCCGTCGCGAGCGCCGATCTGCTGATCGGTGCCGTACTGGTGCCGGGCGCCGCGGCGCCACGGTTGGTGACGCGCGCCATGATCCGCGCGATGCGACCTGGTGCGGTCGTGGTGGACATCGCCATCGACCAGGGTGGCTGCATCGAGACGAGTCGTTCTACGACCCACGCGGACCCGACCTACACCGAAGAGGGCGTGGTGCACTACTGCGTCACCAACATGCCAGGCGCCGTGGCGCAGACTTCGGCCCTGGCGCTCAATAACGCGACGCTGCCGTATGTGCGCGCTCTGGCGGCGGACGGGTTCGAGCTCGCGTGCCGCAAGGATCCGGGCCTTGCCGCCGGTTTGAACGTCTCTGCGGGGCGGGTGGTGCACGCCGCGGTTGCCGAGGCGCTGGGTTTGGCGAGTCGCTAAGCGCCTCAGGCTTTCTGCAGGCCTAGTCGATCCGCCTCGATGCGCAGGTTCGCCAGCGTGCGAGCCGTCGCTGTCGATTCTTTAACGCTGTCGAACCCGATCATGCGTGCCTCGAGCTGCTGCGGGCTCAGTTGTAACCAAAGATAACCACGATGACTGCCATCGGCGTAGTGCACATTCAGCGCGTCGCGATTGTAAGCATCGATGACTTTTTGCGGCGGCGGACCCGAGGAGATGGAGGTCGTCACGAGTTCACTCGTGATGATCGGTGATTCGCTTTGCGTCGCATCCATGCGCTGATCAGCGGCGATGAAGGCGTGAATGTCGCCGCCCAGAATCACCGGGTTGGCGGCACCGCTGTCGCGGATCGCCTCGAGCAGGCGCAGCCGTGCGGCCGGATAGCCCGCCCAGCTGTCGTTCCAGTGCAGCTGCCGCGGGCCCGGGTCCTCATCGACCAAAGAAAATACGACGCTCTGTGCGAGCAGGTTCCAGCGAGTTCGTGACTCGCGCAGTTGCTGCTGTAGCCAACTCTCCTGCGTCTCGCCCAGCATCGACCGCGCGGCATCGTTCCAAGAGGGGCAGGTATCGACAAACACGCGGCTGCCGCCCTGCCTCGGCGGGGCCGGGCAGGGCTGAGGGCTGCGGTACTGACGCGTGTCGAGCATGTGTAGCCCAAGCAGGTCGCCGACCGTCAGCGTGCGATAAAGCTGCAGGCCGCCGCCCGGCAGCAGGCTCTCTCGCGGCAAGGGCATGTGCTCGAAGTACGCTTGATAGGCCGCGGCACGCCGGGCTACGAATGCGGGCTGCTCGCTTGGGTTCTCGGACTGCTCGCCCGCATAGTCGTTATCGACTTCGTGATCGTCGTGCGTGAGCACCCAGGGACAGGCCGCATGCGCATCGCGCAGCGCGGGGTCGCTGCGGTACCAGGCGTACCGCAAGCGGTAATCGCCAAGGCTCTGGCACTCGCCGCGATCGTGCCGGCGTACCGGGTCTGCCGTATTGCCTTCGTAAATGTAATCGCCGAGGTGTGCGATCAAATCGACACCCGTCTCCAGCATGTGTCGGTAGGCGTGGTAGTAGCCTTGCTCGTAGTGCTGACAACTGGCTACGCCGATGCGCAGCGGCAGCTGCGGTTGTCCGGCGGCGGGGCTGGTCCAGGTCCGACCGATGGGGCTGCGATGTTCGCCAGCCCGAAATCGATAGTAGTAGTTGCGCCCAGGTTCGAGCCCCCGGACTTCCAGATGCACACTGTGCGCGTACAACGCTTCGGCACGCGTCAGACCGGACTGCACTGTGTGCCGAAACGCGGGGTCGAGTGCAATTTCAAAACCGACTTCAACGTCGTCCGGGCCGATGCCGCCATCCGGCGACAACACATCGACGATCAGTCGAGTCCACAGGATCATGCCGTGCGGCTGCGGATAACCCGAGGCGACGCCGAGCAAGAACGGATCACGGCGAAACGCGGCCGGGCGCAGTCGCGGCCTTGCCAGCGCTGCGGGCACAAGACTGAGTCCGCAGAGCGATAGAGCCGAGGCGAGAACGACGCGTCGATCGATCATGGCGGGCAAGTGTAACGTCGTGATAGCGTGGCGTCTCATGAACGTACCTGCAGATCCGATGTTGCCGCGCGACGATGGGCGGCCGGTGCTCGTTGAGCCACTCGCCGCCGTCACGCTGGCTACCGGCGATATGGCAGCGTCCCGCCGCTTCTACCAAGGCGCGCTCGGCCTCAGCCCCGAATTCCATCGCCTGCGCGGCACGGCCGCTAGACGCCTTGCAGCGCAGTGGCGTTTGCCGCCGCAAGACGAGTACGAGTACGTCAGGCTGTATCGGCCGGGACTCGAGGAGGCGTTGCAGATCCGCATGATCGGTGTCGATGCGGCGTTGCCCGCCAAGCGTCCCGCGCTCGACTCGCGTTTCGATGGGCCGCTCGGCGTTGGTTTTCCGGTGCGCGATTTGAAGACACGCCATGGCATCGTGGAGACGATGGGCTTTAGTTCAACGGCGGGCCTGACACTGATGGCATTTCCGCGAGCCGATGGCTCGACTTACGACATCGGGGAAGTGCACTGGGTGGCACCCGATGAGGTGATGGTGCTCGGAGTGGATCGTGCGCATCTGCAGCCCGTCGGCCCCATCGATGCGGCCATCGATATCGGTGGCCCGGCGTATTCGAGCACGCTGATCAGCGACACCCGCCGATTCGCTGCGTTTTTCGGGGAAGTGCTCGGCTTCGAATTGCGCCGTGAGTTCACCTTCCATAGCGAAGGTCCCTCCGGTGGTATGCGTCTGCCCGCGGGCACCGAAGTGCACTTTCAGCAGTGGTTCGCGCCCGGTTCGCGCTCGGGATATCTCGTGGTCATGCAGTTGTTGCAAAACGCGCTGCGTCCGCCGTTACCGCTCGATGCCCCGGGTCGCGGTATTGCCATGTGGTCGTTGCCGACAGCCGATCTTGCCGCGACTGTGCATCGCGCGCGTGCCCAGAGTACCCGCGTGTTACGGGAAATCGAAACGATCGAACTGCCTGGCGAGGGTGCGGTGCAGTCAGCGCTGTTGGCGACGCCCGACGGCTTTCCTGTAGAGATCTACCAGCGCTGAGTTATTTGCCGATTGTGCCGAAGACGTTCTTGAGTATCTTGCTCGATTGACCGAGCGGGTCCTTGCGAATCGCACGCTCCTCCTCCGCGATCATCACGAACAAGCCATCAAGCGCCTTGCGGGTGACGTACTCCTCGACCTTGGCGTCTTTGGCATCGACGAGGCCGTACTTCGCGGCCTGTCCTGCGAACTCATTGTACTGTTGCGCGACATTGGTCTTGGCGGTGGTCTGTCGCACGATGGGCAGAAACATCGCGGCGAGTTTGTCGTAAGAGGAGCGTTTGAAGAACTGCGTGGCCGCCTCGTCTCCGCCGGTCAGAATTTGACGGGCGTCATCGACGTTCATCTGGCGCACCGAATCGACCAGTAGGGTTTTGGCCTGCGGGACGGCTGCCTCGGCGGCGCGATTCATCGCTGTGACGAGCTCGTCCGCTTCGTCATTGAGACTCAGCAATTTGAAGGCCTTTTCGCCCTTCTTGAGGGCGGGGGGCAGCGGAATCTTGACCTGCGGATTCGCCAGAAAGCCGTCCTTGGCGCCGAGGCTCGCCACGGCGCGTGTAGCGCCCTGATCGAGCGCCGCTTTGAGTCCTGCGACGCTGTCTTTGCTCGAAAGAGCGTCGAGTCCGGCGCCGCGCGCCAGCGGGGCCAGCAGCAGACCGCAGAGTACGAGGGCGATCAGCAGGGTTCTTGTTCATGCAACACAGTCTAACGCGTGGCAAAGTCCAGAGCATGCCTTGGCAGTCCCCGGCAGGGCATAATCCCCGCATCGATCCTGAGTGCCCCGTGGGGGCGCGGAGTGTGCATTATGCGTCGCGTCGGTAAGGTGTTGCTGTGGGTTTCAGGAGTGTTGGCCGTTGGCGTGCTCGGTGCCGCCTTCTGGTTTTGGATTACCCCGGTCGGGATCATCAACTACGTCAATAAAGTCACCATTCAACTCGCGCTCGGTTCGCCGCAGACGCTGACTCAAATCGGCGTGATCGACAACACGCCGCTCGATTTCCACAGTGACGCGCTAGACGATCAGACCAAAGCGTTCGAGGACAAGATGATTGCCAAGCTGCGCGCAGCGCGCGCGGGTCTCGATCGCTACGGACCGGAGGGCCTTGAGGGGCAGGAACTGCTCACCTACAAGATCACCGCCTGGTTCCTTGACGATGCGCTGCGTCAAGCGGAGTTCGATGCCGACGGGTATCGCGTCAATCAGATTTCGGGTGTGACGGTTGATACGCCGCAGTTCCTGACCGATGCGCACGTCATCCAAGATGCGCGCAGTGTCGAACGCTACCTCGCCCGAGTGCGTGAGTTTGGTCGGGTCTTGCGCGAAGCGCGGGTCCGCGTCGAGGAGGATCGGGCCAAGGGCGTCGTGCCTCCTGATTTCATCATTAATCAAGCCCTCACGGGCATGCGCGCCTTCGTTGCGCCCGGTGCGGCGGGTAATGCCCTGGTAACGACGCTGCCTGCCAAGCTCGACAAGCTGGAGGGCGTCGATGCTGCGCAACGCGCAGCCTGGCTCAAGCAGGCGGAGTCGCTGGTGGCAAGCGAAGTATTGCCGGGCTATCAGGCAATGATTGCGCTGTTCGAAGACATGCGGCGCACCGCCACGCATGATGCAGGGATATGGCGCATCCCCGATGGCGAGAAGATCTATGCCGCAGCGCTCAAGTCGAATACGACCACCGATCTGACGGCCGAGCAGATCCATACGCTCGGACTTGAGGAGGTGGCGCGAATCGAGGCTGAGATGACCGCCATCTTGACGGCGCAAGGCTATGACCAGGGAACGATCGCCGAGCGCCTGCGAGCCCTCAATGAGGATCCTGCGCAGCGCTTCGCCAATACCGACGAGGGTCGAGCGCAGATGCTCGAGTACCTCAAGGTCATCGACGCGAAGGTGATGGCGGCGGCGCCGCGGTTCTTCACGACGATCCCGCCGCAACCGCTCGAAATTGTGCGCGTCCCGGTGTACTCGCAGGACTCCTCGCCGGGCGGGTACTACAACCCACCGGCGCTCGATGGTTCGCGGCCCGGTCGCGTCGACATCAACCAAAAAGATACGGCGGACAACCCAAAATATTCGCTCGCCACGCTCATGATCCACGAAGGATCACCGGGGCATCACTTCCAGCTGTCGGCCGCGCAACTCATCGACGGGGTGCCGTTGCTGCGCAAGGTGATGCCGTTCAATGCCTATGCCGAAGGCTGGGCGCTGTACGCCGAGCGGATCGCGAAAACCGATATGGGGATCTATGCGAATGACCCGCTCGGTGATCTCGGACGATTGCAGGCGGAGATGTTTCGGGCGGTGCGGCTGGTCGTCGATACGGGGTTGCATGCCAAGCGTTGGTCGCGGGAGCAAGCCATTGTGTACATGGTTGAAAAGACCGGCATGAGCGAGGCCGAGGTGACGCGTGAGATCGAGCGCTACGTCGTGTGGCCCGGGCAGGCGACCGGCTACAAGGTGGGGCAACTCGCATTGCTCAAGATGCGGGCGGACGCCGAGCGCGAGCTCGGTGCTCGATTTGATCTCAAAGCGTTCCACGAGTTGTTGCTGATGAATGGCGCGATGCCGCTCGGCATTCTTGAGGATCTGGTTCGTGACTGGATTGCCGCACGCAAGTCGGCGGCCTGATCGCCTCGGTGCAGCCACTGCAATCCATGGTGTTGCACTGCCTTGATGGCGTGCTGGTGCCTGAGAGTGCTGCCGTGCTACCGGGGGACAGCGGGCTCGTGCGCAGCGGTGAGGGGTGGTTCGAGACGCTGCGCATCGAACGTGGGCGCGCCATGTTTCTCGAGGGTCATCGGGCGAGATTGCAGGCGGCGCTGCTTGGTGCGGGGGTTGCGCCCGAGCCGCCGCTGCGATTGTTCGATGCGACGGTTGCCGCACTCGTCACCGCCCATGTCGAGTGTGCCGTCCCCGGTGATGCGAGCCCAACCACCGCTCGTTTGCGCGTCCTCGTGACGCCGCGTGAACTCGGGGGCTGGTCGGCGTTGGGGCGACGCGAGCCTTATGCGCCGCCGACTGCCTGGGCTCAGCTTGGGGTACGGACGAGCGTGGCCTCGCTGCCGCACCCGCAGTGGGGGCGTCTTGGTAAATCGACGAGTTATCACGGGTCGCGCTACGCGCAGCGCGAGGCCGAGTTGCGGGGCGCCGAGGAAGCGCTGTTCGCGCGCGAGGGGAGGCTGATCGAAGCGGCGACGGCCGCGTTGCTGTGGCGGCAAAGTGGGCGGTGGTACACGAGCCTAGGGCAGGGCGAGTTGCCAAGCGTGACGTTAGCCGAGTGACGCAGAGCCGGTGTGAGCATCGCTGCGGGTGTGTTGCCTGAGTCGGCTGTCACGCAGCTTGAGGGGTTATGCCTCGTCAGTGCCTTGCGTCTCGTAGTCGCCGTGAGTGCGGTTGATTCGCTGCCGGTGACTGCGGCACTCGATGAGGCGCACGCGTTCCGCGAGTTGTTGCTCTCGAGGCATGGCGCATGATGCAGGCGCTGGCCATCCCGGCACAGGCGGCCTGCGCGGCCGAAGAGCCGTTCGCTGCGCTGGTGTCGGCCGTCGGGCACGCCGAGCGTGGTCGCCGCAGTTTGCTCGCTCGCGAGTTGCGGCATGAGTTCTCGCTCGATCTGGCGACAACACCCGCTGAGGCCTGCGCCGCCTTGCGCGATGCGGCATCGGCGGCCTTCGCGCGTGGTGCGTCAGGTCTGCTGGTGCTCGTGGCGCACGAGGCGGCCGCGCTTTTTGATCGCATTCCGACTCAGGCACCCTGGCTCGGGTTGCCCCGCGTGCAGTTGTTCTCCACCACCCGCCTCGTCGAGGCGACGGCCGGCGGCGGTTGGCCCGCTCCGCAGGCGCAGCCGCACGGCATCCTGCATTCGCGCGTGTCCGCCGCGTGGCATGCCGAGGCGGTCGAGACCATCCGCAAGGCCATTTCAGCGGGAGACATCTATCAGGCCTGTCTGACCTTTCCGCTTGAGGCCATCGCACCACCGCATCTCGGGGACCTGTTCGCAGCCTTGGTGGCGAGTCATCCGGTGGACCATGCCGCGTGGTGTCGCGTGCCGGGGCTGGAGATCGCTTCGCTGAGTCCTGAGCGTTTTTTCAGTCTACGGGGGCGGACGCTGACCGCCCGGCCCATGAAGGGGACACGCGGGCTTGTGGGCGCTTCCGATCAGGAGCGTTTGGCTGCGGTCAAAGAATTGGCGGCGTCGCCTAAAGATCGCGCCGAAAACGTGATGATCGTTGACCTGCTGCGTAATGACCTCGGGCGCATTTGTGCGCCTGGAAGTGTGCGCGTGGAGGGGTTGTGGGAAGTGGAGGAGTACCGCAGCGTCGCCCAGATGACCTCCACCGTGCGTGGCGAGCTCTCCGAGCAGCGTGACTTCTGGGATGCGCTCGCCGCCTTGTTTCCTCCGGGCTCGATGACGGGTGCGCCAAAGATTGCCGCCTGTGGTGTGCTCGAGGCGCTCGAAGTCATGCCGCGTGGTCTTTATGGTGGCGCCATCGGCTGGGTGGATCCGAGTGGCGATGCCGAGTTCAGCGTGGTCATCCGCACATTGCAATCACGCGCGGGACAACTTCGTTGGGATATCGGTGGCGGCATCGTCAGTGATTCGACGAGCACCGGCGCGTGGGCGGAGGCTTGGGCGAAGGCCGCGCTGCTCGAGCCGTTCGTGGATTTTCGGCATGCCTGACCCTCGCGGCGACGGGTACGTCGACGAGATTCCGTACACCCACGGGTATCACGCTGCGATGAACCCGCGGCTGATGCAATGGGCCGTGCTGCAGGCCGGCTACAGACCGCCCGAGGTTCAACACGCCTGTGAGCTCGGCTTTGGCCGAGGTGTCAGTCTCGCCATTCATGGCAGTGTGGGCACGGCGGCGTGGCAGGGTACGGACTTCAACGCCGAGCATGCGCAAAGCGCCCGATCATTGTGCGAGGGTTGCCAACCTCAGCCATGGATTTACGCTGAGTCGTTTGCAGAGTATTTCGCAAGGCCCGATCTGCCCGACTTCGATTTCATCGCGCTGCATGCGGTGTGGAGCTGGATATCACCCGCGAATCGCGCTCGGCTGGTGACCTTCATTCGTCAACACCTACGCCCGGGCGGTGCGCTGTATCTCTCGTACAACGCCTTGCCCGGTTGGCAGCCCATGTTGGAAGTGCGCGAGCGGCTTATCGAGCGGGCGGGTGCGGCGCAGCGAAGCGGCCTGCCGCTCGGCGCAGCCATCCGCCAAGCCATTGTTGAACTCGAGCGTCTCGAGCCTGAATACGACGTGATCCTGCACTCGCTCAAGAAGCGCAGCGTCGGCTATCTCGCGCACGAGTTATTCAATCGCGATTGGCATCCGATGGCGCCTGAGGCTGTGGCGGCTGAACTTGCGGTGGCGGGTATCAGCCGTGTTTGTTCGGTCGAAAAGCAACCGTCGGCCACGTTTCGTAGCGAGTACTGGTTACGCGAGGCAAGCTGCCTGGATGCGACGACCCAGCAGGCCGAGCTGTCTCGTTTCGAGATTCTCGATGGGATTGGCGTGACCGAGGGGCCGCTCGTGCTGCAGGAAAACTGGAGCAACGGGAGACTCGACGCGCAGCGAGTCAACGCTCAGCGGATCAACGGTCAGTTACTGTCCCTGGCAGAGCGTTGCCCGGAGCCCTCG
>JBJTBK010000003.1:0-6322 GCA_046091245.1 Nevskiaceae bacterium | reverse complement strand
ATCGAGACGGGCATTATACCCATGTGACGACCAGCGACCCCGATACCCCTCCCGAGCCCCACTGCGTGACGATTCCCGAGGAACTCGCCGGGCAACGGCTCGACGTTGTGCTGGCGCGCCTGCTGCCGCAGTACTCGCGGGCCCGGCTGCAACGCTGGATCGAGGAGGGTCGGGTCACCCAGGATGGCGAACGCCCGGCGCGGCGCACACGGGTGCGGGCGGCACAGCAGTTCCAAGTGACCCCGCAGTATCAGGCCGACGAGAGCGTGACCGCAGGGGCACCGAGCCTGCCCTTTGCGATCGTGCACCGAGATGCGGCCGTGTTGGTGATCGACAAGCCCGCCGGCCTCGTGGTGCATCCCGGCGCCGGCAATCGCAGCGGCACCCTGCAGAATGCCCTGCTCGAACTTGAGCCGAAGTTGGCGACGGTGCCGCGGGCGGGCATCGTGCACCGCATCGACAAGGACACCTCAGGTTTGTTGGTCGTGGCGCGCACGCCCAAGGCCCACGCGACCCTGGTGCGCGCGCTGGCCGCCCGGGAAGTGCACCGCGAGTATCTGGCGCTCTGTCACGGCGTGATGACCGGCGGTGGCACCATCGATGAACCCATTGGTCGGCACCGCAGCCAGCGCATCAAGATGGCGGTGCGTGGTGATGGTCGCGAAGCCGTCACGCATTACCGCATCGAGCGGCGCTTTGCGGCCCACACGCTGCTGCGCGTGCAGCTCGAGACGGGTCGTACACACCAGATTCGCGTGCACCTCGCACACATTGGTTTTCCGCTGGTCGGGGACCCGGTATACGGTGGGCGACGACGCTTCCCAGCCCGCGCGAGTGTCGAGGTCATCGCCGCTCTGCAAACGTTCCACCGGCAGGCGCTGCACGCCGCCCGGCTCGGTTTTACGCATCCGAGCACGGGCCGCGAGTTGATGTTCGAGTCGCCACTGCCTGCCGATTTCACGGCGCTACTGGCGGTATTGGCGGCGGCGCCGTCGCGGCCGGATATACCGTGTTCCCGATCCTCGTCCCGGAATGGTCGGCACCGGTCGGCGTCAAGGCCGCGTTTTCGTTGCGCAGCGGCGGCACGAGCGCGGCACCGTGGGAGAGTTTGAATGTCGGGGCGCATGTGGGGGATTCACTGGCCTCGGTCCGCGTCAATCGGCAACGGCTCGTGTCCGCCTTGGACCTGCCCGCCGAGCCGATCTGGCTCGAGCAAGTTCATGGCATCGAGGTGTACACGGCGGCCGAGGGTGCCTGTGGAGCCGACGTAAATCAGGCGCGACCGGTGGCCGATGCCGCGGTGACGCGCGCGGCGGATGTGGTGCTGGCCATCCAGGTGGCCGATTGCCTGCCGGTGCTGCTCTGCGATGCGCAGGGTTCGGTGCTCGGAGCCGCCCATGCGGGTTGGCGCGGGCTTGTGGCCGGGGTACTCGAGGCCACGGTCGCCGCCATGCAGACTGACCCTACGGGTCTTCACGCGTGGTTCGGTCCCTGTATCGGGCCGGCGCACTTCGAGGTGGGTGATGAGGTTCGCGAGGCCTTTCTGCGGGCGGGTGATCCGCCGGAGGCGTTCGCCCTGAACCCCCGGGGGCGCTGGCAATGCGACCTGCCGGGGCTCGCACGCCGACGGCTCGAGCGACTGGGGGTCCGTTCGATCCATGGCGGGGAGCACTGCACCGTCGCGGACCCGGTGCGGTTCTTTTCCCATCGACGTGACCGGCAGACGGGTCGAATGGTCGCCCTGTTGTGGCGGCCGAGCGTTAGAATATAACGCTCATGTCGACCCTCGTTGCCATCGTCCTATTCACTCTCCTGAGTGGCGTGCTAAGCGCGCTGCTTGCCGCGGTGTTCCTCTGGTTACCGCAGGAACGTCGTGATCGGGCGATGCCACAAATGGTCAGTTTCGCCACCGGTACCCTGCTCGCGACGGCATTGCTCGCGCTCGTGCCGCATGCGATGGGCGGCGCGGGGCCGTTCAAGGTTCACGAGGTCGGTGTCGCGCTGCTCGCGGGTATCGCCTTGTTCTTTCTGCTCGAGAAGTTCCTGCTTTGGCGGCATTGCCACACCGAAGCGGTCGAAGATGCGCATACCCACGAACATCACCGCCGCGAGGCATCGGGTTGGCTCACGATGGTGGGCGACGGGGTGCATAATTTCATTGACGGCATTCTGATTGCCGCGGCGTTTCTCACCGATTTTCACCTGGGTGTGGTGACCGCCCTCGCCATCATGGCGCACGAGATCCCGCAGGAAGTCGGTAATTTCGCGGTGCTGCTGCACGCGGGTTTCAGCCGCGGCAAGGCGCTGCTGTGGAATGTGCTCTCGAGCCTCACGGCGGTGCTCGGCGGGTTAGTCGGCTGGTGGGCGCTCGGTGCGGCCATGCAATGGGTGCCCTATGCGCTGGCGGTGGCGGCTGCGAGTTTGCTCTATGTCGCCGTCGCCGACCTCATTCCGAGCCTGCATCGGCGCACCGACCTCCGTGCGAGCGCCGTGCAAATTGTCTGGATCGGTATTGGCATCAGCCTCGTGATGTTCGCGGAGTCGCAGGTTCACTGAGTCAGGCGCTCGGGCCCCTTGAAAGTGCCGGCTGCGCCCTAACCATAGGGCTCAGTAGTCACAGCCACCGTTGCACCGGGGGGCGAACATGCGACAGGACAAATTCACCGAACGGTTCAAACAGGCACTTGGCGAAGCGCAATCGCTGGCCTTGGGTCGTGACCACCAGATCATCGAGCCGGCGCACGTGTTGTTGGCGCTCATCGATCAGCAGGGCGGATCGGTCAAGCCGCTGCTGATCAAGGCAGGCGGCAATCTGCCAAAGTTGCGCAGCGAGTTGAACGAGGCGCTCGATCGTCTGCCGAAAGTCGAAGGCACGCCGGGTGAGCTGCACATCTCCAATGATCTGCAGCGTTTGCTCAACGTCACCGACAAGCTCGCGCAGCAGAAGGGCGAGCAGTTCATCTCCAGCGAATGGTTCGTCATTGCGGCCTTCGAAGACAAGGCGCTGCTCGGTCGTCTGCTCAAGGATGCGGGGTTCGCCCGCGCGGCGCTCGATCGGGCGATTGACGACGTTCGTGGCGGGGAAAAAGTGCAGGACGCCAACGCCGAGGAAGGTCGTCAGGCGCTCGAAAAGTACACTGTGGATCTCACGCGCCGTGCGGCCGACGGCAAACTTGATCCGGTGATCGGTCGCGACGATGAGAGTCGTCGCACCATCCAGGTGCTGCAGCGGCGCACCAAAAATAACCCCGTACTCATCGGCGAACCCGGCGTCGGCAAGACGGCGATCGTCGAAGGTCTCGCGCTGCGCATCATCAACGGCGAAGTGCCGGAGAGCCTGCGCAACAAGCGCATTCTGGCGCTCGACATGGGCGCGCTGATCGCCGGAGCCAAATTCCGCGGCGAATTCGAGGAGCGCCTCAAGGGCGTGCTCAACGATTTGGCCAAACAGGAAGGTCAGGTGATTCTGTTCATCGATGAGCTGCACACCATGGTCGGCGCCGGCAAGGCCGAAGGCGCCATGGATGCGGGCAACATGCTGAAACCTGCACTCGCCCGTGGCGAACTGCATTGTGTCGGTGCGACGACGCTGGATGAGTATCGTAAGTACATCGAGAAAGACGCCGCACTCGAGCGGCGCTTTCAGAAGGTGTTGGTCGATGAGCCGTCGGTCGAAGACACCATTGCGATCCTGCGTGGTTTGCAGGAGCGGTACGAAGTGCACCATGGTGTCGACATCACCGACCCTGCGATCGTCGCCGCCGCGACGCTCTCGCATCGCTACATCGCCGATCGACAGCTGCCCGACAAGGCGATCGATCTGATCGACGAAGCGGCAGCTCGCATCCGCATGGAGATCGACTCCAAGCCCGAGGCACTCGACAAGCTCGAGCGACGCATCATTCAGTTGAAGATCGAGCAGGTGGCGCTGCAGAAGGAAAAAGACGACGCGACGCGTAAGCGTCTGGCGGCGCTCGAGGAGACGCTCGCGCAGCTCGAGCGTGAGTACGCGGATCTCGAAGAAGTGTGGAAGAGCGAGAAGGCCTCGTTGCAGGGCGCTTCCGGCATCAAAGAAGAGCTGGAGAAGATCAAGCTCGAACTCGAGAACGCTCGCCGGCGCAGCGATCTTGCGCGCATGGCTGAGCTGCAGTACGGCCGTGTCCCCGAACTCGAGAAACGGCTCGCCGAGGCGCAGGCCGCCGAGACGAAGCAGACTCAGCTCGTGCGCAACAAGGTCACCGAGGAGGAGATCGCCGAGGTGGTCTCCAAGTGGACCGGTATCCCGGTCGCCAAGATGCTCGAGGGCGAAAAAGAAAAGTTGTTGCGCATGGAAGAAGCACTGGGTCGCCGCGTGGTCGGTCAGGACGAGGCCGTGCGCATCGTCGCCAACGCCATTCGCCGCTCGCGCGCGGGTCTCGCCGATCCGCGAAGGCCGAACGGTTCGTTCCTGTTTCTTGGGCCCACGGGCGTCGGCAAGACGGAGCTCTGCAAGGCCTTGGCCGAGTTTCTTTTCGACACCGAGGAGTCGATGGTGCGCATCGACATGTCCGAATTCATGGAAAAGCATTCGGTGGCTCGACTGATCGGCGCGCCGCCGGGCTACGTCGGCTACGAAGAGGGCGGCTATCTCACCGAAGCCGTGCGTCGTCGGCCCTACGCGGTGATCCTGCTCGATGAGGTGGAGAAGGCGCACCCGGACGTGTTCAACGTGTTGCTGCAGGTGCTCGACGATGGGCGTTTGACGGATGGTCAGGGCCGTACGGTCGACTTCCGCAACGCCGTGGTGATCATGACCTCCAACCTCGGTTCCTCGGTCATCCAGGAACATGCGGGCGAGAAGAACTACGTACGCATGAAGAGCGCCGTAATGGAGATCGTGCAGCAGAACTTCCGTCCGGAATTCATCAACCGCATCGATGACATCGTCGTGTTCCATCCGCTCGGTACGGCGCAGATCCGCGCCATCGTCGATATCCAGCTCGGGCAGCTGCGTCGCCGCCTGATCGATCGCGGCCTCGATCTGCAACTCGATGATCGCGCTCGCGACCTGCTTGGCGAGGCCGGCTTCGACCCGGTGTACGGTGCGCGGCCGCTCAAGCGAGCGATCCAGCAGCAGATCGAAAATCCGCTCGCCCAGCAGTTGCTGCAGGGTCTATACGCCCCGGGCGATCGCATTCGCGTCGGTATCGATGAGCAGGGTCGGCTGAGCTTCAGCAAGGCGGTGTAGCAACCCGGTATAATTGCGCCATGCCGTTTTACGAGTATCAGTGCCGCAGTTGCGGCCACCAGCTTGAAGTGCTGCAAAAGATCTCCGATAAGCCACTGCGCAAGTGCCCTGCGTGCGGCAAGAGTGCGCTCACCAAATTGGTGTCGGCGCCCGTGTTTCGCCTGAAGGTCAGCGGCTGGTACGAGACCGACTTCAAGTCCGATCACGACAAGAAGCGCAACCTGGCTGCCGGCGATGGCGAGGCTCCGGCGGCCAAGTCGGACGAGGGCGCGAAGTCGGCGGATGCCGGAAAAACGGCCGATGCCGGCAAAGGCAGCGATACGACCAAGCCGGCCGCCACCGACAAGACGTCAGAGAAGCCCGGCGCGCAGAAGGCCACCCCTGCTCGGTCCAAGGCAAGCCCGAAGCCGAGCCCGAAGCCGAGCCCTAAGCCGAGCAAGCCCGCAAAGCCCGCGCGGCCACCTGCCGCGCGCAAGTCCTCCCGCCGATGACGCTCGCGCCGCAGGCGCTCATCGAGCGTGAGCGGCTGCGGTTTGCACGCGAGCATCCGCGCTGCGCCGCGCTCGCGGCTGATGCCGCGAAGCACGACCCCGGCGCCGTGCCGATGCACTGGATGGCCGACTGTGGCACGCCGTTCCCCTTGTACATTTCCGCAGCCCAAGGGGCGGAACTCGAGGATGTCGACGGGCACCGGTACCGCGACTTCTGTCTGGGCGACACCGGCGCGATGTTCGGGCACTCACCGTCGGCGATCGTCGCAGCGATCAGCGAGCAGGCGGGCAACGGGCTGACCTGCATGTTGCCGGCGGCGCGCACGGCGGCGGTCGGTGCGGCGCTCGCTGCGCGCTTTGCGTTACCTTTTTGGCAACTGACCCAGACGGCCACCGATGCCAATCGCGCGGCCCTGCGCTGGGCCCGTGCGATCACGGGTCGGCGCAAGGTCCTGGTCTTTCAGGGCTGCTATCACGGCACGGTGGACGAGTCCGTGGTTCGCTTGGGCGGCGGTCGATCGGGGGGCCGCGAGGGCGCGGTTGGGGGGGCGGTCGAGGGTGCTCGGGCGGCGCTCGCCATCGTTGGCAAGGCTGTCTGCGCGCG
>JBJTBK010000002.1:0-8920 GCA_046091245.1 Nevskiaceae bacterium | reverse complement strand
GATCACGCGCCTCGAAAGCAGCAGTGCGATGAATTGATCAAACAGCGCCCGATCGGAAAACTCGGGGGAATTGAAGCCGTACAGCATGGTGATGCGCTGTGCCGTCAGCTGACAACGCTCCGAGAGCGCCTTGGCCGTGAGCACCCCGGAGCCGGCGTGAGTCAGCGTGGCGATGGCGAGGTAATAGCGCTCGATGGTCTGCACCGTCGATTGCGCCAGCAGTGACAATTGCACCGCGCGCGGCGAATTCGGCGGCGGGCGACGCCAGGCCGCAGCGTTCTCGACACGTTCGAGCACACCGAGTTCGGCCAAGGTCTCGAGCGTGCGTGAGACGACGTCTGAGAGTTCTTCCTCCGTCCACTTCAGGAACAGCTCCTCGGCCACATACGGGTACACGCGCCACGCGAGGCGCTGGATGTCTTCGGTACCGACCACCGCATTGCCGATAAAGGCGCAGGCGATCAACGAGGGCAAGGCAAACAGGTGCAGCACGTTGTTGCGGTAGTAGGTCATCAGCACCGCCATCTCGGTTTCGACACGCACGATGTCACCGAGCTTGTGGGACTGGCGCCGCAGCAGCTTCATGCTCTCGCCGTAGACAATGACGCTCTGGCCATCGCCTGCCGCGATCGTCACCCGCGCGTCGTAGGCGGTGCGTCGTAACAAGGCGAGATAGAGATCGATCTGCCGCGCGAGTTCACCGGCATCCATCGCCTGGCGTGGCGTGGCGAGCAAGGTCACGGCGAGCAGATTCACGGGCGTCACCGCCGCCGCAGCATTGATATGGCGCATGATGCGACCGGCGAGCTCATCGACCACCGGCGCCACCCACGGCGCGCGCGCCTCGTCGTCGAGCTTGCGTTCACGCCAATCGGCGCAATGCCGCAAGAGCACGGGTGCCAGCTCGATCGGCTCGCCCAGATTGACGTGCACCCGACCAAAGTTCTCGCGCAACACACGCAGCGCGCGCAACAGATCGCCAATGCTCTCCTTGCGCTTGGGCTGCCCCGACAGTTCGCCGACGTAGGTGTTCGCCTCGACGATGCGCTCGTAGCCGAAATACACCGGCAGGAAGACCACCTCACGACGCGGATCACGCAGATAACTGCGCACGGTCATGGAGATCATGCCGGTCTTCGGTTGCAGCAATCGGCCCGTACGCGAGCGACCGCCTTCGACGAAATACTCGATGGAGTGACCCCGTCCCATGATGATGGCGAGGTACCTCATGAACACGGCCGTGTAGAGCGCATTGCCGGCGAAGCTGCGGCGGATGAAAAAGGCACCACCCTTGCGCAGGAAGCGCCCAACGACCGGAATGTTGAGATTGATGCCGGCTGCGATGTGCGGGACCGCGTAACCCTGTTTGTAGATCACGTAGGACAGCAGCAGGTAGTCCATGTGACTGCGATGACAGGGCACGAACACGATCTCGCGATCCTGCGAGATGTTGCGCAGCGTCTCAGCGTGGCTGAAGGTCACCCCGTCATAGAGGCGATTCCACAGACGACCGAGGAAGCCCTCCATGAACGTGATGAAGGCGTGCGAGTAGTTGGCGGCAATCTCCTCGGCATAGCCGCGAGCCGTCAGCAGTGCCTTGCGTCGCGGCAACTGTCGCGAACGCATTGCGGCGAGCACGGCCGCTCGCACAGCTCGGGTGCGCAGCACGCGGTTGACGATCGTGCGCCGGTGCGACATGTCCGGACCGATTCGCGCCGCGCGTTGTCTGCGGAAGGTCGCGCGCTGAGTGCGCGCGAGTCGCGCGGCAAGACTTGCGGCATCGAGCGTCGGTTCGAGCAGGCTGCGCAGACTCACCGGCGCGCCCACCTCGAGCATCGTGAAACGGCCGTTCAGCACTACCTGCAGAAACTTGCGCACCGGCCCACCGAGCACCCAGTTCTCGACCACCAGCAGTCGCAGCCAAGACCCTTCCTTCTGCGGCGCACGTCCCCAATACACGGCTACGGGCACCAGACGCACGTCGAGCGTGGGGTCCGCCTGAACCGATTCGAGCAGGCGAACGAGTTCGGCCGGCGGCCGACGATCAATACGTGGAGCGAACCAGCCGCGTGCGCGCAGCAACGGGAAGGCGGCGCGCACCGCGCTCGCCTCGCGGCCTACCAATCGACCGGAAGGTCTTGGCAAGCCGTGCCGCGCACAAAAATTTTCGAGTACTGCCAAGTCGGTGACGCTGCGCCGCTCGAGCACGTAACACACAGGCGAACCCGGCACGGCACCGATGCTGCCCGGTGCCGACTCCGGTCGAACCTCGGGCTTGACCCACAACGCCAGCAAACGACGTAGCAGCGCGTACATGAGCGTCAACGAAGAAACTCGTCGAACCAAGCGACGATGCGTGGCAGCGAAGCGTGCAGACGATGATCATCATCAACCACATGCAAGGTGCCATGTTGCGCACGCGCGAGAGCAATGCCCTTCTCCACGGGCACGATCTCGTCACGCCAGCCATGCACGACGGTAGTCGGGCACGCGGCCAATTCGGGTAGCACAGGCAAGCCCGGCAGATCGACCGCGGGCGCCATCAGAAAGAGCCGAGAGGCCCCCACTCGGCGCGAGGCCGCGGCGGCGAGAAAAGCGCCGAGACTCGAACCCACCAGCACAGGTGCCTCGGGTAGGGCCGTACAGGCAGCGAGCAACTTTTCGAGGCGCGCCTCGACCGAATCGATGCCCCGGTAGTCGATGGACTCAACCGAGTACCCGAGCTCACGCGCCCGCGCCGCGAGCGCGACGATCTTGCTGCCCCAAGGCTCGGCATCCTTACCGTGGGAAAACACGACGCAACGATGGATCAACGCAGCACCCCCAAAAGCCCGCGGCCGCCTGCCGCTACAGCGCAGTGTACCTCTGCAGAACGCCCGCGGTTCGCCTAGCATCACCCCTCTCATGAACACGAGTGCGGACACGGCAGGCTGGGAGTTCTGGATCGATCGGGGCGGCACCTTCACCGACGTGATCGGCGCCGGCCCCGAGGGTGAACTCATCGTGCGCAAAGTGCCCTCGTTTACGCGAGGCGAGCAGCGTGACCCGGGATTGACGGCCGCACTGTCCATCCTGAGTGACGCGGGAATCCCGCCCAACGCGATCCGTACTCTGAAGGTCGGCACAACAGTCGTCACCAACGCCTTGCTCGAGCGGCGGGGCAGTCGGGTACTGTGGGTCACGACTCGCGGCTTCGCCGATGCGCTGGTGATCGGCAACCAGTCGCGACCCGATATTTTTGACTGTGATATTCGACGGGCCGAGCCGCTGCATGCCGAGGTACTGGAAGTCGATGAGCGCGTCACAGCGACAGGCGAGGTGCTGCAGGCGCCGGACGCCGCGCTCATCAAAGCAGGCCTTGCCGCCGCACGCACGCGCGGTTGTGATGCCGTGGCCATCGCGTTCATGCACGGCTGGTGCCATACGGCGCACGAGCAAACGGTTGCAACCTGGGCGAGGGAACTCGGCTTCGCGAGCGTCGTGGCTTCGCATGAGCTACTGCCGCTGCCACGCTTCATGACCCGCGCCGAGAGCACCGTGTTCGATGCCTACCTTGATGCGCGGCTGCGCGACTATGTGGAGGCACTTGGGCATCAACTCTCATCCCAAGCGAGCGGCGCACAACTGCAGTTCATGCAAAGCTCGGGCGGGCTGACCGATCGCACCGGCTTTCGGGCGCTCGGCAGCGTGCTATCGGGTCCCGCCGGCGGGTTGATCGGACTCGCCCAGGTCGGTCGGCGCGCGGGTCGCGAACGACTGATCGGTTTTGACATGGGCGGCACGTCCACCGACGTGTCGGTGTACGAGGCAGGCTTTGCGCGGCGCTTCGAGCACATCGTGCAGGGACACCGGATCGCCACGCCCATGCTCGATGTACACACCATTGCCGCCGGTGGCGGTTCAATCCTGCGTCGCGAATTCGATCGTGACCGTGTTGGCCCCGAGTCAGCCGGTGCAGACCCGGGCCCGGCCTGCTACGGGCGCGGTGGGCCTGCGACCCTGACCGATGTGCAGGTCATCCTCGGGCGACTGTCGCCCAAGTCGATGCCGCGGGTTTTCGGCGCCGCGCGCAATGCGCCGATCGACGTCGAAGCCGCGCGGGCAGCCCTGCAGGCGATCGATCCCTCGGCACCGATCGAACGCTTGGCGGAAGGTTTCCTCGAGGTCGCCGTACAGTCGATGGCCAACGCCATTCGCCACGTCAGCGTCCGACAGGGCATTGATCCGGCGGGCTTCACGCTGGTCGCATTCGGAGGGGCGGCAGGCCAGCACGCCTGTCGCGTCGCCGCGGTGGCCGGTCTCGACGCCGTGCTCATCCATCCGCTCGCGAGCGTATTGTCGGCCTACGGTATCGGGGTTGCAGACCCGCAGGCCGTGCGACGACACGGCATCGACCGGCCTCTCGATGACCTGAGCTGGACCGAGGCGCAGAGCCGATTCGACGAACTCGTGTCGGAGGCCTGCGCGGCACTTGGCACCGCGCCCGCCGGGATCCAAAAAATCTTTGAAATCCGCGATGGTCACGCCGAGACCTCGCTCGATGCGCAAGGGGAAACGCTCGATGCGTTGCGTCGCAGCTTTCGGGACGCCCATCGCAAACGTTACGGTTATGCGCCGCAAGACGATGGCCTGCAGCTCGCGGCGCTGCGCGTGGAAGCGGTGGGCGAGCGCAACCACCGCGACCACGCCGTGCGCTTTGCGCCATCGCCGTCCCTCTCCGGTAGCGCCCGCGTGTGGTTCGACGGCTGGCAAGAGGTGCCAGTATTGCCCGCCGCCGCACTCGAGCACTGCGTGCAGGGGCCGCTGCTACTCATCGAACCGAACTCCACCTTCGTGCTCGAACCCGGCTGGGAGATCACACCGCTCGACAGTGGCGCATTGCTGGCCACGCGCAGCAGCGCCGCGCTCGAAGGACCGCGTCGGGACGTACACGATCCGGCGCAGGTGGAAATCTTCGATGGCCTATTCATGCACATCGCTACACAGATGGGCGAAGTGCTGCGCCGGACAGCCCACTCGGTCAACATCAAGGAAAGACTCGATTTCTCCTGCGCGATCTTTGATGCGCAGGGAGGCCTTGTGGCTAACGCACCGCACATGCCCGTGCACCTCGGCTCGATGGGTGCCACGGTAGAGGCGCTGCTCGCCGAACACGGCAGTGACATTCACCAAGGCGATGCTTGGCTCGTGAACTCGCCAAGCCATGGCGGCACGCACCTACCCGACATGACCCTGGTCAGCCCGGTGCACCTCGGACGCGGTGAAGCCGCGACTTTCTTTGTCGCATCCCGCGCGCACCACGCCGACATCGGTGGCATCACGCCAGGCTCGATGCCCCCGTTCAGCCGCCTGCTCGCCGAGGAGGGCGCAATCTTCGATGGTCTGCTGATTCTGCGCGATGGCGTATTTCTCGAAGCGGATGTTCGTGCAGCGTTCGGGCGCGGTGATTGGCCGGCGCGCAACCCGGCACAGAACCTCGCTGATCTGCGCGCCGCGCTGGCGGCCAACGCCACCGGCATCGCAGAGCTCGCGAGGGCCGCCGAGTGCGAGAGCGCCGAGCGCCTCAGCGCGGCGATGCAAGCCGTGCAGGACAACGCGGCGATCGCCGTCGAAGCAGCCATTGGCACGCTTGGCGATCTCGACAGCTACCTCGAAACAATGCTCGATGGCGGCCAGCGCATCTGCGTGCGGGTGACTCTGGAGGCTAAAAAACGCCGTGGGCGTATCGATTTCACCGGTAGCAGCAGAGCGGGCGAACACAACTTCCACGCGCCCCGCGCCGTCACACTAGCGGCCGTGTTGTATGTGTTTCGCACGTTGGTGTCGCAGCCGATTCCGCTCAATGCCGGTTGCCTGCGGCCGCTCGAGATCGTCATTCCGCCGGGCAGCCTGCTCGATCCCCCCGCGGGGGCGGCCGTGGTCGCAGGCAATGTGGAAACCTCGCAGGTCATCGTCGATGTGTTGCTCGCAGCGCTCGGTCGACTCGCCGCCTCGCAGGGCACGATGAACAACCTCACCTTCGGTAACGAGCGCGTGCAGTACTACGAGACCATCGCCGGCGGCGCCGGCGCGGGCCCGACGTTCGCGGGCTGCGCGGCCGTGCAGACGCACATGACCAACTCGCGCCTCACCGACCCTGAGATTCTCGAGGCGCGATTTCCCGTCCGCGTACTGCACTTTGGCATTCGCCACGACTCAGGCGGCGGCGGTCGTCATCGAGGCGGTGACGGTGCCGTGCGACGCCTTCAATTCCTCGAGCCGATGCAGGTGTCGATGCTGGCCAACCGACGCAGCACACAACCCTTTGGTCTTGCGGGCGGCAGCGACGGCGCTGCGGGCATCACCCAGCTGTGGCGAGTCGGCACGTCGCAGCCTGAGCAATGGCCCGCCTGCGCCTCATTCGCCGTCGCGGCAGGCGATGTGCTCGAAGTGTCGACACCAGGCGGCGGGGGCTACGGCAGCGCCTGATACGGTGGTCGCGATCAGTGCGCCCGCCACAGGGGTACGTGCGAATTCTTGAACAACGGAATCAGCGCGAGCCCAGCGATGAAACCACCGATGTGAGCACCAAAGGCGACACCACCACCCGCGCCCGGCAAACCGACACTCATCACCAGTTGCAGTGCAAACCACGCCGTCAGCACCCAGATGGCGCGAAACCAGCCGACCGTGACGAAGATCAGCGGCGGCGGTAGCGCAATCAGGATCCGCGCACGCGGGTACAACAGCAGGTAGGCACCCAGCACGCCGGAAATGGCACCACTCGCCCCAACCATCGGCACGAGACTGCCGGGATCCGGCAATACCTGCGCCAGCACCGCGGCGCAACCACAGACAAGATAGAACAGCACGAACCGACCGTGCCCCATGGCATCTTCGATGTTGTTGCCGAACACCCAAAGAAAAAGCAGGTTGCCGAGCAAATGACCGATCGATCCGTGCAGGAACATCGAAGAAAAAACCGTGAGCCATGCTGGTACCCAAGGTACAGCCTGCCATTCCGCCGGAGCTCGGCCGGTGAGCACTCCGGGGGTGAGACCGAGGCCCTGATACACCGCCTCCTGTTGCTGCGCTCCGGCCCACCACTGCCAGACGTAGACCAGCACACAGGCTGCGATCAGCCCGTAAGTGACAAACGGGGTGATGTGCGCGGGGTTATCGTCGCGAACCGGAATCACGGGCGAGCCTGCACGGACGCCGGTGCAGCGTCCGCGGCGGGCGAGGGCGTCGGCTCCTCGGGCTCACCCTGCCAATTGGCGCCGATCGGTAAGGCGTTACGCACCCGCGGTGCCGCGGCGATCAGCGTCTCGATCGACTGCGCGACGCCTGAAATGGCCACGGGGACACCGCGGGGCTGATGGCTGACCCGCGAGACAGCCTCCCAGTCCATCGACTCACCGCGTGCCTTCAGTTCCTTCTCGATGCGATTCGCCAGCGTTCGGCTCAACAATTTTTTGCGGGCACTCGTCCAGTTGCGCGGATCGTCCTCGAGTACGTCCCAAGCCTGCAGATAAAGTTGTCCCTCGTACCAGCCGAATACGAAAGGCTGGTTGACGACCGTGACCTTGATGCCGGGTTTGACGAGATCGAACAATAGTTCGACGTCCTCCGGAAACAGCCGTATGCACCCATGGCTCGAGCGCAGCCCTACGCCGGCAGGCTTGTTGGTGCCGTGTATGAGGTAGCTTGGCCAACCGAGATAGAGCGCTCTCGAGCCGAGCGGGTTGTCTGGACCCGGTGGCACCACGGCGGGCAGCGTTTCACCATTTTCCGCGTGCTCGGCACGCACGCCAGGCCCGGGTCGCCACGTGGGATTGCGTGCCATGCGCACGACCGACGTCGTACCCTCGGGCGTCGCCCAACCGACCCGCCCGATACCGATCGGGAAGGTGTACACCACCGGCCTTTCGCCCTTCCCTGTGCGCGGAAAATAGTACAGACGCATCGCCGCAAGGTTGATGACGATGCCCTCGCGGGGCGCGTTCGGCAGCAGATGCAGCGTGGGTAGGACGATCTCGCGGCCCTCGCCCGGCACCCCCGGATCGACGCCCGGGTTGGCCCGCACCAACTCCTCATAGCCCACATTGAAGCGCCGCGCGAGGTCGGTGAACGTGTCCTCGTGTGTCGCTCGGGTCACCTGTAACTGACCGACGAGGTCGGTCGTCAAAGATTCGATGTCGAATCGATGACTGCTGAGTGCATAGGGGTCATCGGGAATCTGCACACTCGGCGGTGGCGCCACGTCCGCGACCCGGCGCGGCGGCGCGGTCGTGCAGGCAGACAAGACTGTCATCAGGGCGAGCAACCAGAGGCCCGCTCGCCCCGGGCGACGCGACAACATGGGTTAAGAGAGTACAGCAGGACGCGGCGGTTCGGCTGCTCGTTGCGATCTCCGGGGGCCGACGGAAAGTGCAAGGCGAGCAAGCCTGCCACCGCCTCGATACCGGCGAGCGCGCCTTCCTTGAATTGCCCATCACGAAAGCGCGTCTCCATCTGCCGGCACACCTGCTCCCATTCCGCCGCGCTGACACGAACCGAAATGCCTCGGTCGGCGATGATCTCCACATCGCGCTCGGCCATGAGCAGATAAATCAGCACGCCGTTGTTGTGCTCGGTATCCCACACCCGCAAGTGACTGAACACATCGATGGCCCGCTCCCGCGGCGAACGACCCGCCCAAAGATCAGGCAGATCGAGCGAGGTTTCGATGACGAAGCGGATTTCCCCGGCATGACGCGCCTCGACCGTGGTGATCGCACGCTCGATCGCCTGCAACGCATGAGCCGGGAAGCGCCAACGCGTGACGAAGGGCGTTGCGAACAGGTTGCGCAGCCAACGTTGGATGTTCACCCCATCACCTCGTCTTACCAACTGCCCGAGGCGCCGCCGCCCCCGAAGCCACCGCCACCACCGCCGAAAC
>JBJTBK010000001.1:0-7827 GCA_046091245.1 Nevskiaceae bacterium | reverse complement strand
GAGTTTCACGTTGGCCATCGCCAGGTCGTCGTTGATTTCGAGATCTCCAGCGATATTCCAGCGGTGAGCATTCCGTGTTCCCTTCGGTGCCCTCGAAAAATGAAGACGAATCACATGGTTGACTTCGTGCAACATGGCACCTGCCAATTCGTCATTCGACCAGTTTTCGACTGCCAGTGGGTCCACATAGATTCGCAGGCGCTCGTCGATGGCGACAGTGCCTAGCCCTGGGCTTTCGATCAGCGTCGATCGCATCAATGGCGTCGCGAAATAAGGCATCAATTGCAGCGCGGCCAGTCGCGCTTTGGTTGCTCGTACGCGAGCAGGTCCCCGGAGGATTCTTGAGTCGGTCACGCGACCGCCAGAAATTCGCTGACACGCTTGAATTCGGGCGGAATAGTGGCCCCATGGGGGCGGGCGCTCGGCACGTTCTTGTAGGTCCACGCAAGAACATCGCCGAACCCAGCATCGATCGCATGTGCTGCGACCGTCCATGAATTCGTCCAAAGCTCGGCAGACTTCGCAACGATTGCCGATTGCGCCACGCTCATGATGACTGCATACGCACGATCCGGTCGTTCGTGCTGCAAATAAGCGACGACGCTCTCTGGATTGCGGAGGACATCCCTCGGGTCGGGCAGGTCAGCGTTCCTGATGAACTCAAGAAGCTCGAACGCCGGCCCTGCGCCGATACAACCTTCGACAAGCAAGTTGCGAGCCGCGCTCGACACGCAGTCCAGTTCTGCTGCCGTCAGTGCATCGATCGTCATCTCCCATGTGCGAGGTGTGGGATAGCCACCCCATGATCCGATCTTCGGCGGCACCTCGATCAATTCCGGCCGGGCCTTCAGGAATGCGGCGACCATGCAGCCCCAACCTGAACGCAACTCGGCTCGCCGTATTTCGTCAGGCTTCTCGATCATCGGGGTGATCACTGGCCAGCCATTGACCATTGCGTCGGTGAAAGCGTCGACGTCAGGCGTCACTTCCAGGTGCAGGAGGCGCGATCGCATCGGTAGTACGAGTTCATAGCCACCACAGTCGTCCGCGTCGTTGTACGCGGCGATGATCCTCACGTCGGGCGGCAGTTGGAACTCGCCGACGACGCGTTCCTGAATGATGCGGAGCATGGCTGCTTGGACGGCGGGAGTTGCTGTGGTCAACTCGTCGAGAAGAACGACATGTCCGTTGTGGTGCGGCCTGCACGATTCGACCGCCCATTGGGGTGGTGCCAAGGCAACGGTTTCGTCCGAGCGCACAAATGGCAATCCCGCGAGGTCGGTGGGTTCGCGAAGCGAACCAATGACCAATTCGAAGCCCATGCCCAGTTGAGTTGCGGCGGCGCGTGTCATCGAGGTCTTACCTACACCCGGCCTCCCACGAAGGGCCAGCGGCAACTTGTGTCGGAGACAGGTATGCACGACTTCGGAAACCGCACTCACTTGGTCACCTCCAGCACACTCGAGGCCGTTGCTGATTTCGCGTCTGCATCGATTCGCGTGGCGCGTGCCCAGTCATCCGGTTTCCATTGATTTCTCAGTTGCAGCTCGGCGAGATCCCGACGGCCGGCGGTCACGAGGATCTGACTCGCGAGAACGGATCGATACTCATGGGGGGAGCCGGCGAATTCGCGCGGCTTGGTGCGAAGGTTGGCGCGGGTTTCCAACTCGTCACACATCGTCGACAAGTCGTGGCGCCCGAGGTTTCGCATCGCGCGTCGCCCAACCGAACCTGCGTACTTGCTGGGGTCGACCGCCACGAGAAGGAGAGCGGCCTGGCCCGCAATCCGGTATTCGAGTGCGGGGTCCTTCGACAGATTCGCACGATTGCCATGCATCGAAGCTTTCATTGCCAGTGCGGCCGGGTTGCAGCTGTCCGCGAGCACGTCATCGACGATTTCGAGTGCCACATCCTCGCGCATGTGTGTGGATTTCAGGCTCTTTGCGTAGACGATCCTTCCCCATGAATTGTCACCCGTGGTGAAGAGGGCGTTTGCAATCGCCTCGGCAAGTCGAAGCTCGCCACCGAATGAGATCTCCTTGATCAGCACCCACGGATGCCATGCGTCGCCGGCGATGCATCGTGAGACTTGGTCGGTCACTCGCTCGATTCGCTCGGCAGCGTTTTGCAGTGATTTCTCGAGACCTGTTTCACCGCGTGCGCCGAACTGTTGGGTCTCGAGGCGCGCAAACGTCAGTCCATCCGCGACCTCCGATGCCCAGTGCGCGAGGTCGGCAACGGTCTTTACCACCGATGCATCGGCATGGGCCATTGCATACTGCACAATCCAGCGTTCGTAACCGATGCCGGCATTCACTCGCTCGGAGGAGGCGAGATATCTACTCGCAATTTCGCGACGCGCAACATTGTCCCCGAGCAACAGGGCCTTCCAGTTGATGCGAGTCAACTGTTCGGCGTGTTGAGACCGACCGATCAATGACAGCTCCTCCTCCGTCGGATTCCAGATCGTGACGGGGGCAACGACGAGCGGCGTCGAAGTGATGTTGCGGAGTTGTGTGCCACCGGGGAGGCGAATGTGGTCGGCCGTGCGGGGCGCTTCGCTATCTATGACATTGCCTGGCCCCGGAACGAGAAGGCCGACTTGCTTGTTGACATTTCCTTGCGTCATGTGGATGACCTTTCTGGCATGACATCTGCGTGCCCTATGTGGAATAGTCTAGATAAATAATCTAGACTATACAACTCCGATCAGGGGAAAATTCACCCAAGGTCCGATTGGATCGGCGGGTCGACCTGGTCGGTGTCACGGGGGAAAGCCTGCCGGAGGCGGCGCGCGAAGAAAATTGGTCGTTCGGCGCTCGGTGGCCGGCCATCTAGTTCATCTTTTATCTTGTAATGGTTGTGCTTGTTGGTCGGACATGGAGGTCGGAACATGGGGGTGCACAGCGATCCAACGGTGGCGGCCGCAACCTGGTCTCGGGTGCTGGGCACCTTTCAAGTTCGCTCCCCTTGGTACATCGAGTTCCCCAACTCCCGGGAGGCATTGGAGACGGTTGGGATGCCCGCCGACGCCTTCGTCCACCCCTCGGGGAGGAAGGGTGTCGTGGCGGGGAGTGCGCAGGCTCCTTGGGCGAGCCTGACGGGTGCAGACGGGCCCGCTTCCCGGCTCTACCTTTCCCTCGTTGCATTCGCGCAGGTGGCCATGCCCGTCGACAGCGTCGTGAAGTTCACTCTTCGCCATGACTCGACCCGATCGAATTTGCCGCAGGCGTACTTTCTCTCGTGGTCGAGCGGCGACGTGTTGTCGGACGTTGCGCGTGATGTTGGGATCAATCTTCTCATCGGGCGCACCGATCGATTGCAGCCTTGGACGAAATGCCTGAGCGAAGCACTCGATCGGCTCCGCGCGCATAGTTTGATGTCACCGCGACAGAAGCTTGCGCCGCAACGACCTCTCGCAGGCGGAAAGTCGGTCGCCAGCCGGCGTGCCAATGAATTCGAAATGTGGACTGGAAGATCGAAGGCTCGCTACACGATCGAGCGACCAATCAAGTTCGTCGCTCGTGGCTACAACGAACCAAAGGCGATTCCGGTTCCACTCGGCTTCTTCACGAACGGGTGGTGTGCTCACTTGACAGGCAAAGAAACACACACGCTCTTCGCTCTTCTCTACGAGTACGCGCGACAGCCAACCAGGTCCGGTCATTTCGTGGCGCCGAAGGAGAGAGATTTCCTTGGCATCGTCGACAAGTCGTACCAACGGGCACTCGTGAAACTCGTGGACTCCGGCTTCATCGTTCCGGTCGACGCTCTTCGCTTCAACGATCGTAAGGGAAAGGGCGCCCGTCACGACCTCCCGCATGAGTTCAACTTCGACTTCAGCGCCTTTGCCAAGACCCCCACAGTCTGAACTGTCAGCGCATCCCGAACCACTTACCGAGCTTGCGCTGTCGCCCGGCACGTGTCAGCGGGATTCCCGTAGCTCGGGAAATTCGGCGTTTTGCAGCCGTGATGCCGATGGCGCGTTTCCAAGAGAATGTCAGTCCGGGGAAGAGTTTCATCGCGATCCTCAGTAGAAGTAGATGTTGAGTGGCTTGCCTTCGAACTTCTGGCCGAAGGGCTTTTGGCCGGACCTGGAGAAGGACGGAAGGTGGAAGAGGCTCTCGAGTCCGGGGACACTCGAATTCGACCGTCGATGGATACCCATGATTTCCGACATCAGCTGAGAGCGAGCCTCACCAAGGCTCCCACGGCCAGCGCAGACGTCTTCGAAGTCTCGATATCCGGGCGGTTGCCTGCGCATCCAGTGCGCGAGGAGGGAGCGGACGTGCTCACCGTGACTGCCCGTGGCGCGCTTGCCGGCGTTCTTGTACGCATGAGCGTTGGCAAGAGCCTCTTCGAGGAGCGAGGGGTTGTTCGCGCGGTGATGCGCGACCCAATGGTCTTGGTACGAGCCCGTCGACTTGCCCACCGCGCGCTCGAAAATCACCGTCGAGGTGTCGACTGCAAAGTGGAAGTACTCGTGAAGAAACATGTACATGAAGGCCTCGTCTACGGCGATCTCAGCGGGGATTCCATTTCTGTGCAGATACCGAGCCATCGTTACCCAACAATCGACGCCGATGTAGATCCCCCACGCAGGACCGAACCGAAACGACAAGTAGTAAGCGCATGCCTCGGTCGGGCCGGGTTCTTCGTCGGGTTCGATGATCTCGCCACCCGGCGGACGGGGAAATCCGCGACCGCCATTGTCCCCGCGAAGACGGCCGAGAACCTCCCGGTAGAGGCCATCGAGCGAGTCGCGGTTGGAGCGCTGGCCGAAGGTCTCGAAGAATTCTTCGACCTCGGGGCGCCCTGGGACGACCGGGCGCCCGGAGGTTTCAGGGGGCCAAATGATTTCGGGTTCGCGGCGCCACTCAAGCGTCATCTGGAGGCCTTTCTCGCTTCGTCTTTCGGTTCATTTCCATTATGGCAGACCGACCTTAGGGGCAATTTCAGGGAATCTTGGTCTCGGTGTGACACCCCCGCTTTATAGTCATATTGTCCCTAATCAGCACTACCGAAGGAGCACCACATGTCCCAGTCCGCCCCCGCAGCCAAGTCCACACACTTCGTCGTATTGCTCGATCGCTCGGGCTCGATGGAATCCATCGCAGGCGATGTCATCGGTGGCTACAACGCCTTCATCAAAGAGCAACGTGCCGGAGGCAACGATGCCACGATGACTCTCGTTCAATTCGACTCGCAGGATGCTCACGAAGTCGTGTACGACCGTATGCCAATCGCCGAGGTCCCATCCCTCACCCCCAAGACATTCATTCCCCGCGCCAGTACGCCATTGCTCGACGCAACGGGGCGGCTAGTCGCCAGGATACGCGAGGAGAGGGCGGTCGATAGTCGCGCGCCCGAACACCAGCCCGATGTCGTGTTCGTCACCATCACTGATGGTCACGAGAACAACAGCACAGAGTTCACCCTTCCGCGCGTGCGTGAACTCATCGAAAACTGCGAGACAGAGGGCTGGACCTTCGTTTACCTGTCCGCTGACCTGAACGCCTACGGAGACGCACGGGGGATGGGTGTGCGCAACAGACGGGCGAGGGCCTACAAGGCCGACAAGCGGGATGGCTCCCCATTGTTCAAGATGATCTCGTCGAGCGCCCTCAATCTGCGCGACAAGAAGCGCCGGGGGCTCGATACCCGTGACGACGACTTCTTCGACGACGACAAGGTCAACCGCCTTCTCGGCGATGACGAGTGATCATTGATCCTCGGTTGGCGCTTGGAGCACACCCTGCTGCTATCTTCTCTCGTGATGGCGATTTTCCACCACCTGGCGCGGCCCCGTTCGAGCCTCCTAGTTAGCTAGGACCGGGGTCCCCAGAGGTCGAGTCTCGACCTTGCCCCGGTCACGGAGGCAAAACATGGGACACAAGCATCGGAAACTCTCGCATCACGAAAACAAGATGCGCGACATTGCTCGATCGACTCTTCCCTCTCGCAATGGGTGGCGCTACGTGGCTCGCCACGTCCGTCGTTACGAGAATCGTCGCGAACGCAATCACGTGCGCGCCGTCTTCGCAAATGTGTTGAAGGAAGATCCGCGCATCGACTGCGCCGACGACTGCCGGATGTGCACGATGTGTAGCGCAGACCTGACCGCAGCGACCATCCGCATGAAAGGGGCAGTAATCGGCATCCGTCGGCGTGACGGCCTCGGTGCTCTCCTTCAGTGGTACGAGAATCGCGTCGCCAAGATCTATCCGACGGAGCAGGAGGGTTGGCTGCGCGTCAACCTTCCCGACAACGCAGCAGGTCGGCACGCGCGCGAGCATCTCCAATGGGAGATCGAAAAAGCGATCGAGAATCTTCGGATGCAGGCCGAATGCGCTGGATCTGACGCAACCGGCGGTCAGTCGTGATGTTGGTTGCGAATCCACGCCAGTGTCATGTCACACGCCTTCGTGCATTTCGCTTCCAACAGTTGGAGGCAATCCCCGGACACAGCAAACAAGTCCTCATCACCTTGGAGACTCCCCACCTCTCGAAACAAGGTGAGGGACGATGCAAGCTTCCTGACATCCGTCGTGGAGCCCATCAATTTCGTTGGTCGCATTCCACTTCGCAGCGACTCCCGTACAAGTTCGACGACCCTGATGTAGCGATCACGAAGAAGTCTGTGGGATGCGTACGCACGGGCTTCGTCGAGAGTGCGGATTGCGAAGTCCTTGGACATCGCGGAGTCACCCAAGCCGTCGATCTGCGGAAAGATGAACCAAATCCAATGGCAGGTCTTTGCATGATGCGTAAGTTCATGGCTCGCACATTCGAATTCGCTCATGTTGGCGCAGTTGCGACAAGTGGCGGGTCGGTCTTGCGCCTCGACGAAGCGGCCCAGATTGTGCGAATCGCCGTCAGCCATCGACGTCACCATCTCCATCCATCCTTTCTTCTCATCTCTACCACAACCTCGAACGGAGCCTCTCCCGATGCTTGATTCCCATCGCACCCTCGACACTCAATTCGTTGGACATGACTTCTCCGGTCAAAGCCTCGTAGATCGAAAGTTTGCGTACCACGATCTCACCGGCGCGAACTTCACGGGTGCGGTACTGATTGGTGTCTCGTTCCGCGGCTCTTGTTTGGATTCTGTAAATTTCACGAATGCCCTTCTCGCGGAGGCAGACTTGTCCGACACCTCGATGTCGCAAGTATCGATGTTGAATGCCAACGCCGAGCGCATGAAGATGACCCGTAGCCGAGTCCGTGGAATCTATGTGACCGGCGCGAACTTGGACCATGCTGTTCTCGACAGCGCTGTCATTCTGGGTCTCCAGGGGGATTCATGCACCCTTCGACATGCCAGCCTCGAAGGCACCCAATTGGAGGTGTTTCCCAGTTCGAGGTTCGACTGCAGTCACTCGAACGCACGTGGCTCGGCGATTCGGGGTCACTTTCACAAGTCGGTTTTTTCTCACACAGTTTTCATCGACGCAAAGATATCGATGACGGAGTTCGTGGAGTCCGACCTTCGCGATACGAAGTTCGATGGTGCCGATCTGTCCGACAGCGTCTTTTGGAAATGCGATCTCTGGCATGCATCTTTTCGTAGTGCGTGTTTGGATCATTCCTGTTTCCGGAGTTCGATGATGCCCCAGGTCGATTTTTGGAATGCGAATCTGCTCCAAGCCGACCTGAGTGATGCCAAACTCCTGTCAGCGAACTTTCGCCACGCGGAACTTACCTTGTCGAATTTGACTCGCGCCGACCTCACCGGTGTCGACTTCAGTCGTGCAAACCTCACTCGCGCAGACCTGTCGGCTGCGAAGCTCTACGCTGCCGTCTTCGACTATGCGAACCTTGGCC